>CAJOHG010000034.1:43966-56882 GCA_905234395.1 uncultured Selenomonadaceae bacterium
TTGCCGAATACTTAACCGTTAAATTCATACTGCCGACGCGATAGCCCTGCAAATCCAACGTGACATAATCGAATCCCAGAGACTTGAATTTGTCGACGAGCTTATCACGCTGATTGATGAGTCGTGAAAAATCTTCGGGCATTATTTCAACTCGTGTAAGGTTGCCGTGAATTCGCACGCGCAACTGATTGAATCCCTCACCCGATAAAAATTCTTCCGCACGTTCAGCCATCTCCAAACGTTGAGCCGTGAGTTCTTCGCCGTAAACGAATCGCGTTGCCAGACATGCCATTGACGGTTTGTTCCACGTAAAAAGATTCATTGCACGTGACAGCTCGCGAATTTCCGACTTGCTCAAATCGGCAACTCTAAGCGGACTTTTAACGTCAAGTTCCGCCAAAGCTTTCATGCCGGGACGATAATCGCTGGTGTCGTCAATGTTTGAACCTTCGACGAGAGCCGCAAGGTTGTTCTCCGCCGCAATGCGCAGGAAATTTTCAAACAGCGCACGTTTGCAAAGATAACAGCGGTTTACGGGATTTTCTTTGACGCCCGCGACGTTTAGAACGTCCGCCGCGAAAATTATCTGCCGGATTCCATTGTCCGAGCAGAATTTTTTTGTCGCATCGAGTTCAGTGCGCGGAACGAATACACTTGCCGCAGTCAACGCGACGGCTTTTTCGCCCAAGGTGTCATGCGCAACTTTAAGCAGGAAAGTCGAATCAACTCCGCCGGAAAATGCAACCGCAACACTTTCAAGCCCGCGCAGATAATTTTTCAGCCGTTCCAATTTGTCGGCAAGTTTATTCATCAAAATCGCCTCCTTGAATAATCGCGCCTCCAATGACTTCTTCTCCGTTGTAAAATACAATCGATTGCCCGGGCGTGACGGCTCGTTGAACTTCGGCAAAAGTCACGCGCAGGAGATTTTCTTCCTCGTCAACGGTGCATTCCGTGAGCCGTGAACCGTAACGAATTTTCGCGTGTAAAATTTTTGGGAGCGTCGGATTATAAATCCAATGAACATCGCGAGCCGTCAAAGTTTTTGTAAAAAGTTTTTCGCCCGTGTCGACGACAACTTGTCGCCTGTCAACGTCGAGTTTTGTAACATAGAGCGGTTGCGGTGCGGCAATTCCCAAACCTTTGCGCTGACCGATTGTATAATTTGCGACGCCGTGATGTTGTCCGAGAATTTTTCCGTCCGCGTCGACGATATTGCCCGCTTGAAGTGCTTGAGCGTTTGGTGCACGGTTCGCGATAAAATTTTTGTAGTCGTCATTGGGCACGAAACAAATTTCTTGACTGTCGGGCTTTTGAGCGACGGGCAAATTAAATTCGGCGGCAAGACGTCTGACCTCCGATTTAGAAAATTTTCCGAGCGGCAAGAGAACTTTGGCGAGCTTATCGGGCGTCAAGTTATACAGCACGTAAGATTGATCCTTTTTCAAATCGGCGGCACGAGTGAGTTTGAATCGCCCGTCCTCGAAAGTAATTTGCGCATAATGACCCGTCGCCAAATAATCTGCGCCGATTGAAGTTGCGAAATCAAACAGCACACCGAATTTTATTTCGCGATTGCAACGCACGCAAGGATTCGGCGTTTGTCCTCGCAGATATTCCGCGACAAAATAATCAACGACTTTTTCGCGGAAGATGTCTTTCAAGTCGACGACGTGAAAATCAATGCCGAGCGTTTCAGCGACGCGTGCAACATCCGCAACGTGAAAATTTTCCGCGCCGAGTTGCATGGTCACGCCGACGACTTCATACCCTTGCTTTTGTAAAAGAGCCGCCGTCAACGAGCTGTCAACTCCGCCGCTCATCGCCACTGCTGCTTTCTGCATGTCAATCCTCCAATCACGCATTACGACGAATCGCCGCGCCGATTACAATCGTTGCAAAAGCATTCACTGCCGCTTCCATCAAAAGTCCCGGCGTTGATGCAAGTCCCGCACTCAAGCTGTCGTAGAGAACTGCGCCCGCGAGTATATAGCCCGTCGCCATAATCAAGCCCGCCGCGATTAATCCGAGCAAAAAATTTTTCTCGTGCAGTCGGAAGAAGATTTCTGCCTCCGCCGCTTTGATGAACATTGTCGGCAAAATCCATATCGGGAAACCGCTCAATAAGTCAGCCAATGCCGAGCCGAGTACTCCGCTGAAAATGCCGACACGTCGTCCGCAGAAGATTACCGCCAAAAAAATCGCCGCGTTGCCCAAATGTGCATAGCCGAGCGGTATAGGGATTTTCGGCACAAACGTTGCCACGAACACAATCGCCGTCATCATTGCCGTTAAAGCCAGTTGCCTTGTCTTCAACTTTATCACCTGCTTGAATTGTTTGGTCGGAAAAATTTTCTTGAATGTGTCCATTTTATCAAACGTGTCAATCGTCGCCGCGCAGATTAAAAATTTTCACGCGGAATTGTTTTTCAAGAGTTTTTCAATGAAAAGCTGATATAATGACTTCACTAAAAATTTTCGTGAGGTGGTTGCGATGAAAAAAGTTTTCGCGGCGATAACGGTGAGCTTTGCACTGATTATCGTCGTCGGTCTGAACAATCAAGCTTCGGCACAAAATTTCGGCGCAGTGTGGGAGGCAGTAGTCGACTACGACATCGATTTTCTGTCAATGCGCAGCGGTCCCGCTACAACTTATTCGGAGGTAACACGCATTCCGCCCGGCGCACGAATTAAGGTTAACACTCGGCGCGGCTACAAACCTTCGCGCAAATCTGCCTTTGAGGAAGTCAGTTATCAAGGAGTCCTCGGCTATGCGAGCAGTCGCTACTTTACGATCGTTTCGGAGCCGCAATGGTATTGAAATAAATTTTAAGGGAGCGGTTGTCATGAAAAAATTTTTGGCGGCGATAATGTTAACCTTTGCGCTGATTGTTGTCGGCAGTCTTAACAATCAAGTTTCGGCTAAAGCGTTCACATTCAACGGCGATTACAACCTTGTCGAGATAACGACGGGTGCCTACGCTCAAGGCGTGGTCAGTCCGAACATCGACTTCCTCGCGCTTAGGAGCGGACCTTCAAGAAATTATTCGGAGATACTTCGCATCCCGCCCGGCGCACGTGTCGAAATTACTCTTTTTATGGGCGCGGACTACAGAGAACAAGGTTACAGAGATTACGACAATAATTTTCGTCCCGTCACTTACAGAGGAGTCAGCGGTTATGCTCACAAAGGCTACATCACCGTAATTCCCGGCACTGTCAGGAATATTCCTTGAGTCGACAAAAAAAATTTTTCGCGTCTAATTGTCTTTTAATAATGATTTGATACAAATAAACCGTAAAAAATTTTGGAGGGTGGTTGTAATGAAAAAACTTTTGGCAGTGATGATGGTCGCATTCACGCTGGTCATAATCGGCGGTTTCGACAATCAAGCAGAGGCAGGCAGAGTTCCCGTCGGCTGGTACAGAGACAACGGCGCACGTGCTTATCTTTTGACTCCTGTTCAAGGCAATCGCAATAATTTTTATTGTACGGTTGTAGACGACAGAGGCGGTTCCGTAGGATACCACTTCTGGCTTTCAAACGGCGGACCTCGCTACAGCAATGACTGGGGTGCCAACACCTACGTTTATGGTACCGGCTCGCCCGTCGCAGAAGCAATATGGAATTATATACACGGATAAATTCGCGGCGTGGTTGCCATGAAGAAACCAAATTAAGCGCAATTTAAAAGCCTGTAAACATCGATGAGTGTCGAGTTCACGGGCTTTTTTGATGAATCGTCAAGCGTCAAAGTCCAGGGCGTGTTGGTAAATTTCATTTGGCGTGTAAAATTTTTTTATGTTTAGGATCTACTTTTTCTTTGCTGCGCCCAAAGAAAAAGTAGCAAAAAGAAAGGGCGTTTGTCCGCCTGGCGTCGCATCACGCGACGCGGTCGGCGACGGCGCACATCCCTGTGCGCCGGGTGTCAGCTCTTTTCAACGCTACTTTACCAACAGTCTCCAAGATATTCGCGTTGAGCGTCGGTTAAGCTGTCGATTTGAACGCCGATTGATTCAAGTTTGATCTCCGCAATTTTCGTGTTGATCTCTTCGGGCATGAGATAAACTTTTTTGTCAAGCTTGCCGTGATTGTGCAAAATGTGAGCCGCGCTGAAAAATTGAACTGCAAAGCTCAAGTCCATAATCTCTGCGGGATGACCGTCGCCGCTTGCAAGATTGACCAGTCGACCTTCGGCGAGCAGATAAATTTTTCGCCCGTCGCGCTGTAAAAATTCCTCGACGTTGTTGCGAACGACTTTGCGACTTACCGATTGAGCGGCAAGTTCGGGAATGTTAATCTCCACGTCGAAATGCCCGGCATTGGCAAGCATGGCACCGTCTTTCATCAATGGATAATGTTCGCCCGTGATAACGTCAATATCGCCCGTCAACGTCAAGAAAATGTCTCCGACCTTCGCCGCCTCAATCATCGGCATAACTCTGAAACCGTCGAAGACCGCCTCAATCGCTTTAATCGGATCAACTTCCGTGACAATGACATTCGCGCCGAGTCCGCGAGCACGCATCGCACCGCCTTTGCCGCACCAACCGTAGCCCGCGATAACGACAGTTTTTCCCGCGACAACAAGATTCGTCGTGCGCATGATTCCGTCCCACGTCGATTGCCCGGTGCCGTAGCGATTGTCGAATAAAAATTTGCAATAGGCGTCGTTCGCGGCGATCATCGGGAATTCTAATTTGCCTTGACGTTCCAGTGCACGAAGTCGATTTACGCCGGTGGTAGTCTCTTCAGAGCCGCCGATAATATTTTTCAAAGCGTCGCGTCTGGTCGTGTGCAAAAGTTCCGTGAAGTCTCCGCCGTCGTCAATGTAAATGTCGGGCGCAAAATCAGCCGCTTTGTTGAGATAAACGTTGTACTCTTCGGCGGAACAACCGTGCGTCGCGAAAACAGTCACTCCGTCCTCAACGAGAGCCGCCGCAACGTCGTCTTGCGTGGAAAGCGGATTCGAGCCGGTTATCACAACGTCCGCGCCCGCGTGCATGAAAACTTCCGCCATGTAAGCCGTCTTCGCCTCAAGGTGCAACGTGATTGACAATCTTTTGCCCGCGAACGGTTTTGATTGCGAAAACTCTCTGTCGATTGCGCTCATTACCGGCATGAAATTTTTAACCCAATTAATTTTGTCGTGCCCCGAAGGCGCGAGCGTCATATCTTTGACGATTGACTGCATGAATAAATTTCCCCCTGTAAAAATTTTTTTCATTATAGTTTGTCGCAGATTGACTTGTCAAAAATTTTTTGCCGCGAATCAAAATGCGCCGGTCTTGATGTGCGGAACGTATGGTGCTTCCAATTTTTTAATCGTCTCGTCGTCGAGTTTGATGTCCAATGCGGAAACTGCCTCTTCAATGTGGCGAACGTTCGTTGTGCCGACAATCGGCGCGGTGATGAACGGTTTGCTCAACATCCAAGCCAGCGATGTTTGCGCCATTGAATAGCCGAGTTCTTTGGCGATTTGCTCCAGATTGTCGACGACGATTTTGTCAACGTCATCGGTCTTGCTCCAAACCATCGGCGAAACTTCATCAATCGAGTTGCGTTTGGTGACTGTGCCCCATGGATGTGCGCAACGTCCTCCTGCGAGTGGTGACCATGGCGCGACAGCCATTTTCCTATCCATGCACAGCGGGAAAATTTCGCGTTCTTCTTCACGATAAATCAGATTGTATTGCGGTTGCAACGACGCAAACTTTGTCCAACCGTGAGCTTCGGCGATATTCTGCAAGCGTTCGAGTTGCCACGCAAAAATTGTCGACGCACCGATATAACGAGCCTTGCCGCTCTTAACAACGTCGTGCAGAGCCTCCATAATTTCTTCCATAGGCGTATTCGGATCGAGACGATGAATTTGATAAACGTCGACATAATCGAGTTGCAGACGTTTCAAGCTGTGATCAATTTCCGCCATGATATTTTTGCGTGAAAGTCCGCCGCCGTTTGGGCGACCGGGCCGCATTTCAAAGTTGACTTTCGTGGCAACGACAATCTCGTCGCGGTCAAGCCCGAAGTCTTTGATGTAACGACCGGTAATTTCTTCGCTGGTGCCCATTTGATAGACGTTCGCCGTGTCGAAATAGTTAATGCCGAGTTCAATCGCGCGCTTGAACATTTCTCTACCGTCTTCGAGATTTTTCGCCCATGGAAAGACGCCGTTCTCTTTGCCGGGCTTGCCGAAACTCATCATGCCGAGACAAATTCGCGAAACGTCCATGCCGGTGTTGCCGAACTTCACATACTGCATACGAATCCCTCCAAAAATTTTTTCGACTGAATCATAAACCTTCGAGCCGTCTTCAAGTCAACACGTCAATTAAACCACGTCATGACTTCTTGAGCCGCGCCGCGCAGGCAAAATAGAATCGTTCTGTCGCCGGGCTCAAGGATTGTGTTGCCGTTGGGAATGGCAGCTTTGTTTTTGCGAACGTAAGCGCAGACCAAACACGACTTCGGCAGGCGAACGTCCATCAATTTTTTGCCGGCAACTCTGGCACCGCTCTGAACGATGACTTCAACTGCCTCTGCACGCGCACCTTCCAATATCGACACGCTGACAACGCCGCCGCGTCTGACAAAAGCCAAAACTTCCGCCGCAGAGAGCAATCGCGCAGAAATGACAACGTCCACGCCGACTTTCTCAATCAAATCCGCATATTCCGTCCGATAAACACGCACGACGGTCTTTTTCGCGCCCAAATGTTTTGCAAGCAGAGCCATCATAAGATTTAGCTTATCGTCTTCGGTCAAGCAGACAACCACGTCCGCCGAGGCAACTCCTTCCTGCGCGAGCAAATCAACGTTGGTGCCGTCGCCGTAAATTGCAATGGAATCGCCCGTCAAAATCTGTGCCATGTCTTCGCAACGGTCGCGATCTTTCTCAATCACTTTAACGTTGACATCTGCATTGATGAGCATAACTGACAAAGTCCGCGCGATTCTGCCCGCACCGATAATCATCACGCGTTCAAGTTTTCGCGAGTCCTGCTGAACGAAATTTGAGCTGAAATTTTCAATCGCATCGGGAAAGCCGATGAAATAAGCATTGTCGTGCACTTGCAGAAAATCATCGCCGTGCGGAATAATCATTTCATGGTCGCGGAAAATTAATCCTGCCAAAACGCCTGTAGGCAACTTCAACTTTTTCAGCGGAATGCCGACGTAACGACTGTCTCTGTTGATTTTGACCTCGAACAAGCGAATCTTTCCGCCGGCGAATTCGTCAACGTCCAAAGCGGCGGGCGTCATCAAGATGCGATAAATTTCGTGCGCGGCTATCATTTCGGGATTGAGCATCAAATCTATATCAAAATTTTTTTTCAGATATTCTTTCGCCTCGCTGATAAACTGCATGTCGCGAATGCGGGCTATCGTGTGTTTAATGCCGTGCTTTTTGGCAAGAATGCAGGCGACCATGTTGACCTCGTCGGTGCCCGTGACCGCAATAAAAACATCTGCGCCGTTGACATCGGGATCGTCCATCGTTATCGGGCTCGCACCGTTGGCGGTTATCGTCAACACGTCCAAATTATTTTTCACGGCGGTTAATTGTTCTTCCTCGTGGTCGATAACGGTGACTTCCATCTGTTCATTGCTCAAAAGTTCGGCGATTGTGTAACCGAGTTTGCCCGCCCCGACAATTACCACGCGCATTTAAATCACTCCTTCTGTACAAATGTACTATAAATCGCTTGCTTTGACAAATTCGACCGCCAAATTTCTTCTTGCTTGCCGTGAAATTTTTATTCCCGCGCATTTCGGCAGGGATTTACTTTTTTGCGTGGAATAGGTTTGCAATTTAATTTGATTAACGAGGCTTAAGAGGAGGCGAATCGGTTTGAAAGCTGAAGGAATTTTGCCGACAGTAGGCAGTAAATTTGATGAGTTGACGGGACTTTATAACCGCGAGGCTTTTTTGAGAGAAGCAACTACGCTTTTGGGCGCGCGCTATGATGTCGGCTATTGCATCGTTTGCATGGATATAAGCTGTTTCAAAATCATAAACGATTTATTTCACATGGACACCGGCAATTTGATTCTGCAATCGGCGGCGGAATATTTCAAGGAGACGTTGAATCCGCGAACGACGTTATGTTGTCGTGCAAGTGCCGACCATTTTATCATTTGCATTCCAAGCGAAGAACTCCGAATTGAGCAGATTATCAAGGATTTGGACAAGCGAATTCAAGATTTGCACATAAGCCACAACATTCCGTTCTTCGCAGGCATTTACATCGTTGACAAGCGCGATTTGCCCGTCGATCAAATGTGCGACCGTGCAGGCATGGCTCTCAATCGAATCAAAGGCAGTTATTTGACGCGCTACGCTTATTACGATGAAGAAATGCGCGACAAATTGATTCAGGAACTGCTGATGACCAACAATCTGGAAATTGCCTTGCGCGAACGACAATTCACCATTTTTCTGCAACCGATTTTCGACCCGCGCAAAAATGTTATCGTAAGTGCCGAAGCTCTCGTGCGATGGTTTCATCCCGTTCACGGCATGGTCTCGCCCGGCAAATTCATTCCCGTCTGCGAAAAAAATGGTTTTATTGTGCGACTGGATCGTTTCGTGTGGGAAGAAGCGTGTCGTTTTCAGCGCAAACGCCTCGACGAAGGCAAACAAATCGTCCCAATCTCCGTGAATTTGTCGCGCTTGAATTTCTACAGCTTAGACCTGCCCGAATTTCTTTCAATGCTTTTGGCGAAGTATGAATTGGAACCGTGGATGCTGAAATTGGAAGTGACGGAGAGCGCGTATACCGACAATCAAGTTCAACTCTTGGACATGATCTCCACGTTCAAAGGGCTGGGCTTTTCCGTGTTAATGGACGACTTCGGCTCCGGCTATTCGTCGCTGAACATGCTCAAAGATATGCCGCTTGAAACAATCAAAGTCGATATGGCGTTCATTCGCGAGCTTGAAAAATCGGAGCGCGTGGCACTGATTTTGAAATTCGTCGTTCAACTTGCGGAGGCATTGGGCATGGGCGTCGTCGTTGAAGGCGTTGAAACTGAAAAGCAGTGCAAATACGTGGCAAGCTTGGGCGAAGTGGCGATTCAAGGTTATTATTTCTCGCGTCCGTTGCCGATGCCCGATTACGAAAAATTTTTGGATAAACACAATCTGCAGCCGAGGTAATTTTTTTCACGTGGAAGGAGCGATTTTCATGGCGTCAATCAAACAAGAAGGTTCCGTTTGGACGATTCGCAACACCAAGGGCAACGAGCTCAAAGTCACGAGCGACGGCGCACGCGTGGTATCGATGCGTTTTCGCGACAAAAATTTCAAGAATCTTTTCCTGCTCAAAGACGACGCGTCAACGGTCACTGTCGACGGCGGCAACGATTTTGCAAACATTGCCTGGCAAGCCGAAAAACTTTTCGAGGGCGTCAAATTCACGGCGCAAATCGGCGAAAAATCCGCGACGATTATTTACAGCCTGTCAAACGACAACGAGATCAGTATTCGTTACGAGGCGACGGGCATTGACGACATTTCAACGCAACTTGTTTTCAGCGCGGACGCCTTGCCCGAAATCGACTTCCGGGCGTGTCAAAAAGGTGCGGCGTGGGAAAAAATTGACGGCGCGAAAAATTATCCCGTCACCGAACCTGCCGAAGTGATGATGGAAGTCGGAATGTTCGGCTACGATCCCGGTTGCCCGATTGATTATCTTGAAGCCGGCTTGAAAAATGCGGCTAATCTTTTCTGCGACGCGGCAAGTGTCGAATTCATCATTTACGCCACGCAAAACGCGATTCAAGCTGAACCTGTTGACGGCGGCTTTGCAATCAAAACGAGCGGCTCAAACGCGGCGGACGGCAAACTCACGGCGCAGACCGTTTACATGATTAAAAACCGCAAATGAGCTTAGAGCTTTGAGCTTTTAGCTTTGAGCTTTTAGGTTTTTTCCTTAAAGCTTACAGCTTACAGCTTAAAGCTAAAATGGAGGCGATAATTTGAATATCCACGAATACCAGAGCAAGGCGATTCTGCGCGGCTACGGCGTCAACGTGCCCGACGGCGGTGCGGCATTCACGGTCGAGGAAGCTGTCAAACAGGCTCAAACTCTCGGCGCGGATGTTACCGTTGTCAAGGCGCAAATTCATGCAGGCGGTCGCGGTAAAGCCGGCGGCGTCAAACTCGCTCGCAACTTGAATGAAGTCCGACAATACGCGGAAGAACTTTTGGGCAAAACTCTCATCACTCATCAGACCGGGCCCGAAGGCAAAGTCGTCAAACGTCTGCTGATTGAGGCAGGCTCGAACATCAAAAAGGAATACTACTTGAGTTTCGTCGGCGACAGGAAAGGTGCTTGCGTCGTGATGATGGGCTCGGAAGAAGGCGGCGTTGAAATTGAGAAAGTTGCTGCTGAAACGCCCGAAAAAATTTTCAAAGAGTACATTGACCCGGCGATAGGTCTCGCACCGTTTCAAGCGACGCGCATGGCTTACAAAATGAATTTTCCCAAGGAAGTCATTCGCAAGGTTACAAAGTTGATGATTAATCTTCATCGCGCCTTCGTGAAGAAAGACTGCTCGCTTGCCGAAATTAATCCGCTTGTCTTGACGGAAGAGAACGACATTATCGCCCTCGACGCCAAGTTGAATTTCGACGACAGTGCGCTTTATCGTCATCCCGACGTTGAATCAATGCGCGACGAGACCGAAGAAGATCCAAAAGAACTTCACGCGGCGAAACTCGGCTTGAATTACGTCAATCTCGGCGGCGACGTGGCTTGCATGGTCAATGGCGCGGGACTTGCAATGGCGACTGTCGACATCTTGAAACACTTCGGCGGCGAACCTGCGAACTTCCTCGACGTTGGCGGCGACTCCACGCCCGAAAAAATTGCCGAGGCGTTTAAAATCATGCTCGACGGCGGACAGGCTAAAGGAATTTTCGTCAACATTTTCGGCGGCATAAACAAATGCGATCTCGTTGCTCAAGGCATCGTTGACGCGGCAAAAATCATCTCGCCCGACGGCAAATCGTTGCCCGTGCCCGTTGTCGTCAGATTGGAAGGTACAAACGTCGAACGCGGCAGAGAAATTCTCAAAGAATCTCCAATCGCCAACGTCATCATGGCTGAAACTATGGAAGGCGGCGCGGAAAAAATCGTTCAGCTCGTCAAAAACAATTAGCAATTAGAAATGAGTAATGAGCAATTAAACTGCTACCTGCTAACTGCTCATTGCTAACTATTGAAACGGTCGTTCGGCTTTTTAAACTGAACGACGTTTTTTGTTGCGGTAATGAATAACTATCTGCTAAAATAATCGCAAGGAGGTCTTAACATGGGATTCTTTGACAGACTCAAAGCGGGCTTGACCAAGACTCGCGAAAAATTCATCGACAAGATTGACGAAATTCTTCACGGCTCAACCAAAATCGACGACGAACTTTTGGACGAGCTGGAAGAAACTTTGATAACTTCCGACGTTGGAATGGCGACGACCGAAAAACTTATCAGCGGACTGCGCAAAGGCGTTCGTCGTGCCGAAATAAATTCGCCCGCCGACGTGAAAAATTTTTTGGCAAATCAAATTCGCGAAATTCTTTCCGAAGAAGAAGGCTCCGACGATTATGTTATCCCGCCGCGTGTGATTCTGATGATTGGCGTCAACGGTGCGGGCAAGACGACGACTATCGGCAAGCTTGCGGCTTATTACAAATCTCGCGGAAAATCTGTGATGATGGCGGCGGCCGATACTTTTCGTGCAGGAGCGATTGATCAGTTGGAAATTTGGGCTCAGCGTACCGGCGCGGCGTTTATCAAACATTCCGAAGGCTCCAATCCGTCAAGTGTTGCTCTCGACGCGGCAAGGTCAGCACTCGCGCAGAATATCGACGTGTTGCTTGTCGACACCGCAGGACGTTTGCAGAACAAGTTTAATCTTATGGAAGAGCTCAAAAAAATAAACCGCATACTCGGCAAAGGCATTCACGGTGCGCCGCACGAAGTCTTACTTGTCCTCGACGCGACGACCGGTCAAAATGCATTGCGGCAGGCGGAATTATTTTCGCAGACGGCGGGTATAACGGGCATTGTCTTGACGAAACTTGACGGCACTGCCAAGGGCGGCATGATTATCGGCATAAAAGAGCAGCTTAACATTCCCGTCAAATGGGTTGGTGTCGGTGAACGTCTTGACGATTTGCGACCGTTCAACGCCAAAGAATTCGCCGACGCGTTGTTTGGAATTTAAAAGTTGTGTGTGTAGCCGATTGAAAAGCCGAGCGTGTTGTAGCCGGGATTGTGTTTGCGCATACCGTTGGAAAAATGGCTGATTGAATAGCCGAGACTGATTGAATCTTGCTCGCGGAATTGCCACGTCAAACGCGGACCCAATCGCCATAAAAAACCGTAGCCGCGACCGTCATAAGGATGAGCTTTATTGTAGAGCATGAAAGAGCCCGTAACGTCTGCGCCCGCGTGCAATTTGCCGGAAATTTTTTTATCGTAGCGCAACATAAATGCCGCTCCCAGACCTACGCCGTTGCTGTCGTGGTGAACGCCGCCATCTTTTTTGGGATTTGTGTAGCCGACCGCTCGCGTGAACGTCAAGCCGCGCCAATAGCTGATGACGCCGTTATCGGTGACTTTCTCGAAATAGTGGACGTTGTAATTGTTGACGTGGCGTTGATTGAACGAATTGCCCAAAAGATATTCCAGTTGAATCTCGTTGGCGTCGTCAAAGGTCACGTCGTCGACTGAAGCAACTTTCGCGGGCTCGGCAACCTGTTGCGAATCGGAAACTTCCTCGGCACTCGCAATGCCGCTTGAGAGCAGACCTATTAAACAAAACGTTGACAAAAATTTTTTCATGCATCGCCATCTCCCAAAAGTTTTCCGCCAATTTATCACAGCGAAAATTTTTTGGCAAGGA
>CAJOHG010000035.1 GCA_905234395.1 uncultured Selenomonadaceae bacterium
CATGATGAGCGGGAAAATTTCTTTGTAGGTTATGGCGTTCACGTTACCGATTATGATAAATTTTTTATCGTGTTCAATCATCATGGCGACAAACTCACGAAAGACACTGAACGGCGGATTCGTCACGACAACATCAGCTTGATTGAGCAGTTCAACACATTCTTTTGAGCGGAAATCTCCTGCGCAATAGTTCATGTCGCCGATAAGCGGTTGCGTTTTATAAATGCCGTGCTTGATGGCATATTCAACATCGTAAATCGATTCGCGTCCGTCTCCTGTCCAATCGCGCAATTCGGTTACTTCCGTCATGTACGCGGTCTTGCCGTCGGGAAAAAGATTTATCTCAAGCCCGGCAATCGGCGAATCGGCGTAGCTCGTCGTGATGAGTTTTTTCAGCTCAAGGTCGTTAAATTTCGCCGCGAAGTACTTAAAAAAATTGCTCTCGAATGGATCATCGCAGTTACAGAAAATCGTTTTGCCGATGAAAAATTCTCGATACCATCTAAGTTCGTTCTCGATGTCCTCAAGTTGCGTGTAGAATTTATCCTTCTTCGCACGCGCCGCCGAATTTAAATTTCTGTTGCCAGCCATGAAATCGCCTCCTATGAATATTTTAGCAGACGAACAAGTCTTGCCGCAACAAAAAATGAAACGCGCTTTAGGTACATTCAAGTCGCCGAAACTTTTTATTGACAGATTTAAAACGGTGTGATATCATGCGCCCTGTTATGGACAAAGCGTTCATGACAAGAGCCGCGGGGTGGAGCAGTCGGTAGCTCGTCGGGCTCATAACCCGAAGGTCATAGGTTCAAGTCCTATCCCCGCAACCAATGCTGATGTAGCTCAGTCGGCAGAGCGTATCCTTGGTAAGGATAAGGTCACCGGTTCAATCCCGGTCATCAGCTCCAGGCGGCATAGCTCAGTTGGCTAGCGCTGTGTCCGCGGTTCAAATCCGTGTGCCGCCACCACTTGAGATCAATGCCCCTGCAGAGGGGCTTATTAAATTAATTAAGGAGGTCGCGCCATGAGGACGAACATAACCTTGTCCTGCACCGAATGCAAAAATCGCAACTACAGGACGAACAAAAACAAAAAGAATACTCCAGATCGCATTGAGCTGAAAAAGTATTGTAAATTCTGCAAGAAACACACCACTCACAAAGAGACTAAGTAGTAAAACGGAGTGTGAGAGAATTGTCGGAGCAGAAAGTTGAGAAAAAGGGCGTCTTCCAATTCATTCGCGAAGTGCGCGCCGAACTCAAAAAAGTTTCGTGGCCGACCAACAAGGAGCTTGTCTCCTATACCGGCGTCGTCGGTTTGGCTGTGGTTATCGTCTGCGTGCTGATTTGGATTTGCGATACCGCCTTTGCAAAACTTTTTCGCATTATCCTCGGCTGAAAGGAAATTGCCATGGAAAAGAAAGTTGCCGAATCGGAACGAATCTCCGACCGTGCGTGGTATGTCGTGCACACCTTTTCGGGCTACGAAAAGAGAGTTAAAGCCACCCTTGACAGCAAAATCGCCGCGCAGGGTCTCGAAGACGTGATTTTTAATGTTATCGTGCCAATGCGTGACGAATCCGAATTCAAGGACGGCAGACGTCGCATCGTGCAAAAAAAAGTTTTTCCCGGCTATGTCCTTGTCGATATGATTGTCAACAACAATTCCTGGTTCGTCGTGCGAAATACTCAAGGCGTCACGGGCTTTGTCGGTTCCGAAAAAGATCCTGTTCCGCTTACCGAAGAAGAGGCTAAACGAATCTTGACTGAACTTGTTGACGGGCGCGCCGATGATAACACACTCGGCTTTAAAATCAACGACAACGTCCGAATCATCGCCGGCATCTTTGAAAATCGACTCGCGACTGTCAAAAGCATTGACGCGGCTAAACAGCGGCTTAGAGTTCTCGTTGAAAATATGCCCGTCGATTTGGATGTCAGTCAGGTTGAAAAAATTTAGTCACCACTGAAAGGAGGTGCACTCATGGCAAAGAAGGTTACCAAAGTCGTCAAATTGCAAGTTCCCGCAGGTAAAGCTACTCCCGCGCCGCCGGTAGGCCCGGCACTCGGTCAAGCAGGCGTCAACATCATGGCGTTTGTCAAAGAGTTCAACGACCGCACGGCTCAACAGGCAGGCTTGATTATCCCTGTCGAAATTTCCGTTTATGAAGATCGCTCGTTTACTTTCATCACCAAAACTCCGCCCGCAGCTGTTTTGCTCAAAAAGGCGGCAGGCATCGAAAAAGCGTCGGGCGAACCGAACAAAAACAAAGTCGCCAAACTTCCGCGCGCCAAAGCTCAAGAGATTGCCGAACTCAAAATGAAAGACCTTAACGCGGCGTCAATCGAGGCTGCAACACGCATGATTGAAGGCACGGCTCGCTCTATGGGCATTGAAATTGTCGCTTAATCACACGACGCGGGAGAGTTAATCGTTTGTACCGCAGGAGGAAATTTTAATGGCAAAGCAAAGCAAAAGATTCCGCGAGGCTCAAGCACTCGTCGAGGCAGGAAAATTTTATTCCGCTGATGAGGCTGTCGCACTCGTGAAGAAAACCGCTACTGCAAAATTCGACGAGACTATTGAATTGCACGTCCGTCTTGGCGTCGATCCGAAATACGCTGATCAACAAATTCGCGGCGCAATGGTTCTGCCGCACGGCATCGGCAAAACTAAACGCGTTCTGGTGTTCGCAGTCGGAGAAAAAGCTCAAGAGGCTCAAGCGGCGGGCGCAGACTACGTCGGCTCGGATGATTTGGTCGCAAAAATTCAAGGCGGCTGGTTTGATTTCGATGTTGCAGTCGCGACACCTGACATGATGCGCGTTATCGGTCGTCTCGGCAAACTTTTGGGTCCGCGCGGTTTGATGCCTAACCCGAAACTCGGCACCGTTACGCCCGACATTGCCAAAGCTGTCGGCGAACAAAAGGCAGGTAAAATTGAATACCGCACCGATAAACAAGGCAACATTCACTGCCCGATTGGCAAGAAGTCTTTCGAGGACAACAAGCTCCGCGAAAATTATCAGGCGTTGATTGACACCTTGATTCGCGTCAAACCGGCGGCGGCTAAAGGGCAATACATCAAGTCCGTCACTTTGGCGGCGGCAATGGGTCCCGGCGTCCCGGTTCAAATCTGATTCAACTGAATATTTCAGACCGCAGAAGGCAAGTTCGGCACGCCGATTAAAGTGCTTGCTCAGGTCGAATGCAACTTTGCGATTAAAAGTTCCTTCGGTCTGCGCGGTCGAAGGACTTTTTCATCAGACTTAAGGAGGTGAAAATTTATGGCAGTTACAAGCAAGGTCACGCCCAAAAAAGAGGCTGTCGTCGCCGAAATTAAAGGTTGGTTGACTTCGGCTAAAGGTCTCGTTTTGACAAGCTATCGCGGTCTCAACGTGGCAACCGATACTCAACTGCGCCGTGAACTTCGCGCGGCAGGCGTTCAATATAAAGTCGTCAAAAATACAATGCTCCGTATCGCGGCTAAGCAGGCAGGCATCGAAGGACTCGATTCGCACCTTGAAGGCACCACGGCTATGGCATTCTCCACGGAAGACGCGGTTGCTCCGGCAAAAGTTATCTGCGACTTCATGAAGAAAAACAAGCTTGAAGATCCCGGCATTCTTACAATCAAAGTCGGCATGGTCGAAGGCAAAGTTATCGACGATAAGGGCGTCAAAGCTCTGGCGAATTTGCCGAGCCGCGAAGAACTCGTTGCCAAACTTTTGGGCAGCATGAACGCTCCGATTGCAAACTGCGTCGGCGTCCTGTCGGGTATCATTCGCAATTTCGTCGGCGTCGTCGATGCCATTCGCGAGAAGAAAGAAAAATCTGCGGCTTAATCGTGAAGTTTTTGTTTAGAAATTGGAGGCTGAAATAAAATGACTAAAGAAGAAATTATGCAGGCTATCGAAAGCATGACGGTGCTCGAACTTAGCGAACTCGTCAAAGCCATGGAAGAACGTTTCGGCGTATCGGCGGCGGCTCCCGTAGCAGTTGCGGCGGCGGCTCCTGCGGCGGCAGCGGCTGAAGAAGAAGAGAAAACCGAATTCGACGCAGTGCTCGCATCTGTCGGCGACAAGAAGATCAACGTCATCAAAGTCGTCCGCGAAATCACCGGGCTCGGTCTCAAAGAAGCTAAAGCTCTCGTCGACGGCGCACCCGCTCCCGTCAAAGAAAAAGTTTCCAAAGCCGACGCCGAAGCTATCAAAGCTAAACTCGAAGAAGTCGGCGCGACTGTCGAAATTAAATAAGCAAGCGTATGAAATTTCTATAGACCTCGCTCGGAACTTCGGGCGGGATTTTTTTTTGACGCGAAAATTTTTAGCGGAAGCTTCCGTCAAGTTTTCGCTAAGGCTCTGCAGATATTTGAACTGTCGCGTCCTTGTGCAAAATTAACTGCCGAACAGGCGCAAGAAGTTCTGCGGCTTTACAAAAAAGGCGACAGCAAATTTGGTTGCACCGCTCTTGCAAAGAAATTTAATGTTCATCCTGCGACAATTCACGGTATAATCAGCGGAAAGATTTACAAAAACATTGCACGGAACAATTAAAAATTTAAAGCGGCTCCGAAATTTCTCGGAACCGCTGAATTTTTTTTAGTTGGTGTGCTCGGCGGGACTTGAACCCGCGATCTCAAGTGTCGGAGACTTGTATCTTATCCAACTAGACGACGAGCACTTTTATCTGTTAGGAGTTAAACATTGCGCATTGCTTTTAAAAGTTCACGTGTATGTTGAGCGACTTCTTCGGGAGTGATTTTCATGTTGCGTGCGACGCCCGAATCCTGCGCGGCTTTGGCAACGGCTGCTGCAACCGTCGGCGCGACACGTTCATCAAAAGGCGTGGTGATAACGTGTTCTTCGTCGAGTTCGTCCGCACTGATAAGCGATGCAATGGCATAAGCCGCCGCAATTTTCATCTCTTCGTTGACGTCGGTTGCGCGAACGTCCAAAGCTCCGCGAAAAATTCCGGGGAATGCAAGCAGATTGTTGACTTGATTGGGAAAATCACTGCGACCCGTTGCGACGACGCGAGCACCTGCAGACTTTGCAAGGTCGGGCATAATTTCGGGCGTGGGATTCGCCATTGCAAGAATAATCGCGTCCTTATTCATCATCTTGACCATTTCGGGAGTGAGAAGTTTAGCCTTCGACACGCCGATAAAAACGTCCGCACCGTGAATCACGTCGACGAGCTGCCCGGCTTCCTTGTCAAAGTTCGTGACTTCGGCGATTTGGTCTTTGTAAGGGTTCATGCCTTTGCCGCGCCCTTCGTAAATCGCACCCGTCGAATCGCAGAGCAAAACGTTTTTCGCTCCCATCTTTTGAATCAGATACGTTATCGCCATACCTGCCGCACCCGCGCCGTTGACGACAACTTTAATGTCTTCGAATTTTTTGCCGACAAGACGGAGCGCGTTAATCAATGCCGCCGCAACGACAATCGCCGTGCCGTGTTGATCGTCGTGAAAAACGGGAATATCGACGCTGTCTTTCAACGCCTGTTCAATGTCGAAACATTCGGGTGCCTTGATGTCTTCAAGATTTATGCCGCCGAAAGTCGGAGCCATAAGCTGAATCGCCTTGACGATTTCGGGAACGCTTTTTGTGTTGAGGCAAATTGGAATTGCATCGACGCCGGCAAAACCTTTGAACAGAATCGATTTGCCTTCCATGACGGGCAGACCTGCGCCCGCGCCAATATCGCCCAAACCGAGGACAGCCGTGCCGTTCGTGACGACAGCGACAAGGTTGCCGCGATTGGTGTAGTCGTAAATTTTATCGGGATCGTCTTTAATCTCCAGACAAGGTGCGGCGACGCCCGGCGTGTATGCGAGAGTTAAATCATAAGCCGTGGTGAGTGGAACTTTGCTCTTGACTTCGAGTTTGCCGCGATTGATTTTGTGCAGAGCGAGTGCCTCCTGGTCGACGTTTGACACTTAAATTCATCCTTTCCAGTCTTAATAACCGCCGCATATTATATTAGCCGCGCAATATATTTTCAAGACTTGCGCCGCCTTGAATACAATATTTTTTCGCCGCGCACAAAAATTTTTGAGCGGTGACTTGCAAAGGAAAAATTTTTCTGCTACAGTTATTGCACGGGTTATGGAGATTCTTCGGAAGAAAATTAATTTCGTTCTAAGCATCTTCTAATGGTCTTCAAATATAATTCCCGTTGATCCTAATAGGATCCGCCACAGCGTCGGAAAGGATGTCCCCGCATCTGCTCCGACAAACAAATAATTTGCGGTGTCCACCAAACACGCGCACAGGGAAGGTGAGATATGCAGAAATAAAATCGTTTCCTAACGAGCAGGACGGAGGTTTTAAAGCCTCCGCCTTTTTATTTGCCGTCCTTCAATTTCTGCACGTCCGCGCACTTCATCAATCAACGTTCTTGTAAGTTTCGCGATGATAAGCGTCACTGATTGTACTGATGTTCACGTTAAATTTTTGGGCAAATGCTGTAAAGCCCAGTTCTAAATTGCCGGGCACACAATAACGACGAATTTCGCGAACTTGTAATTCTGTAAGCTTTGCATTATGACATTCACAACCACTTTTCTGCAAACCTAATCTGAGAGCATGTTGTTGATTTTCACTTGCTGTTACCCATTCCAAATTTGAAACATTATTGTTGAGTTTATTGCCGTCGATGTGATTTACAAAAGGTTTGTTTGCAGGATTTGGAATGAAAGCTTGTGCGACGAGGGCGTGTACAAAATAATTTTTGGTTCTGCCATTTTTATAAAGACCAATACGCAGATAACCTTTTACTGTCTCTGGCTTGAGAATTCTAACGTCACCTTTGTGAAACGACTTAACACGAGCGAAATTACTTACTTGATATTTCCCATCATAATTTTTAATGTCGCGCCAGATTTCATTGGGGAGATCGTTACTCGGCAAATTTTGAAAATCCAAGTCTGGCAATAAAACCTTTAAAGCCTTACGTACCGTTAAGCCAAGCTTTGCTGTTACCAATATTTCTTTCGCTTCGTCGACTGTCACGATAAATCGCTCCTTTGTGATTTGACATTACACGCGGGAACGCTTACAATCAACGAAGAAACTTTGATTTGCGTATCCGCGTGTTTAGTGAATGTTTACAACTACACTTTAACACATAATCGGACGCGAATCAAATTTTTTTTGCCTGTGCTGACAGTCGGCGCGGGCTTTTCTGTTTGACAATCACTGCGCAAAAGTTTATTATCGGCTAAGCAGTCAACATAGAGTTTACGGAGGTTAAAAATTATGCCACAAATGAATCTCGAAAAGTATGGTATCACCGATGTTAAAGAAGTTCTCTACAACCCCTCTTACGAAATTTTGTTCAACGAGGAAACTCGTCCTGACCTCACCGGCTACGACGTCGGACAAGTGACGGAACTCGGCGCCGTGAACGTCCGAACTGGTATATATACTGGACGTTCGCCCAAAGACAAGTATTTAGTTTACGACGACTTCACCAAAGAAGGTCAGGAAAGCTCTGTGTGGTGGACAACTCCGGAGTTCCCGAACGATAACAAACCTTGTTCTGTCGAAACTTGGAACGTCCTCAAGAAAATTGCCGTTGATGAGCTTAGCGGCAAACGTCTCTTCGTCGTCGACGGCTTCTGCGGCACGCACAAAGATACCCGCATGAAGGTCAGATTTTTGCTTGAAGTTGCTTGGCAGGCGCATTTCGTCACGAACATGTTCATTCGTCCGAAGAATCAAGAAGAATTCGATCAAGAACCGGATTTTGTCGTCTACAACGCCTCCAAAGCCAAAGTCGAGAACTACAAGGAACTCGGTCTCAATTCCGACACAGCCGTAGTATTCAATTTAACGCATAAAGAAGCCGTTATCATAAACACCTGGTATGGCGGCGAGATGAAAAAAGGCATGTTCTCGGTACAAAATTTCTTTATGCCACTTAAAGGAATAGCGGCAATGCACTGCTCCGCCAACACCGACATGAACGGCGAGAACACCGCGATATTCTTCGGACTTAGCGGCACGGGCAAAACGACTCTTTCAACCGACCCGAAACGCTTGCTTATCGGCGACGACGAGCACGGTTGGGACGATACCGGCGTGTTCAACTTTGAGGGCGGCTGCTATGCAAAAGTCATCAACCTTGACAAAGAATCCGAGCCCGATATTTACAACGCAATTCGCCGCGACGCACTGCTTGAGAATGTCACCGTTGACAAGGACGGCAAGATTGACTTCGCAGACAAATCCGTCACGGAAAATACTCGCGTCAGCTATCCGATTTATCACATCAAAAATATCGTGCGTCCCGACAGTCACGGCCCGGCGGCGCAGTCTGTCATTTTCCTCAGCGCAGATGCATTCGGTGTATTGCCGCCCGTTTCGATTCTTACAAGCGAACAGTGCAAATATTATTTCTTGAGCGGTTTCACGGCGAAATTGGCGGGCACTGAACGCGGTATCACCGAGCCGACTCCGACTTTCAGCGCGTGTTTCGGTCAAGCGTTCCTTGAACTTCATCCGACCAAATACGCTGAAGAACTCGTTAAACGCATGGAAAAATCCGGCGCGAAGGCTTATCTCGTCAACACCGGCTGGAACGGCACGGGCAAACGCATTTCAATCAAAGACACTCGCGGCATCATCGACGCAATTCTCGGCGGCGCGATTAAAAATGCTCCGACCAAGAAAATCGCTATCTTCGACCTGGAAGTCCCGACCGAACTCGAAGGCGTCGCAACCAACATTCTCGACCCGCGCAACACTTACGCTGACCCGACCGAATGGGATCGTCGTGCTGAAGATTTGGCGAGCCGTTTCATCAAGAACTTCAAGAAATACGAATACAATGCTGCCGGTAAAGCTCTCGTCGCTGCAGGTCCGCACCTTTGATGGACGACGAAATTTTGACGAGCGAAAATTCTCCCGAACTGAAAGCTGAAATGGAACGACTGAGTAATTTCTTGCTTGAACAAAATCGCGAGGCTTATGAGGAGTTGGCAAGATTTGATTCGGTTTCTAATGAGCGATATTCTGACGTTCCATGAGCGGCTTGAAAAGGCAACGGGCATTCGAGACTTGCGATTGATTGAATCGGCGGTCAATGCACCGTTTCAGACTTTCGGCGGAAAATTTTTGTATCCGTCTGTTGAAGAGCGAGCGGCGCGATTGTTCTACGGCTTAGTCAAAAATCACGGCTTCATTGACGGCAACAAACGTGTCGCACTGCACGCTACAGAATTGTATCTTATGCTTTACGGCATCGAGTTGAATTGTTCGCAAGCCGAGCGCGTCTCCGTCACGATGAAAGTTGCGGCAAGCAAAATGTCCGCCGAAGAATTTCTGACGTGGTTGCGTTCGCGAATCAGCAAATAAAAAAAGACCTCGTTCCACTGCGGAGCGAGGCTTTTTCGTTTGGACAATCGCTAATGTTTATTTGTTTTCAAGAGCCATGATTTTGTTGACGCGTCGAGCATGACGACCGCCTTCAAATTCCGATTTCAACCATACGCGAACAATTTTGCCGGCAACACCGAATCCGAGAACACGTCCGCCCATTGCCAAAACATTCGCATCGTTGTGCTCGCGACTCATCTGCGCGGTGTAATCGTCATGACAAAGTGCGCAACGTATGCCGTGAATTTTGTTCGCCGCCATCGAAATGCCGATGCCCGTGCCGCAAAGGACGATACCGCGATCAGCCGCACCGCTTACAACGTCCGCGCAAACTTTTTCGGCGATGTCGGGATAGTCAACCGCTTCCGTGCCGAATGTGCCAACGTCTTTGACTTCCACGCCGTCGAATTCCGCCAAAACTTTTTTGACAGCCTCTTTAAGGTCAACTGCGCCGTGATCGCTGCCGATTGTGATTTTCATGATAACCGCTCCTTTCTAAACGTCAATAAACTTTCTTAAGCTCTGCGCCGCGATAATAATGCGCCAAAATTTTTTCGTAAGTCCAGCCGTCGTTAGCGTAAGACTTCGCGCCGACTTGCGACATCCCTACGCCGTGACCGTGACCGTAGCCCGTGAAGATGACTTTATCGCCGTCAAGTTGAATGTCAAACAGCGTGCTCGGCAAGGAAAATTTCCGTCGCAAATCGCTGCCCGTGACCGTCACAATTTTTTTCGTGCCGACAATCTGCGCGGACTTGACGCGTCCTGAAATGCTCCTGTCGACAGTCGCCTTGCCAATCGTCAACGGACTCAACGTGACAGACTTCAACTTGCCGATTTCGCCGAAACGTGACGAAAAATCTTTGACGGTGACTTTGACATTCCACGGCTCGACAATCTCGAACATTTCTTTGACGGCGACAAGATACGGCGTGGCTCTGCCCCAAACTTCCGCAACGTCTTCGGTCATTCCGCCTGAATCGGTGTGAAAATTCGCGTCGGCAATTTTCCCGCGAAACATCAGAATTTCTCCGCGAGTGTCGTCAACGGCGCAGTCAATCGAATCGTAATCGGCAAGCCCGTCGTAAACTTGACAGTGCGTCGTCGAGCAAAGGTCAAATCCTTCGTTATCGTGACGTTTGCGATTTTTCATTGCGAAGGAACGCGCCGCGACCGTTTGAGCTTTCAACGCTTCAATCGGAAATGACGGCGACATTTCTTTTGACACGACACCGCGCAGATATTCTTCGAGCGGCACGAGATTTATCACGTTGAGCGCACCGTTGACTTTGTTCAATCGCACGCCGCCGAAATATTTTTTGCCGTTGATTGTCGTTTGCAGGTCTTGAAGAAAAATTTCTTTAGGGCGAAATTCCAGCGCGTTGAAATCAAAATCTTTCAAGTCGACGCGAAGAATTTTTTCGGCGGGAACTTTGCCGATAACTCTGCCGGTTGATGCGTCTATTATAATGCATGGCGCGGAAAATTCCAGTTCAATTTGTTTGACGCCGCTTTGAAGACCGATTCTCAATTCCGGCGACCAAGATTTTTGCGGCGCGGCATGAACGACATTCGCCACGGTCAGAAAAATTATCGCGGCGAGAAAAATTTTTTTCATTGACGAGACTCCTTGCGAGTAAAAATTTTGCAACGAACGACGTTATAACCGTCAACGCGTTCGCTCTCGTAAATCACGCGGAAATTTTTATCATTCGACAGCGCGTCGAAAATGAACGGCTCGTTGTTGCTGATGATGATGTGCGTGAAGTCGTAGCGGCTGAAAAATTCGCGGTAGTTGAGCTTGCCGGTCATGAAGTCGACGTATTCATTGAGAATATCTTTCTGCCCGTTATTGGCGCGAAGAAAAACTTCCGAGCGCGAATCAATGTAATATTTAACGCCGAACATGCCCGCCATTCCGCCGATGCCTTGATTGACGTAGAGCGAAATGTTTTCGGGACGTTCACTGCGCAGGATAAATTTTATCGCGGCGGTGAAAGTTTCGTCAACGTGTGTTTCCTTGAGCGTCGTGAAAAAAATTCCGCTGACGATTAAACCTGTGACTGCGAGCGACAAAATTTTTCGCGGCAATATCTTCGGGTGAAGAATTCGACCTTCGGCACGCACGACGAGCAAATTGTACAGCGCGAAGATTGTTGCGGCGAAGAACAGCATTTCCAGCGGCGCGGAAAATTTTTCGAGACCGTCGTTGAGCGTCGAGACGATTGCCATTGTGTTGACCATGACGAGCAGAAAAAACGTCGGCAACAATTCTCCGTCTTCCGATAAAAATTTCGGCGGCGTGAAATTTTTCCAAACATAAGCCACGGGAAACGTCGCGATTAGATAAAACAAAATTTCGTTGCGAGTGTGCATTAACGCCATGAAAGTTATTCCGCCGCTCAAGAAGACGTAACGCCACGGGACTTTGAATTTCGCGAACGAGAAAATTATCAACGCTTCGGCAAGGAAAAAAATTTTACCGTGTATATTGTGAGCTGTCGGCGAAAACATTTCCGCGACGCGTTGATTGATTATGCTGACGCCGTAAGAGCGCGTTACGTAAGTCATCGCGTCGAGCCCGTAAGGATTTATCATTCCGCCGATAAAAATTCCCGCCATCGCCGCGCAGAGAAATTTCACGTGACGAAGATTTTTCACGAACAGGAACGGCAGGCATAAGACGAGCGACAAAGTCCAAATTGCAGCGTGAAGATTGACAAGCAACGTCGACAGCAGCGGCAACGGCAATAAAAATTTCGCGTCGTTCGTGCGAGTGAATTTCTCCAGCAAAAAGACTTCAATCAGCAAAAGCAACGACGATAAGAGTTGCGGGCGAGGAACAATCGAAGGCGTGATGATAAGTCCGACGACGAAACTTAGTGCGAACGATAAAATTTTGTTGCCGCTTACGAATAAACACAGCCGCCAATGAATCAAAATCATCATCGCGCCGAAAATCATATCGGTTGCAAGCAAGCCGTTGAGTCCGAAATTTTTCCAAAGTTCCCAGAAAAAAACTCCGCTAAGCCATTGTTGCGCGACGAGCTGAAGATTTTCATGCACCGTGAACGGATCAATGTGCGGTATGCCGTGTTCGAGGACGTATCGCCCTAAATTTATCACAAAATACGTGTCGGCGTTTTCGGGCAGTTCAAAGAACGCTTGACTGCAAACCATGCTTGCCGTCAACAAAATCACTTGCACGCATTGCAAAAGCCGGTTAAACATTCGTCTTGCCCTCGTGATAAGTTTTGTCGGCGTTAATCTTCCAAACGTCTGACTTATTGAATTTGCCGACAATGGCACAGACCGCCGCGATTGCCGTCAACATGCTGTGATCCATGTTGTTGTAACGGTGCTGACCGTTGCGCCCGATGCAGTACAAATTTTTTATGTCGTCGAGAGCGTCGCGAAGTTCGGAAATATTTTCGTAGGTGTCGAAGTACGCGGGATAAGCCTTCGGGACTTTGACGCGCACGCCGTGACGAACATCAGCCGCATTGATGACGCCGATTGACGCCAATTCATCAGCCGCGAATTTTATAAAATCGTCGTCGCTCATCTGCCAAAGTTCGTCGCCTTCGTTGCAAAAATATTCGAGACCGAGCCACACGGAATTTTCGGGATCTGCGACCATGTACGGCGACCAGTTGTTGAAAATTTGCAGACGACCGAGCTTGACGGACGGTTCTTGAATGTAAATCCAACAATCGGGCACGATATTTCCGAGCGTCTTAATCTTCGTGTGATTCTCCGGCAAAAGTTTGTCGACGAGCAAGCCAACCGTGATGAAGTCGCGATAAGGCAGACCTTTGGCGATTTGCAGTTGCCGATAGTTCAAGCCGTCGTCGAGCGCGTCGGCGAGTTCACTTAGCGGCATACTCGACAGAAAATAATCGGCAGGGAACGTCAATTTGCCTGCAAGCGATTCGACAGTCACTGATTTGATAACTTGATTGACGACGTGAAAACTTTTAACATCGGTGTTGAAGAGAACTTCGCCGCCGAGATTTTTTATTTCGGACGCGAATTTTTCCCACAACTGACCGGGACCGAATTTCGGATAGAAAAATCTTTCAATCAACGACGTTTCGCCCGCACCGTCTTTAAAGCCGAAAGTCTTCTTGAAAAAGTCGAGAATCGTTTTGCCGAGCGACAAGCCTTTGATTCGTTGACTGCCCCAATCTGCGCCAATTTCTTGCGGCGAACGTCCCCAAACTTTTGTCGTGTAGTCGCGGAAAAAAGTTTCGTAGAGCCGTTGCCCGAAGCGATTTACCATGAAATCTTCAAGCGTATTCTCTTCACGCTGATTGAACTTCGCCTTGATAAAACTCGTGCCGATTGAAAACATTTCGCCGAGTCCGAGATTTTTAATCGTTTCAAAGTTCAGCGATATCGGGTAGGAAAAAAATTTTCGCCGATAAAAAATTCTGGACACGCGCCGCCGATTCAAAAAAACTTCGTCGACTTCTTCGGGATTCGCGCCGCCGTCCGTCAAAACCGATTCGCGATTCAAAATTTTGTCGTCAAGAGCGGGAGCACCTTGCGGTTGCAAAAGTTCATTCCACAGCGAAAGTATTTCCGCGTTCTTAGAAAAAAATCTGTGTCCGCCGATGTCCATGCGGTTGCCGTTGAAATTCATCGTGCGAGAAATTCCGCCGACGAACGATTCTTTTTCCAAAACAATCGGTTTGATGTCCGTGAACTTCAAAAGATAATAGGCGGCTGTCAAGCCTGCCGGGCCCGCGCCGATTATGATTGCGTGTCTTTTATGCAAGAGAATTTTCCTCCGTTGGCAAGTGAATCAAAATATTTTGTCCGTTGATTTGCGCGACGCCGAATTTGATTTTGTCGCCCGCATGAACGTTTAAATCACTGCGCGGCTCGTTGAGAAGTTCGCCCGTCAAAATATTTTCGTCGACAGAAACGCATCGCACCCACAAAAGTTCGGGCTTGTGATTCGCGCTGAAAAAATAAACGGCAACATCGTCGGGATAATTCGGGTGTCGGAAGTCGTCAAGATTTTTTATGAAACGCGTCTCAACTTTTGCGGCGTCAACGGCAATTCTGTCATTAATCATTTGAATTCGATCGCGGAAGGCAACGGAATATTCTGCGGTCAAAATTTTCAGCTCGGCGTCGTCGACTTGACTGCGCTTGAGCTTGACGGATTTTTTATAACTCGCGGGAAAAATTTTCACACGTTCGCCGTTAAGTCGTGCGCCCGCCAAAATTTCAAACGTGAATGTCGCGCCGTCAATGTAAGCATAAGTCAAAAAGCCGTCAAGTTTTTCATCGGGCGGGAAGTCGAACACGTCACGCAAATTTATCGCGTCAACAACTCCTGCGCCGGTCAGCAGGCAGATTTGATGATACATCTCGCGGAAAAATATTTCTTCAACCTTCAAGGCATTCATCTCCAAATTTTTTTTAACTTGCGCATTATAGCACAGTGCCCAAATATTTTGCCGCCGTGTTGAAAAAATTTTTGCCGTCTGATAAACTGCGCCTGTCACTTGAAAAAATTTGCCCTTTCCTGCGCGGGAAGGGCTAAAATAAATCGGACGGAAAATTTTTCGGAGGAGTGAAAGAAATTTTGTTTACCCACATAACGCAGTCTCCATACGGGACGGTAAAATTGGCGGAAAAAGTGGCTCAACGTGTGCGCGAAGGCACGGTAATTTGTCTGGAAGGCGGACTGGGCGCGGGCAAAACTCTGTTCGTTCAATCGATGGCGCGGACTCTCGGCGTACAAGGCGAAGTCACAAGCCCGACTTTCAACTTGATGAGCGTCTACGAAGGTTTTTGCCCGATTGTTCATTTCGATCTTTACAGACTGCACAACGAGACGGAACTTGAAGACATCGGCTTTTACGAGTACACCGATTTTCCCGACGGGATTGTTCTTATCGAGTGGGCTGAAAAATTTCCGAACGCCTTGCCGGAAAATTACGTTGTCATCAAAATCGAACGGATCAAAGACTCCAAAAACATGCGGCGAATTACGTTTGACTGCGTCGGCGAAGAGCACGAAGATTTTATCGCCGAACTTGAGGATTTTGTCAGCAGAGATTGAAGGAGGCTGAACGTTGAATATTTTGGCAATCGAGACCGCGACGCGTGCAGCAAGTGTTGCGGTAATTTTTGACGGCAAAATTTTGGCGGAATCATTACGCGAGTCGCCGCAATCTTTTTCGGAAACGTTAATGCCGCAAGTTGAAGATGTCATCAAAGTTTCGGGCGCATTCGAGAAAATCGACGCAATAGCCGTTTCAATCGGACCGGGCTCGTTCACGGGACTTAGAATCGGTTTGGCGACGGCAAAAGCTCTTTCCTACGCGTGGCAGACAAAAATTATCGGCGTGCCGACGTTGCAGGCAATGGCTTACAATTTCCCGTCAGCAAAAGTCTTGCCGCTCATCGACGCGCAAAAAAATCGTGCGTATTGTCAGCTGTTTGAGGAAACGTCCGCGCTGTCAAAATTGGAAGTCAAACCGATTGACGAGGCAATCACGCAGGCAGCTCAATTCGACGGAAAAATTTTTCTCTGCGGTGACGTGTTGCACAAAATAAAAATTTCTCTGCCGCCGAACGTTCACCTTGCGCCGACAAATTTGCGAATGCCGCGTGCGTCGAGTGTCGCGTTGTGTGCACAGGACTTGAAAAAATTTGATAACGTGATGAATTTGGAGCCGCTTTACGTTCGACGCGCAGAGGCTGAAGAATTATGGGAGAAACGACACGGCTTACTTTCCGAAAGTTGACGATTGCCGACGCTGATGCCGCCGCCTTGCACGATTTGCTATGTTTCGGCGAACACGACGCCTGGAGCCGAGAAGCTTTTTTCTACGCCGCAAAAAGTTCTCGCAGTGAATTTTTTGTCGCCGAACTTGACGGAAGAATCATTGCCTGCGCGGGAGCCGCGATTCATTCGGACACGGCTGAACTTCAAACGCTGTCGGTTGATCCTAATTTTCGCGGACGCGACATCGGCAGAATCATGCTTACAAAATTAATTGAGGCTGTCATAAAACGCGGAGCAACGTTCGTGATTTTGGAGGTTCGTCCGAGCAACACGACCGCGATTAAACTTTACAAAGACTTCGGCTTTCAAATTGTCGACCGCATAGAAAATTTTTACGGTGACGAGGATGCATTGGTTATGGCACGAGAATTTTGAACGGAGCAATCATGAACGTTACCTTTAGAAAATTGACATCAGACGACGCAGAATCAATCGCCGCACTTGAGGCGAAATGTTTTGCAATGCCGTGGAGTCGCGAAGATTTTTGGCGTGAAACTCGCAACGAGCTTGCCGAATACGTCGTCGGCGAATTGGACGGAAAAATTGTTGCATATGCCGGCGCGTGGGTCTCTTTCAATCAGGCGGAAGTCATGCACATTGCCGTTGAACCCGAATTTCGCGGACAAGGTTTGGGCACGTTGATTTTCGGCGAACTGATTAAAGCCGTCAAAATTCGCGGAGTTGCGTCGATAACTTTGGAAGTGCGTCCGAGTAACATTGCGGCGATTAAACTCTACGAAAATTTCGGATTAAAAAGTGTCGGGCGTCGCAAAGGCTACTACCTTGACAACGGCGAGGATGCTTTGATTATGTGGAATACGCGGCTTTAGAAAGGAAAATTTTTATGCCAATTAATAACACCCCCCCCCGTCAACCATTTCAGTTTCCGTAGTTATCCCAATGTACAACGCGGAGAAATACATTGGAGCATTGCTTGAAAGCATTTTGAATCAGACGTTCCCGAATTTTGAAGTGATTGTTGTAGACGACTGCTCAACCGATAATTCCGTCGCGATTGTCGAAAGTTATGCGGAAAAGTTCGGCGGACGATTGAAACTCTCTCACATGAAAAAAAATTCCGGCGGACCCGGTGCGCCGACGAATAAGGGCATTGCTCACTCTTGCGGCAAATATATTTGGGCAGTGGACAACGACGATTTATTGACAAACAACGCGCTTGAATTCCTCTATAATATGGCAGAACAATTTAATACGGACGTCGTGTACATGGACAGTATTTTTATCTGCAAAAGTGAGGATCCAAATGATCCTTTGCCAAATTCGGAAAAACTTATGCCGGCATTCGGAAAAGTGGTCGAGCCTGTTTTTGACCCGGAAGACGTTAGAGCGCGGATAAAACTCTATTGCTCGCGCACCAGTGTCACGGGTTGGCGCAGATTTGTCAGGCGCGAATTCCTTATCGAGAATGAAATAATTTTTCCGGAAAACCTCAAGGCGTCGCAAGACATAATCTGGACGATAGAATTAATTTTTTATGCGAATCGTCACTTGCGAATTTCGGAGCCGCTTTACATATGGCGCAGAGGTCACAATTCAATTACGGGAATCAAACGTTCACCTGTCGACAGCGTAAAATATTGGGGCGATTTGCTTGCAAAAAACGTGGAACAGCTTTGCAAGTTTTTTAAAGCTCAAAAGTTCTTTCAAGAAAATCCGCAATATGGCTGGCTGTTACTTGATTGGCTTGAGCGACGTTACTCAAAACGTTTTAACGGTACCTTCTTGTCATTGCCGGCTTATAAAATTCAAAAAATTTTAGAGGAGCTTTTCGTGGAAGAGTTTGGCGAACACGGAGAAGTAATTTCGGCACTTTGCGCGTCGGTTTATACAGGGCGATATAGAGAGAAAAAATATCTCGATGAAATTAAAAACTTGAAAAACCGAATAGCCGAACTTGAAAATCAGTTGGCGGAATCGACGAATTGAAAGGAGTTTTGTCATTGCAGATTAAAGGCACACTGATGCTTTTGGGCGCGGCATTTTTTTGGGGAACGACCTTCGTTGCGCAATCGACGGGCATGGACGGTTTGGAGCCATTTTCCTATGCGGCGGGCAGATATTTAATCGGTTTCCTGTCGTTGGCAGTGTTGCTGATTTTCACGCGTCGACAGCGGGCTAAAGAACGTCGGCAGAAAAATTATCGGCGCGGATTCGCAATCGGATTGATAATCGGGCTTGTATTGTTTATCGCCAGCTCAATGCAACAAGTCGCCCTGCAGTATTCCACGGCGGGCAAAGCGGCGTTCATCACGTGCCTTTATATCGTCTTCGTGCCACTCGGCGCAAAACTTCTGGGCAAAATAATTCGTCGTGAAAACTGGATCGGCGCGGCATTGGCATTAATCGGCTTGTATCTGTTGGCAGTCGGCGAAGGTTTCTCAATTCAAATCGGCGACGCAATTTTATTCGTGAGCGCGTTCTTTTGGACGGCGCACATACTTTTGGCAGACAGATTCGCAAACAAAGTCGACGTTATCGAAATGTCCGCCGCGCAGATTTTCACAACGCTGATATTGAGTTCCGTTGTAATGTTCGCGCTTGAGACACCGACGTTGCCTGCAATGTTCGACGCATGGTTCCCGATATTTTACGGCGGCTTGATGAGTTCGGGCATTGCGTTCACGTTGCAACTTTACGGTCAAAAATACGCGGAGCCTTCGACGGCGGCAATTTTGATGAGTTTCGAGGCGATCTTCGGAGCATTGGCAGGTTGGTTTTTCTTGAACGAAGTCATGAGCTCGCGGGAAATTTTCGGTTGCGTGCTGATGTTAATCGGAATGCTCGCGACGCAATGGACGCTAATCAAACGGAGTTTATAAAATTGGAGGCGAATTTTTATGAGCGATTTACCGGCAAACGTCAGGCAGGCACTTGAACATTATCGCAACCCGCCGAACAAATTGCGCTCGGTGCAGGAAATTACCGCTCGTTACAATCAATCGCTGGAGACTTACAAAAAAATTTGCTTTACGTCGGGCGACGTTCGCGATCAGAAAATTGCCACGCACGCCGAAATTAAAATGCTCGGTTGGGTCTTGGGCAAGCCCGAAAAGGACGTTATCAAGGACATAACCGAACATTCAAACCGTGTCATTTATCCCGGTCAATTCCAAAAATGAACGAGTTGCGCGAATTGGAAAAGCTCCTTGACACGGAGAAAAGCGAGTTCCGAAAATTTTCGCGGAAGTTTTATTTCATCGCGGTCGCCGTATTTTTAACGCTGTCATTTGCAGTCGTGCTCTATCCAAAATCAAACACGCCGCCGAGTTGGCACGAAGAAATTTTCCCGTCAAACGCATTGAGCTACATCAAAGACGGTGAACTTGTCGCACTGGCAGACGGCGATTATCCTCTTGCAATGCCGCCCGAAGGAACTTTCGTCGGGGAAGTCGCGCCGATGCTTTTGGTCGAAGTTGACGGCACGTATTATCCGCTGAATATCGTCGACGATTCAATCATTCCGCGCCATGGAAAACTTTTGCCGCTGAAAATTTTGTTCGGATTCACGTCCGCACACGTCGAGAACACTCTGCATTACCAAGAAAAAACCGGCAACGACGCGCGTGCCGATTATCGGAAGAAAGCGTTCTATTTTCTGCGCGTCGAATCCGGTTTCGGTCACGTTCAACGCGGTTTCGTTATCAAAGATTAATTCTCGGATTTTGGCGGTTTTTTATGCGGCGGCGGTGCACGATGTTCTCTGTCGCGATTTTGCGGAGGTGCACCTTTTGGCGGGTTGTTATCTTGCGGTTCGTCCGGCATCACCGTGTCGCGAAATTTTGTCCAAAAATCCAAATGTATCAGTGATAATTCGTCCGCACAGAGCGGATATTTTTTTTCTGTCGTGAAAGTTCCTGCGTGACAGAAATTTGCGGCTTCGGCGGACTCAAAGTCAACGAAAAATATTGCGCTGACAACTGCCGCCGCCAATATTAAATTTTTCGCTAACCTTCTCATTCGAGTTCATTCCTTAGTGAATTTATTTGCGCAGACTTTGAGGCGGTTGAAAATTTTTTGCTCTGCCGCTGCCGCGATTGTCTTTGGAAGGACGTGCTCTGCCGGGAGCTTGTCGCAACGACGGTTGGGCGGGACGGCGCGGTGCATATTCGCGTTGCGGAGTATTTTTTCGGCGCGGAACATCAATCGGCGGGACAAATCGGCGGTGACGTTGCGGAACAATATTTGCCTGTTCTATAACATTTATCGAATAAATTTTCAAGTCCGCTGCCTCGCCCGTGCTCGCGAAAAAAATTATAAGTGCGAACACCGTCAAGATTTTTGCCAAATTTTTCATTAAAAATCCTCCACAAGGAACACCGCAGAAATTTTGTCGGTTGCTCAAGCCAAATCTTTTACCAAGAAGATTACGAGCAGAGTGCCGACAATTTCGTGCGGAAGACCAAGAGCGATTCCGATTAGTACCAATATCAGCAACATGCGAATCCCTCCCTTGCCAACGCTTCATGCTGAAATGATTCTACAAATTTTTGCCGCGATTGTCATTAGGGCAGGATTAAAAAAGGCATTCGGCAAATTGACGAGCGCAACTTGACAAGGGCTTTTTCAGTCGGTTATCATAATGAAAATTTTATGCAAAGGAGTGAATCAGTTGGAAGGGTTCAGCATTTCGGAGATTAATGATAAAATTTTTTCGCGCATCGCCGGCAAATCGTTCAAGGTCAACTGCACGGTGCCGCCAAGTGAATTGCGTTACGTCGAACTTTTGCACAAAGACTTGAGCGGAAAAATTCTGCGCGGCGAAATGATTTGCAACGTTCGCATTGCCGATGACCTGCTTGACATTTTCCAAAAACTTTTCGCGGCGAGCTACCCGATTGAAAAAGTTCATCTTATCGACGAGTACAACGCCGACGACGAACTTTCCATGCAATTCGTCGTGTTTCAATTTCCGATTCGTATCGTTCACGCAGAGAATTTCGCGGCACGGCTACGGCTTGGCTGTCGACATCAATCCGCTTTACAATCCGTATATCAAGACCGTTGACGGCAAGAAAGTTATCGCGCCCGACAATTCCGCCGACTACGAGGATCGCACGAAAAATTTTCCGTACAAAATTACTGCGGACGATTTGTGTTGCCGACTCTTCCGCGAAAAAAATTTTCTTTGGGGCGGTGACTGTTGGAGCGACGAAAAAGACTATCAACACTTTTTTATCGCTGAAGATTGATTGAAGAGAGGATTTACTGATGAAAAAAATTTTTATGTTGCTGATGATTTGCGCGCTGCTGATGATGACAGGTTGCGGCGGCGATTCAAATTCCGAAAAAAAATTGAGCGTCATGCTCGAATCAAATATCGTGTCGCTCGACAGCGGCAAATGCACCGACAGCGCGTCGTTTGAAATGATTGCCAACTGCATTGACGGCTTGATGCAACTCGACGCAAACGGCAAACCGATTCCCGCCATTGCCGAGAGTTTCGACGTGTCCGAGGACGGCAAGACTTATACATTCCACTTGCGCGACGCGAAATGGGCTAACGGCGATCCTGTCACCGCCGATGATTTTGTATTCGCGTGGCGTCGTCACTGTCAAAAGGCGGAAGAATACGCTTACATCATGGGCAATACCGTCGCTTGCGTGAAAAATGCCGACGCGGTTACCAAAGGTGCCGACCCGAAAACTTTGGGAGTTTCTGCGCCCGATGCGAAAACTTTTGTCGTTGAACTCGATGCGCCCGTTCCGTTTTTCCCTGCGTTGATGAGTTTCCCGACATTCTATCCGATTAACGAGAAATTTTACAACAGTCTTGCCGAGGGCAGTTACGGCACGACGCCCGAAACTTTTCTGTCGAACGGCGCATTTGTCTTGACGGAATATTTGCCGGGTGCCGCGAACATTCAGCTCAAGAAAAATGCCGACTATTGGAACGCCGACAAAGTTTCGTTGAGCGATTGGCAATATCAAGTCGTAAGCTCGTCCGACAACGCGTTGACCGCATTCAAGAACGGCACGCTTAACGTTGCGGTTATCAGCGGCAGTCAAGTCGAACACGTCGCAAAAGACGCCGACCTTGCCAAAAATCTGCAGAGCGTTCCTTCCGGCGCGTTGAGTTACGTTTCTTTCAACCAAGACCCGAAAAATCATCATGCGGGCGCACTTGCCAATGTCAATCTTCGACTTGCAATTTCAAATGCCGTTGATCGCGAATCACTCACGGAAAATTACGTCATGAACGGTTCCACGCCGACTTACACCGCAATTCCGATTCACTTCGCGCCAAATGCAAAGACCGGAAAATTTTTCGCCGAAGATCAAAAGCAATTCGCCGATGTTGTAAGCTTTGACGTTACAAAAGCTCAAGAATATCTCGCTAAGGCAAAAGAGGAACTCGGCAAGGACAGCTTTGAATTTGATTTGATTTACGCAAATGACAGCGGCAACACGGTTGTCAAAGTCGTGCAGGCGATTAAGTCGCAAGTCGAAGAAAATTTGCCCGGCGTCGTCTTGAAGTTGCAACCTATGCCCAAAGCCGAATATCTCGACAAACTCACGACGAACAGCTACGATATTGCCGTGGCGAATTGGGTGCCCGATTATGATGACCCGATGACGTTTTTCACGCTGTGGACGACTTCCGGCTGTGAAATTTCCGAACATTGGAGCAACGCCGATTACGACAAAATTATCACCGATTGTTCGACTGGCGACCTTGCCGCCGATTACGACGCTCGTTGGCAGGCAATGTACGACGCCGAAAAAATTTTGCTTGAGAACGCCGTTATCGCTCCGCTTTACACAAACGCAAACGCCGTGTTGATCTCTCCGAACGTCAGCGGCATTGAATTCCACGTTGCGGGCGTCGGACGCGTTTTCAAATCTGTGACGCTCAAATAATCTTGCGCTTTACAAAACAAAATCCCTTCCGATAATCGGTTGGGATTTTTTGTTTGAAATTTCGTGATATAATCAACGCGCATTCAAGAACTTTCGAGGATTTTGTTATGGACAATCTTTCCGAAGAGGACATCAAATTCCGTTGCATTTCTCCTGCGCTTGAAAAATCCGGTTGGAAAAAAGATCACATTCGCATGGAGTATCATTTTACCGACGGTCAAATTTTCGTCAGAGATTCTGTCGTCGAACGCGGCAAAAGTAAAAAGGCTGATTATCTTTTGCTCAAAGACGGCAAGTTTCAGCTTGCTGTCGTTGAGGCAAAAAAATTTGAATACACGGCGGACAAAGGTCTGCAACAAGCGATAAGTTACGCCTCTATTCTGAACGTGCCCTTTGCTTATTCCTCGAACGGAAAAAAATTTATCGAACACGATTTTTTAACCGGCATGGAACGCGAATTTTCAATGGACGATTTTCCTGCCGAAGATGAACTTTGGCGTCGTTACTGCGATAACAAAAAAATTTCTCCCGCGCAGGAAAAAATTATCCTCACGCCCGACCACTACGAATCGGTTAAAGATAAGACCGCGCGATATTATCAGCGCATCGTCATTGACAATGTTATTCAAGCCGTCACGGCAGGACAGCGACGATTGTTGATTGTTTTGGCGACGGGCACCGGCAAGACTTTCATCGCCTTTCAAATCGTCTGGAAACTTTTGCGCGCCAAAGTCGTTCGCAGAGTGCTCTATCTTTCCGACAGAAATAATTTGATTGACCAAACAATGAATCAGGATTTCAAGCCGCTCGAAAATGTCATGCACAAGATAAAAAATAAGCAACTCGACAGTTCCTATCAAGTCTTCATGAGTTTGTATCATCAACTCGCGGGCGAAGATGACGCGGAACCTTTTCGACAATTCAAGCCCGAATTTTTTGACTTGATTATTGTTGACGAATGTCATCGCGGCAGCGCGAAGGCTGATTCGGAGTGGCGAAAAATTTTGGACTACTTTAACTCGGCAATTCACATCGGACTGACTGCCACGCCTAAAGAAACCGGCGACGTTAGCAACAAAACTTATTTCGGCGAACCGATTTACACTTACAGCTTGAAGCAAGGGATTCTCGACGGTTTTCTCGCGCCGTATCAAGTCATCAAGGTGAACATCGACAAAGACTTGACGGGCTGGCGACCGCACGGCGAACATATCGACATTGACGGCAAAAATCTGCCCGATAAAAATTTCGTGCAAACCGATTTCGATTCACGGCTTTTCATTGAAGAGCGCACAAAATTGGTTGCCGCCCGAATCACCGCGTGGCTTAAAGAAAACGGACGATTCAGCAAGACGATTGTTTTTTGCATGAACACTGAACACGCCGATTTGATGCGCCGCGCATTGATTAACGAAAATTCCGACCTTGTCCGCGAAATTCCAAATTACGTGATGAAAATTACCGGCGACGACGACGAGGGCAAGAAACAACTCGAATACTTTATCCAACCGGACAACACGCCGCCAATCATTGCCACGACCGCCGAACTTTTATCCACGGGCGTCGATTGCAAAACCGTCAAGCTTATCGTCATCGACAAGTTTATCGAATCAATGATAATGTTCAAACAGATTATCGGCAGAGGCACCAGACTTTTTCCGCGATACGACAAAAATTTTTTCACAATCATGGATTTTCGCAATGCCACCGAAAAATTTTATGATCCCGACTTTGACGGCGACCCGGAAATTATTTTCACTGCGTCCGCTAAACATGAGAAAAAAATTCCGCCCGAAGAAAATTCGACGGAAAAATATCACGTGCGCGGCGTCGACGTTCAAATTATCAATGAGTCTGTCTCTTTCGTCGGCAAGGACGGCAAACTCATCACGGAAAATCTTATCGACTACACGCGCAAAAATATTCTGGGCAAGTACAGCGATTTGAAAACTTTTCTGCAGGAATGGAACTCGGCAGTTAAAAAACAGGCTGTGCTCGACGAATTGACCGCCGAAGGAATTTTTCTTGCCTTGTTGCGCGACGCTTACAAATTCGACAAGAATTTTGACGACTTTGATTTGATTCTGCATGTTGCTTACGGGCGACAATCCAAGACTCGACATCAACGCGCCAAAGCCGTTAAAAATTCAGACGCGCTGAAAAATTTTCCCGATAAGTGCCGCGCCGTACTCAACGCACTTTTGGACAAATATTCAAGCAACGGAATCGGCGAGCTTGAAAATCTGCAAGTGCTTAAAAATTCTCCGTTCAACTCTATCGGCAGTCCCGGCAACATCGTAAAACTTTTCGGCGGCAAGGAAAAATATTTGCAAGCCGTCCGACTTCTTACCGATCTAATTTATCAAGCGGCATGAGGTGACAAAATGAGCTTAACAAATTTTATCAAGTCAATTCAGAACATCATGCGCGGCGACAGCGGCATTAACGGCGACGCACAGCGCATCGAGCAATTAACGTGGATTCTTTTCCTTAAAATCTACGACACCAAAGAGGACGATTGGGAACTTTACGACGACGATTATCAGTCCATTATTCCCGACAATTTGCGCTGGAGAAATTGGGCTGTCGACGACAAAAGCGGCTCTGCTTTGACCGGCGACGACCTTTTGCAATTCGTCAACGATGAACTCTTTCCCGCGCTGAAAAATTTGCCAATCACTCACGAGACGCCCAAAAAGAAATCTGTCGTCCGTGAAGTCTTCGACGAAGTGAATCAGTACATGAAAAACGGCGTGTTGCTCCGTCAAGTTGTCAACGTTGTTGACGAAATTAAATTCGACACCGCAAAGGAAAAAAATTTTTTCGGCGACATCTACGAGACCATTTTGAAAAGTTTGCAGAGTGCGGGCAATGCCGGTGAATTTTATACGCCGCGAGCCGTCACGGATTTTATCGTTGAAAGAATCGCTCCGAATTTCAATGAGACTGTTGCCGATTTTGCTTGCGGGACAGGCGGCTTTTTGACTTCCACGCTAAATTATTTGGCGCGAAAAGAAAATATTTCCGCCGAACAACGAGATTTTTATTCCAACCGCGCTGTCTTCGGCATTGAGAAAAAACCGTTGCCCTATCTGCTTGCGATAACCAACATGCTCATTCACGACATCGACACGCCAAATATTTTTCATGCCAATTCACTCGAACGCCGAATCACCGAATACACCGACGCCGAAAAATTTCCCGTCATCGTCATGAATCCACCTTACGGCGGCACCGAACTGCCGATAATCAGAAATAATTTTCCTGCAGACCTGCGCGGCAATGAAACTGCAGATTTGTTTATCGCGTTGATTCTCTATCGCTTGCAATTCAACGGACGAGCAGCCGTCATTGTCCCGGACGGATTTTTATTCGGCACCGACGGAGCGAAGATTGAACTTAAGAAACGTCTGCTGAATCAATTCAACTTGCACACGATCATTCGTCTGCCGCAGAGTGTCTTCTCGCCTTACACTTCAATCACGACGAATATTTTGTTCTTCGATCAAACTCGCAAGACCGATAAAATTTGGTTTTACCGCGTCGACATGCCCGAAGGTTACAAACATTTCTCGAAGACCAAACCGATGTTGCTTGAACACTTCGCGAATTGCGTTGACTGGTGGAACAATCGCCGCGAAATTCAAGACGCCGACGCCGAGACTTTCAAGGCTAAAGCGTTCACCGTTGCGGAAATTGTCAATCGCGAATACGATTTGGATTTGTGCGGCTATCCTTCAACCGACGAAGAAATTTTATCGCCCGCCGAGACTATCAAAAATTTTCAAGAACACCGCGCCGCTTTGAATCATAAAATCAATTCGCGGCTTGAAAAAATTTCCGCACTGTTGGAGGTTAGACAATGTTTGCTGAACGACTGAAAAAATCTATCCTTCAAGCGGCAATTCAAGGGCAGTTGACAGAACAATTACCGACCGACGGAGACGCACGTCACTTGCTCAAAAAAATTCGCGCCGAAAAATCCAAACTCATTGCCGCCAAAAAAATAAAGGCTGACAAAATTTTGCCGCCCATAACTGACGATGAAATTCCCTTCGACTTGCCCGCTAATTGGTGCTGGTGCAGGCTCGGAGATATTGGCAAAATTGTCGGCGGCGGAACGCCTAAAACGCACGATAACCAGAATTGGTATCCAGCTACAGTTTCTTGGATTACTCCCGCTGATATGAAAAATGTTGACGGTAAATATATTTCAAAAGGTTTTCGCCAAATTTCAGAACACGGGTTAAGAAATTCATCTGCTCAGCTAATGCCGAAAGGTAGTGTTTTATTTTCGAGCCGTGCTCCTATCGGATACGTAGCTATTGCTTCAAATGAACTTTGTACAAATCAAGGATTCAAGTCTATTGTTCCATTTGACGAAAGATTGACAGATTACATTTACTACTACTTAACGGCTGTCGCTGACAAAATTGCACAAATGGGAACAGGGACAACATTTAAAGAAGTTTCAGGCAACGTGGTCAGTAAAATTTTATTTCCGTTGCCGCCGCTTGCTGAACAGAAACGAATCGTCGAACGAGTGGACGCGCTGTTGATTGAAGTCGATGAACTTGCTCGCGCCGAACGAGAACTTGTTGAACTTGAAAAAATTTTCCCGCGCAGAATGAAGAATTCACTCCTTCAAGCGGCAATTCAAGGGCAGTTGACTGAACAATTACCGACTGACGGAGACGCACGTCACTTGCTCAAAAAAATTCGCGCCGAAAAATCCAAACTCATTGCCGGCAAAAAAATAAAGGCTGACAAAATTTTGCCGCCCATAACTGATGATGAAATTCCCTTCGACTTGCCCGCTAATTGGTGTTGGTGCAGGCTCGGTGAAGTCTGCAACTATGGCACGAACGAAACTATTTTGCCCGCCGCCATGCAAGTCGGAAAAATTCTGATTGACTTAGAGGACATTGAAAAAGATTCGGGCAAGCTAATCAACAAAAAATTTTTCGACGGCAAGAACGCCAACAGCTCGAAAAATATTTTCTGTCGCGGACAAGTGCTTTTCGGAAAGTTGCGTGTCTATCTGAACAAAGTCATTGTCGCCGACACCGATGGCTATTGTTCGTCTGAAATTCTGCCATTAGACTTCGGGAAAAATATTTGCAGTGAGTACGCGCAAGCCGTTCTGATGTCGCCGTATTTTATCGGTTATGCAAATGCTTGTTCGTATGGAACTAAAATGCCACGCCTCGGCACCAAGGCAGGACAACTTGCATTATTCCCGTTGCCGCCGCTTGCTGAACAGAAACGAATCGTCGAACGTCTGAACGAACTGTTGCCGCTGTGTGATTGGTAAACGTTGCGCCCTTCCGATAATCGGTTGGGATTTTTTTTGCAAATCATTCGGGCAGTTGGTCGAGCTGTTTTAAATTGGAGCCGTCCGCGAAAATAATTTCCGTGACTTCAATTTTAATTTCGCGTTTCTTGAGCCCGTGTTTCATTGCGTCGACATCAGCGCGGATAAACGGATTAAGCGTCTTCGTGATGTTGAAAGTCTTCACGCCCTGCGACTGTCCGAGCATGTCAATTTCAAACGGCGCGACGCTTTCACGGTCACCTTTGCCGAGCGTGATTGTGCCGATAATTTTTTCAAGCGGCTTATCGGATTTAACGTCGGCAGTTATCGCAAGCTCCAGCGTCTGTGAAAAGCCGTATTCGTCGCCGTCAGTCATCTGCGCACGAAAACTTTTCACGAGAAAAATTTCATCCATTTGGCGGACAATCGGAGCGTTGAGCGAATCGAGTTTTTGACGCAATGCACGCCGATAACACGTGTAAAAATCATCAAAGCCTTTCGCGTCGGTAATGCGCCAATTCCCGTCCGCGTCGTGCGTCAACGTCAATTCAAGTTCAAAGTTGAATTTCATCTGCGTGTTGTAAAAAATCACCGTAGCAATTTGTTCGTCGCCGTCGAGTTGCGGCTTAGTGACAGTTTTAATTTCGCAGGTCGCCGCGCCGGATTTGAGCAGAAATTTTTGCGCACCGGTGAGTTCCGTCGGGAAAGTGACTTTGCCGCTCGTGATGTATTCATCGACAGCAGCCCGCGCAGAGTTCACAAAGTCGGGCTTGAGCTGTTCGTAACGGAGCCGAAGCTGATCCATCGAGTAAGCCGTCGGAGCAATGGTCTCATTAATCTGCGCGGACAAAATTTCAGCAGCCGCCTGGTCAATCAACGCATCAACGTCGACAAATTTTTGGAACGCCGCGAGGTCGTGAGATTCGACGGCTTGACGTGCGGCAACGGTCGCGCTCGGATTTCGATTCATGAGTTGATTGACGTTTTGATAGACGCCGACGCCTACAACTGCCGTTAAAATTAAAAGGGCAACAATCACAAGTAAAATTTTTTTATCCATGTCAACGGCAACGCTTTCTAATTCTTGATAAGTTTGGCAAGTTCATTTTTATAGCTCTTAATGTCCGCGCCGACAATCGCATTGCCAACGACTTCGCCGCGACTGTTGACAAAAATTGTCGTCGGAACCGCCTCAACGTTTGCAATAAATTTCGTCAGTTGCTCGTCGGGAATGATGTTAATAAAGTCCGCATCGGCGTTACGAGTGATTTTCAACGCCTCTTGAATTTGAGCAGAGCCGGCAGTTGCGTCGCAAACCAGTCCGATAATTTGAGCATCGGCGGGCAATGAACGAGCCATTTCGCCGAGGTCGGGCATTTCGGCAATACACGGCGGGCAGAACGTCCCCCAAATGTTGACGACGGTAATCTTTTTCGACGCGAAAATTTCATTGGTTACGGTCTTGCCGGTGATGGTCGTTGCGGTGAAATTCGGAACGTTTTGAGCTACGGGCGACGCTTGAGCAGAATTCGGGACGCTCTTATCATCAGCCGAATCGTCAAGGCAACCCGTAAACAAAATCGTCGCGCTCATCAACGCCGCAAAAATTTTTTTCTTCAAGTCAATCATCTCCTGTGGAAGTTTGCAAAAATTTTATCACGCGGAAATTTTCAACGCAAGCCGTTCGCCAAAACCTAAAACCTGTCCTGCAGGGGAATTGCGGCGCGGGAAGAATTAATGATTGATTATACCACTAACAACTGAACTTCCGAGGTAGATATGAACATTGTAGTTTCCGGCTATTACGGCTCCAAGAACGGCGGCGATGAAGCAATGCTCGCGTCAATGCTCGAAGTCCTTCGCGAAAAAATTCCCGACTTGAGCGCGACGGTCATTTCCATAAATCCCGAATACACCAGAAAACGTCATCGCGTCGAGGCAGTTGAACGCCGGGAAATTTGGACAATCATAAAAAAAATTCGTGCGGCGGATTTGCTGATTTCAGGCGGCGGCTCACTATTGCAGAACGTGACGAGCGGGCGCAGTCTCTATTACTATCTGGCGATAATTTTTTTTGCGCTGATGTTCGGTCGCAAGGTCATGCTCTACGCGCAAGGCATCGGTCCTATTCGCGGTTGGTTAGCGCACAAATTCATGAACGTCATCATTAATCGCGTCGACTTGATAACCGTCCGCGACCACGGCTCATTGGAAGAACTTTCACGCCTCGGAATCACTCGCCCGAAAATTTTTTGCACCGCCGATCCTGTGCTGGCAATTAAACCGCCGACGCTTGACATTGGCGAAAAAATTTTGTCGCGATATTCAATCGTCCGCGCAGAAAAATTTATCGGCGTGGCAATTCGTCACTGGATTGACTGGGAAAATTTCCGTCGTGAACTCGCCGTTGCACTCGACCGAATTGTTGAGACGACCGACTCAAAAATTATTTTCCTGCCGATGAAATTTCCGGAAGACATTCGCGCGGCACAATCGACCGTTGAGCTGATGAAAAATTCCGCGACCGTGCTCGACGATGAATTTACCACGCAAGAAATTTTGAGCCTCGTCGGTTGCATGGACGTTTTAATCGGCGTTCGACTGCACGCGCTGATTTTCGCGGGCGTAATGAACGTCCCGATGCTCGGCATTTCTTACGACCCGAAGATTGAGCGATTCCTCGATTCAATCGGCGAAAAACCGTTGGGCACTTTTTCCGACGTGACTGCACAAAAAATTTTCGATGAGACGCTTATTAAACTTTCAACACCGAAAAATTCACGCGACGACAAACTTTTAAAGCAACTCGGCGATCTCGCCCGTATGAATGCCAAACTTGCCGTTGAACTGATTCGCAACTGAAAATCTGCAAAAAAATAGCACGTCGACTTCCACGGAAGACGATGTGCCATTTTTAGTGTCAATGTCAAGGAGTGGAGAATTCAGAATTTAATCTTCCGCGTAGAACTGAACGATATTTCCGAAACGCAGACGCGGAGGACGAACACCTTTGACCGCGATTTGACCGGGCATCGTAGCTTCGCCGTTGACGACAACCGTGCAGTGACCTTCCTCGCGAATGTTCTTGTTGACGGCGTCACCGACTTTGACGACCTCGAATTCACTCTTGCCGACTTTGAGTTTGTCGCCCGCAACGATGTCCGCTGCCAATTCGCCGACGGTGTGTTCAACGACCATGTCTTTCAACGCCGGACGAATTTTCTCGTCCATGAGAATGAAACTGCTGTTGCTCTCAAGATAGGTCTGCGCGTCCTGTCCAATGCCTGTCATTTTCACTTCGTACTTAACCATCAAAATCAACCTCCTTGTTGCAAATAATACCACAAGCGCGGCGCAATATTCAAGAAAAATTTGCGGCGTTCGATATTGTTTGATAAAATTCGCGGCGAATGGAGGAATGACATTGCAAGAGAAAGACTTTATAACAATCGCACTGCCGAAAGGAAAACTTTTCAACTTGTCGGCTCAAATGCTCGGCAAAATCGGTTGGACGGCTGAAGGGCTCAACGAGAAGTCCCGCAAGCTTATCATCACCAACGACGACGCGCGGCTGAAATTTATCATCACGAAAACTGCGGACGTTCCGACTTACGTTGAATACGGCGCGGCTGACCTGGGCATTATCGGCAAGGACGTGATTTTGGAATCGGGCAAGGACGTTTATGAGCTGCTCGATCTCGGCTTCGGCAAATGTCGCTTGACGATGGCTGTCCCGAAAGATAAACGGCGTGCACGTCTCGAAGATTATGCTCACACTCGCGTTGCCACGAAGTTTCCGCGTATTGCCGAAAATTTTTTTGCGTCGCAGGGAATGCAAATGGAATACATCAAACTCAACGGTTCGATTGAACTTGCACCTATAATCAGCATGTCGGAGAGCATTGTTGACATTGTGGAGACCGGCACGACGTTGCGCGAAAATAATTTGGAAGAGATTGTAACGATTATGAATGCGACGGCGAGACTTATCGCCAACCGCGTGAGCTACAAACTAAAATTCGAGCGCATCAATTCTCTGGTCGAGGAGCTGTCAAAAATCATCGCGTGAATCATCACATTGAAAGGAGCAAAATTATGGCAAGCATTCACATTGCGGCACAAGTCGGCGAAGTTTCCGAACGTGTCCTTTTGCCCGGCGATCCCGTTCGCGCAAAAATCATCGCTGAAAATTTTCTTGACGACGTGCACCAATACACCGCGATAAGAAATATTTTCGGCTTCACCGGCAAATTCAAAGGCGTTCCCGTTTCCGTTCAAGCGACGGGCATGGGCATTCCGTCAATCTCAATTTATCTGCACGAGCTGATTCACGTCTTCGGAGCAAAGAAATTGATTCGCGTCGGAACGTGCGGCGGCATGAACGAAGACATTCACTTGCGCGACGTGTTGATTGCTCAAGGTTCGTCGACGGATTCTTCAATCGTCAATCAAACTTTCGGCGGCGCGATAAATTTTTCTCTGCTTGCGGACTTCAATTTGTTGCGGACTGCCGTCAACGTTGCGGAGAATTTAAATCTGCCCGTCAAAGTCGGAAACGTCATCTGCACCGATTTATTTTACAACGACTACGACGACATCAACGGAACTTTCGGCGACGGAAAGAACACTTTCAACGACAAGCTGCGCCGTCACGGAATCTTAGCCGTTGAAATGGAAAGTGCAGCGTTGTATCTGCAAGCCGTTGCCGCAAAAGTTCAAGCGTTGGCGATTTTCACGGTCAGCGATGATCTTTGGCGCAATGAACGTTGCACTGCCTCCGAACGAGAAAATTCTTTCAACGACATGATTAAAATCGCGCTGGAGACGATCATCAAATGAGGTGACGTGATGAAAAATTTGGTTATGGGCGCGGCAAAAGGTTACAGTTGGGACGTTTTGGAGCCGTTCGTCTTGTCGTGCAAAATTAATTGTCCGAACGCGGAGCTTGTCTTTTTCGTTGACGACATCAGCGAATTTACTCGCGACAAATTGATTCGTGCGAACGTCAAACTTGAAAACTTTCCCGCCGAATTGCAACGCGGCATTCCCAACAATACGCGCTGGAAAATTTTTAGCGAATATCTTGACGCGCACGGCGATTGCGAACAACAAGGCGACATCTTTGCAAAGTTCGGCGGCTTAACGAATTTTCTCGGCTACACGACAGAGGTTGATGACATTGGCGGCACCAAGACGGGCAACAGGTGCAACTATAATTGGATCGCCGATTATTTTGATAAAATTACGGCTCAAAGTCTTGCCGGACAAAAAGCCATATGCAGCGGCACGGTTATCGGCTCAATCGATGCAATGAAAATTTTTTGCCGCGAGCTGTGGAAAATTTTGGAGCACAAGCCCGAAGATATTTTCGACCAAGCCGCGATGAATTATCTTGTGTGGAACAAACTCTTGCCGATTGAAAATCTGATTGAAATAGACGTTTACGGCGGCGAAATTTTCACTTGCGCTCTTATCAACGACAACAAAATTCGCGGCGACAAAATTCTGCGCGGCGACGGCGGCATTCCGGCAGTTGTTCATCAATACGACAGGCACGAGGAATTGATTTGGTTCGTCGACGAAATTTATCACGACAAAAATTTTCAAGCCGACAATCTTTTCACGGACACGCGCAGCATTGTTGAGCAAACCACGTCGCTTTTGTTGGCGGACAAGATAAACGCGGCGTCAAAACTTTTTCTCAAGAGCTATCTTTCGACTGCAGACTTTAAAGATTGCACAGGAGCATTGATACGGCTGTTGAGCATCGCCGTGCGAAAAAAACTTTCCAAACCGCTGGAACTTTTGGAGCTTGCCGTTCAGAGTGTCGGCAAAAATTTCATATTCCGCGGCGGTGAACTGTACTATATCTGCACCGCATTGAATCGCGCCGAAAAGTCCGGGCATCCCGTCGATTTTGAATTCAAGCTTCACGTTGCGAACATCGCGCTGAACATTGCAAAAAGCAATCTCGAATCGAATTGGAAGGAAGACTGCCTTAACGCTATCAGAATGATTGACAAACTCAACATGCCGCCCGACAAAGATTATTTTCTGTTCGTGGCGAAGGCGAATCGAATTTTCGGGTGCAAAGAAGAGGCTTTGACTGCTTACAAGAAAGTTCTCGAATTAAGCTGAACATGAGGTGACGTGATGAAAAATTTGGTTATGGGCGCGGCAAAAGGTTACGGCTGGGACGTTTTGGAGCCGTTCGTTACTTCATGCAAGATGAATTGTCCGAGCGCGGAACTTGTCCTTATCGTCGACGACATCAGCAACTTCACCCGCGACAAATTGATTCGTGCGAACGTCACGCTTGAAAACTTTCCCGCCGAATTGCAACGCGGCATTCCCAACAATACGCGCTGGAAAATTTTTAGCGAATATCTTGACGCGCACGGCGATTGCGAACAATCACCGACACTCGCGACGTTATCTTTCAAGACGACCTGTTTGCAAAGTTCGGCGGCTTAACGAATTTTCTCGGCTATGCGACGGAAGCGGACGACATTGGCGGCAACAGAACGGGCAATGCGACGAATTACAAATGGATTGCCGATTGTTTTGGCAACGTTGCGGCTCAACAGCTTGCCGGCAAAAAAATTATTTGCGACGGTACCGTCATCGGCTCGCGGCACGAGATGAAAATTTTTTCGGAAAAAATGTGGGAGTTGGTCTCGACGATAACAAGGCGCGTCAACTTCCGTATTCACGATCAAGCCGTTGCCAATTACCTTATCCACAACAAACTTTTGCCGATTGAAAATCTGATTGAAATTCCTTTTGACGATGGCAAAATTTTCACCATGGAGCTGGCGAAAAATTTTTCGGTGCGCGGCAATAAAATTCTGCGCGAGGACGGCGTTCCTGCAGTAGTTCACCAATACGACAGGTACGAGGAATTGATTTGGTTCGTCGACAAATTTTATCACGCGAAAAATTTTCAATTCGACAATCGCTTTACGGACACTCGCAGTACCATTGAGCAGGCACGTGTCTTTTGCACGCGGGAAATATCGACGCGTCGGCAAAACTTTTTATCGGCGAACTTTTCATCACGACGGACTTCAGCGACTACAGCAAGCCTTTGATTAGGTTGTGGGAAATTGCCATGCGTCAACGTCTTACCAAGGAAAGCGGCGACATCGAACTTGCCGTTCAATACGCGTTGAAGACCGTCAATCAATTTCCAACGGGCGACCTGGAGAAAATTTTTTTATTCTTGAAATTTGCGCGTGATGGACGACGACGCATCGACAAAGAGTTTGTGAATTTGCTGATTAAATCGCTGATAAAAATGGCTGAAGAAAATTTCGCGGCAAATGAACACGAAGTATATCAATATTGCGTCAACCTGTTGAAAAATCTCGGCGTCAAGCTGAATTGATTCGGAGGTGAGCTATGGTTAAACTTTTTGATGAAAATGACTGCGGCTATATCGAAGTCGAAGTCGAAGATTTTTACTGCAACGATTTCCCGAAATATTTTGCGCGGACGGGCAAGGACACTTACTTTCACGCGCTGCAGTTTCCGATTTACGAAGTGCCCGATATGATTTGGGGAAGTCAACCGCGCGACGGTGGACACTTAATTATCGAGGCGAACGACTACGACGAATTCATTGCACGTGAACCTAAGGCGAAGAAATGGATTCATCCTTACGTTGGCTCTCGCGAATTCATTCACAACTTGCCGCGTTATTGTCTGTGGCTCGTCGATTGTCCGCCGAATGAGTTGCGCAAAATGCCGCTCGTCTATCAGCGTGTGCAAGCCGTCAGAGAATTTCGTTTGAAGAGCAAAGCCGATTCCACTCGAAAATTTGCGGAGACGCCGTGGCTTTTTTGTCAGATTGCTCAACCGAAGACTGATTATCTTGTCGTGCCGCAAGTCAGCTCTGAACGCCGCGAGTATGTTCCAATCGGTTACATGGACGCAAACACAATCGCGAGCAATTTGGTTTTGACAATTCCCGACGCTAAGTTGTGGCACTTCGGAGTTTTGACGAGCTTTCCGCACATGGCGTGGATGCGAATGACTTGCGGACGGTTGACGAGTCGTTATCGCTACTCTGCAAACGTCGTGTACAATAATTTTCCGTGGCCGCCGTTCAATCGTGAAGTTGAGCGCACTGCTGCGAAAATTCTCATGACGCGCAGAAATTATCCCGACGCGACTTTTGCAGACCTTTACGACCCGCTGATTATGCCGAAAGATTTGCGCAAGGCTCATGCCGAAAACGATCGCGCTGTGATGGACGCTTACGACTTCCCCAAGAGTATGACGGAAGCTCAAATGCAAACCGCGTTTCTGAATTTATACGAGCGGTTGAAAAATTTCGCCGAGCTGTACAATTCCGCCGGCACTTGAAATATTAAATTGCTTGTGTTAGAAATAGGGACGAGGGACTAGGGACTAGGAACGAGAAAAAACACTAGTACCTAGTCCCTAGTCCCTAATCCCTACAAGGAGGATTGTTAATGGAACAACAGATAAAAGAATTGCGCGAACGTGCGGGAGCGGCAGTTGACGGCTCAACGAACCTGCGCGAACTCGACGACGTGCGAGTAAAATTTTTGGGCAAGAAAGGCGAATTGACTGCACTGCTGCGCGGCATGAATCAACTCTCGGCGGAAGAACGCCCGATCGTCGGACAGCTGGTCAACAATGCGCGTCGAGAAATTGAAGACCTTATCGCGGAAAAAAATTCGCAGCTCAAGGCGTCGGAACTTCAAGCAAAGTTGGCGTCGGAGAAAATCGATGTGACGTTGCCCGGTCGCAGAATTCACGAAGGACATTTGCACCCGCTGACGTTGACATTAAACCGCGTGAAAGAAATTTTCGTGAGCATGGGCTACACCGTCGAAGAAGGCCCGGAAGTCGAAACGGACTATTACAATTTCGAGGCGTTGAATTTGCCGAAAGATCATCCCGCGCGCGATATGCAAGATTCGTTTTACATCACGGAAGAAATTTTGTTGCGGACGCAAACTTCACCGGTGCAGGCGCGGACTATGGAACGTCACAAGAACAACGAGCCGATTCGCATGATTGCGCCCGGCAGAGTTTATCGCCGCGACGACTACGACGCATCACATTCGCCGATGTTCACGCAGGTTGAAGGTCTCGTTATCGACAAAGGCATTTCGTTTGCGGACTTGAAGGGCACGCTTGAAGATTTTTCCAAGAAAATTTTCGGCGAGAAAACTAAAATCAGATTGCGTCCGAGTTTCTTTCCGTTCACGGAACCGAGCGCGGAAGTCGACGTTTCTTGCGTGATGTGTCACGGCGAAGGTTGCAAAGTCTGTCAAGGGACGGGCTGGCTTGAAATTTTGGGTGCGGGCGAAGTTCATCCCGACGTTTTGAAAATGAGCGGCTACGATCCCGACGTTGTGAGCGGTTTTGCATTCGGCATGGGCATTGAACGCATTGCGATGTTGACTTACGGGCTTGACGATATGCGCTTGCTCTACGATAACGACGTGCGGTTTTTGAAACAATTTTAGCTTTAAGCTGTAAGCTTTAAGCTTTAAGGAAAAAACTCAAAGCTCAAAGCTCTAAGCTCAAAGCTCCCAACGGAGGTTTTTATATGCAGGTATCAACCAAATGGCTGAAAGATTACATTGACATAGATTTGACGGCGGACGAGTTGGCGGAAAAATTCACGATGGCCGGCATTCCCGTCGAAAATGTGATTCGTGCCGGCGAAGGTCTCGAAAAAGTCGTAACGGGTCGCATTGAAGAGTTGAAGGCTCATCCCGATTCGGATCACTTGCAGATTTGTCAAATGGACGTTGGCGCGGAAAATCTTTTGCAAATTGTCACGGGTGCGCAGAACGTCGCGGAAGGTCAAATTGTTCCCGTCGCATTGGTCGGAGCGAATTTACCTTGCGGCAAAAAAATTTCCAAAGGCAAAATGCGCGGCGTCGTCTCGAACGGAATGCTCTGCTCTGCTGACGAAATGAACATTGAAGGCGATTCAAGCGGCATTTACATTTTGCCGGACGACACGCCGATTGGAATTCCCGCCGCCGAAGTTTTGGGACTCGACGACGACATTTTGGAGTTTGAACTCACTGCTAATCGCGGAGACTGTTTCAGCGTCGTTGGACTTGTGCGAGAGCTGTCCGTTTTGACGAAAAAATTTCCGCGTTATCCAGTGATTGAAGTCACTGAAGACGATGAACGCAACGCCGCCGATTTGGTCAAGATTGGCATTAACGCGATTGATCTTTGCTCAAGATTTTCTGCGCGGGTGTTGACGGACGTTAAGCTTGCACCTTCGCCCGATTGGATTGTAAAACGTCTTGAAGGCGCGGGAATGCGTGCGATTAACAACGTCGTCGACGCGACAAATTTTGTAATGCTCGAACTCGGTCAGCCGCTTCACGCTTACGACTTCGACGCGGTTATCGGTCACGAATTGACGGCTCGACGTGCTGTTGAAGGCGAACCACTTCACACGCTCGACGACACGAATCGGCTTGCAAAAGGCGGCGAACTCGTCATTGCCGATGCTGAAAAGGCTGCGGGACTTGCGGGCATCATGGGCAGCTTTGAAACGGAAATCACCGAAAAAACTGCAACCGTTATTTTAGAGGCGGCATGTTTTAATTCGGCGTCGATTCGTCGGACATCTCGCGCGGTAGGAATTCACTCGGAGGCAAGCGGACGTTTTGAACGCGGCACCAACGAGAAAGGCACCGTTGCCGCTCTCGACCGTGTTGCACAACTTTTGCAGGATATGGGCGCGTGCAAAGTCTGCAAAGGCGTTGTCGACGTTTATCCGAATCCCAAGCCCGAAGTCAAAATAAAATTCACGTCCGCGCAGATTAATCAACGTCTCGGCACGAATTACGGCGACGCGGAAATTATCGACGTGTTAAGCTCGCTCGGCTTCAAGATTGATCCTACAAACAAGGCTGAAGAGTTGACGGAAGAAGTCATCGACAAATTTGCAACCGCGACGAAAAACATCAGCAAGGCGGCTCGTCAAATCGGCAACAAGTCGAACGTCGAAGGCTTCATGAAAAATATCGGCGAAACTTTCAGCGGAATTTTCAAACGTGCTGACGAAAAAATTTCTGACAAGACTAAGGAGCGCGTCGAAGATTTTGTCGGCAACATCAGCGCGGCGGTCGGCGACATGGTTAAAACCGTCGACATGAAAGTTGCTTCCGCGTTTGAAGTCACCGTTCCCGATTGGCGCAATGATGTTCGCTTGCCCGAAGATTTGTCGGAAGAAGTCGCACGCATTTTCGGCTTTGATAAAATTCCTTCCACGCTTCCGAAAGGCAATCAGCAAGGTCATCAATCGGCGACGCAAAACTTTATTGACCGCGTGAAAAAAATTCTGTCAAGCTTAGGCATGTGCGAAGAATTGTCGTTTGCATTCACGAGCGAGCAAATGTTCGACAAAATGCAAATTCCCGCCGATTCGCCGTTACGTCAAGCCGTGCCGATAATGAATCCTTTGACGGACGAGGCACCGCTTTTGAGAACGACATTGCTTGCGTCAATCTTCGAGAACGCCGCCAGAAATTTCGCGCGCAAAAATGAAGACGTCCGATTGTTTGACGTTGCGCCGGTATTTTTCCCGAAGTCGTTGCCCGTGACTGAACAGCCGCTTGAACGTCAACAAGTCGTCGGACTTTTAATGGGTCGCCGCGAGCCCAAAGGTTGGTCGCAAAATCCTGCGCAGGTCGATTTTTACGACGCAAAAGGAATTGTCGAAGAACTTTTGGCGGGACTGTCGATTAACAATTACATCGTCGAGGCGGGCACTCATTACGCGTTGCATCCGGGCAAAACTGCAGTCTTCAAGAAAGGGCGCGATATTCTCGTGACCGTCGGCGAAGTTCATCCCGCAGTTTCAGAGGCGTTGGGCATTAAGAAAAAAATTTACGTCTTCGAGGCGGACATTGACACGTTGCAGAAATTTGCCGCAAAAAAATTCACGTTCGCGAGCCTGCCCAAATATCCGTCAATCAGCCGTGACCTTGCCATTCTCGTTGACCATGACACTTCAGCCGGCGACGTTGAGAAAGTCATTGCCAAGAGCGGCGGAGAATTTTTCAAGGGCGTGACGTTGTTTGACGTGTACACCGGTGAACAAATTCCTGCCGATAAAAAATCGTTGGCGTTCGCGATTGACTTCCGCTCAAATGAACGCACTCTCAAGGACGAAGAGGCTGATTCGGCTTTCAAAAATATTTTGTCGGCGGTTGAAAAGGAATTCGGCGCGACCTTGAGGAGTTGAGGCTATGGCGGTTAAAGACGACAAACCTGTCGGCGAAATGCGGCGCGTCGAAGTCGAGATATTCGGCGAAGTTTATCGCCTGCGCACGGAAGATCCCGACGAGCTTGCAAAATTGGTGCGCATGGTTGATTCGACGATGAAACAAATTTCGCAGAGCACGCGGACATTTGCGGGCAGTCGAATTGCAGTTTTGGCGGCACTGAAAATCGCTGAAGACTATCGGCAACTGAAACGAGACTACGACGAACTTTTACATCTTTTGGACGAGAACAAATGACTTGTCCGCACGACAACAAAAAACTCTCAAGCACGACGCCTGGGAGTTTTTTGATTGCGAAACGTGTTTTTTGGCGGCATTGAAAATTGCTGAAGACTATCGGCAGCTGAAACGAGACTACGACGAACTTTTACATCTTTTGGACGAGAACAAGTAACTTGTCCGCACGACAACAAAAAACTCTCAAGCACGACGCCTGAGAGTTTTTTTGATTGCAAAATGTGTTGTCAAGCTTATTTGTTGCCGTTGAAACGCAGAGCAAACATCGTAATATCGTCGGACTGTTCAGCGTCGCCAACGTGCTTTGAAACATCGCCGCGAACATTTTTTAACAACGTCTGCAAATCGGCGCGACAATCGGTCGAGTTCATAAAGTTAATCAATCGTTCGGGCAGATATTCTTCGTCGCGAACGTTCAAAGCCTCTGTGACGCCGTCCGTGTACAGGAAAATCAAATCGCCGCGTTGGAAAGTGATTCGCTGTTCGACAAACGGAATGCCGTCCATCGGGCCAAGCACGAAATTTTTTTTCACGTCGAGAAAGTCGCAACGATTCTCTTCAGCGCGATAAATCACCGGCGGATTGTGTCCGGCATTGACGTAAACAAATTCGCCGCTCTGCAAATCAAGCACGCCGATAAAAACCGTCACGAACATCATCGCATCGTTGTTCGCGCAGAGTTTGTCATTGGCGGCGGCAACAACTTCGGCAAGCCCGTCGCGATTGTGCATCGACATTGCGAAATTGTTCAGCACGGTTTTTGAAATGACCATGAACAGCGCGGCAGAAATTCCTTTGCCCGAAACGTCGGCAACGGTTATCGCCAGGTGCGTCTCGTCAATGAAATAAAAATCGTAAAAATCTCCGCCGACTTCTTTGGCAGGTGTCATTGTCGCCAAAAGTTCAACGTCTTCCCGCGCAGGAAAATCTTTCGGCAACATTCCGCGTTGAATTTCCGACGCAACATCAAGTTCCGTGGCAATGCGTTCTTTTTCGGCGGTGACCTTTGTCAAATTCGCCATGTAATTTTTTAGCTCAACGGTCATTGCATTGAAACACGTCGCGAGGTGTTCAATCTCGTCGCCCGTGCGAATGTCAAGTTTCTTGTCCAAATTGCCTTGAGCTATTTCTCGGACGCCGTTGCTTAAAACGTGAATCGGTCGAACCAATCGGCGCGACAAATTGTTGCTGGCGGTGAACAGCAGATAAAGCAACGCCATAACTATCAACGCGGCAAGGAACGTCACGAAAAGATATTCGTTTTGCAGTCGCGAGGTAAAACCGTCAATCTGCGCGAGAAAATATTTTCTGCTGTCTTCAGCGGCGGCGACAATGTCTTTGCGCGGCGTCAACGTGGCGAAACTCCAACCGATACTTTTCATCGGCGCGAAGGCAATAAAATATTCTTCGCCGTCAACGATAACGGGCAGGATACCGTTTTCGCCGTCAACCATTTTTTTTGCCGCATCAGCCAAACTTTTTTGCGGATTCGTGCGCACGTCGTATTTGTTTTCATTTGAGCGCAAGTCTTCGCTTTCACGCGAGGCAAAAATAATTTCGCCGTTCTTGTTCATCACGAGACTAAAGCCGTTCGCGCCGACCGCCGTATCGTCAATGGATTTGTAAATGTCAATGTTCGGCACGTCCATTCCGACGACGCCCGCAATGTTTCCGTTACGATCATAATATGGCGCGGAGCAACCGAATCGCTGATATTTGCCGAGATTTGCGTGCGTGTAAAGGTCGAAGAACGCCGGGGCGTTCGCACTGACTGCAAGCTTGTACCATGGACGCGTTCGCGGATCATAGTCTAAAATTTCGCTCTCGGTAAAAGGCTTCGGCTCGTTTGGCTTATCCGGAAATGACGGGCAGCAGATAAAGCAGCCGTGCTTTGTGCCGATATAAACCGACGACGTGTATTCGCTGAAGAGACGTTCAAGCGGCTCAAGCACCAGGCGAATGTTTCCGATTATTGCAAGCTCGCGCTCAACTTCGGGCGTCAAGCCGTCGCGTTTGATGTCCGGGCCGTAAGTCATGTAAGTTTGAATGTTATACACCGGCTCGACTTGCGGATTGATAAGTTTAATCGGCTTGTAGTCGTTTGGATTGGAAGCAATTTTCGTCATCGTTCGCGACAAAATTTCTATGTCGGAGCGAATGAAGCCGAGTTTCTGTTCGATAAAATCTGCGCGGGACTCTGCCAATTCTCCGAGCGTCTGCTTGATTTGATAAGTTACAAGCGTCTCCGTGAAGTTCGCGCCAGCCTTGCCGAGCTCTTCGCCCAAAGATTTCATCTCATTGCGAGTGACGTTCATGCCGTAAAAAGAAAGACCGCTCATAGCCAGAAAGGACAAAATTCCCGCCGCCAAAACGAGAACGAGCAGTCTTTTTTGAATGTTCCACTTCATCGAGCAACCTCAAAGAAATTTTTTCATGTTGAGAATATTTTTTCCGTCGTCAAATCTGTAGGAAATTTCGTCGACGTTTTTCTTGACGAGAAAAATCCCAAGTCCGCCAACGTCGCGTTCGTCAATGTCAAGCGTCGTATCGGGATCAGATTTTTCCAACGGATTGTAAGGTTTGCCGCCGTCAATGAAAGTCATCAACACTGCGGGTGGATTTTCTTCAAACTCCACGCAAAAAGTTGCCGGACCAATTTCGGGATGATAGGCGTAGCTTGAAATGTTGACGAAAATTTCTTCGATAACCAGTTCCATTTGCATGACGACTTTCATCGGACAATCGCGCTCTTCAAGTTGCTCCGTCGCAAAGTCAATGATTTGTTGAAGGTTGTCGACCGTTGCATCGACTGTAATTTTTTTCATGCAAAAACACTCCGTTAAGCGATCGTCATCAAATTTGCAAAGCCCGTCATATCCAGAACTTCCATAACCGCTTCGCTCACGTGCACGAGTTTCATTGAGCCTTGCTTATTCATGCGCTTTTGAGCGACAAGTAAGACGCGCAGTCCCGCCGAGGCAATGTATTTCAGTTCGGCAAAGTCAAACGTCAAATCGGTCACGCCGTCAAGAGCACTCGTCAATTCTTTGGAAAGTTCGGGCGCAGATGCCGCGTCGAGCCTTCCGATAACTTTGATTGTCAATGCGTTGCCGTTGAGTTCCTTTTGAATTTCCATGTTTCAATCTCCTTTTTAAGAATCTTTGTGGGCATGAACTTCGGCAATAATATCACAGCCCGCCGAATTTGTACAAAAAAATTTTTTCAAGCCGCCGATTCTTTCCGCTGAAATTAAAAAGCCTCGGCACACGGTCGAGGCAAAATTTTTTTTTACAACTCTTTTCGCGCGGCGATATACTTGTTGACGGCGGCAATAAGTTGCACCACGTCGAACGGTTTGGCAATGTGATAGTTCATGCCGCTTTCAATGCTCATGCGTTTATCTTCGTCGCGACTGTTGGCACTTAGCGCGATTATCGGCAAAATTTTCGCGTCGGGACGGTCAAGCGCACGAATCGCCCGCGTTGCCTCGTAACCGTTCATTATCGGCATTTGAATATCCATCAAGACAAGGTCATAATATCCCGGCGGATGTTTGGAAAAAGCTTCGACAGCCTCGCAACCGTCGGCAACAGTCTCGACTGAAAAGCCCGACTCTTCAAGAATCGTCTCCGCGAGCATTCGATTGAGTTCAATGTCATCAACGAGCAAAATCCTGTGATTGTAATTGTCGTCGATTGAAATTGTCTCAACGGGAATTTC
>CAJOHG010000036.1 GCA_905234395.1 uncultured Selenomonadaceae bacterium
TTTTTCACTCTCAAGCGGCGAAAAGTGCGACAGTCCCGAAGGAATGAAGTTGCTTCATTTTACTGCCGGTAAAGGTCAGACACAATTTCTTCTGATGGAGCAAGTCGTCAGCGTCAACAATCGAATTTTTCGCAACGTAAACGTCAAGGCTACTGTATTTGCTGTCGGAGCGAAGATTAATGGTTTTCTCACGTTCGGGATAGTTTATTTCTTTGCGACGTTCAGAATGAGTTCGATTAAACGACGACACAATTCGGGATAGGTTTCCAAGGTTTTGCCAAAGACGAAGTTATTTTGGACGGCAGCATCGCGCCATTGTTTAGAGATGTGCTTGTCAGCCATAAACTCACCTCGACAGGATTATAGCACGAGAAATCAATCGGGTACAAATATTTAAGCGTCCGGAAAAGTTTCGGTTGAAGATTTAAATCTCTCAACCGCTTTTTTTTTGCAGGAAGACAGCTCTGTAAAAAACTTCAACGGCTTTGATATTCGTTTCACGGAATCTTGTGAGGTTCATTTCCGAGAGGAGAAAGATTTTGGCGAGCCGGTAAAATTCACTTCCGCCACCGGAAATAAATTCGTCTTGAGAGCTTTTTTGTCCGCGATTATACTTTGCCCCAAGATAAGAAATGTTTAGCGGATTTTTGAAAGGAGAAGTAATCATGGCAAGAAAGTTGAAAGTTTTGGTAGCGTGCGGCTCCGGAGTAGCGACCTCCACAATCGCGGAAGTTCCCGACAAGCAGGCGAACGTTGATGTAGTCTTCACGACGGCGAATTATCGTAAGCCGCCGGACAAGCCGCATCTGTCGGTCTTCGGTCTGGTCTCCGGCGTAAACGAGGCGGCTGCCAAGAAAAAAAGTCGCTGAACTCTTGAAAAAAGTTGCTGAAAGTTAATTGTTCGACTGAGAGCGGTCGGTGGAAGAAATTTTTTCGCCGACCGCTTTGCTGAAAGGAGGACTTGAAATGGAAACTTTGCTTGCGTTCTTCCAAGAATTCGTCGGCTTAGGCGCGGCGGTGTTGCTTCCGTTCGTCATCTGTATCTTAGGCTTGTTCTTCCGCATGAGTTTGGGCAGAGCGATAGAGGCAGGACTTTTCGTCGGCATCGCCTTTCAAGGCTTGGTGCTGGCAGTCAACTTGCTGATAACGTCGATTCAGCCGGTTATGCAATATTACGAATCAATGGGTTCGGGTTATGACGTTTTGGAAATCGGATTCGCGGCACCAGGCGGCGCAAGCAAATAATTTCGTCGCGTAAATTGCAAAAAAGCCTTCGCTGTGATAACCTTTAAGCATTCGAAGCCAAAAATCATCACGGCGCGAGGCTTTTTGCATTTTTGATTCTAGCAGTCTCGCCTTTTGATGTCAAATCGCAGGAGGGACGGCAAATGTTAATCTACGTCATCACCAACAAACTCAACGGCAAGCAGTACGTCGGGCAGACGCAACGACCGCTTAAGGAGCGCATTTACGAACATCGTCACGGAAAAGTTCTTTACATCGACAGAGTAATTCGCAAAATCGGCTGGGAAAATTTCACGGTTGAGGTTCTCGAAGTGTGCAAGACGCTTGAAGAACTTAACGAGCGCGAAATGTACTGGATTCGCAAGCTCAATACCAAAAAACCGAACGGCTACAACCAAACTGACGGCGGCAACGGCAAACGCGGACAAAATTTGAGCGAAGAGACCAAAACTCGTCTGTCGTTCATGCGAACTGGCGAAAAAAATCCGAATTACGGCAAGCCACTCAGCGATTGGCAGAAAAAAAGGATTTCAGAGGCTCGAACAGGCGCGACAATGAGAAACGATGCGCATGCGAAAGTTTCAAAAGCTCGAAGTAAGCCTGTAATTTGCGTTGAGACCGGCGAAATGTATCCGTCGACCAAAATTGCCTCTGAATCAATGGGATTGTCACCTCGCGCAGTTTGCAAAGCTTGTTCAGGCGAAACTAAAACTATCGGCGGCTTTCATTGGCGATATGTTTAATGTGCGTGCTCGGCAGCAACGGCAACATTTTCCGAACGCTGGTCTGCATGACCTGTATCATGTACACGACGCTGTTTTTCGCCAATATGTTCTCGGGCGAGGCAACGCAGATGATGTCGGTGACCGGCGTGCACTTCGACAGCATGGTAACCGCGTCGCACTTCGGCTGGAATCCCGGCAACGTCGTAATTTCCTTTATTCACAAGCTGTTTTTATAAGAGGTGACTGAAATGGCGAACAATTACATCGCAATTCCCGCTCACGCCGAAAATAATTTCGAGGCAATAAAAATCTGCGCAGACACATTGCAAAAGCGTGGCTTGGTCGGTAAGAATTTCGCGCAGAAGTGTATTGAGCGAGAAAAACAATTTCCGACGGGGCTGCCGACCGAAATTCCGACGGCGATACCGCATTGCAAGGACTCCGAAACCACTGCCAACAGCATTTGTTTCTTGATTCTCGATAAGCCCGTGAAGTTTTATCGCATGGACGACGACTCGGAGTTCATTGAAACGGATATGGTGTTCAACTTGGCAATTCGCGCCGCCGACGAGCATTTGGAGGTTCTGCAAAAGCTGATGGCGTTCTTGCAAAACAAAAATCACTTGGAGAACTGTCGCAAAATGTCTGAGGCACAAGTCGAAGGCTATTTGAAGAAACATTTGGACACGGGAAGCAAAAGAGAGCGGTCAACATTTTCTGCCCGATGTCGTGGAAAAAATTCGGCGTGTGCGTGAACTTATCGGCGAGGAAGTTGATTTGGAAGTTGACGGCGGAATTGACGCCGGAAACATAAAAATTTGCCGCGAAGCAGGCGCGAATGTCTTCGTGAGCGGCGGTTTCCTGTTCAAAGGCGACCTTGCCGAAAATCTTCTTGCGTTGCGAGCGGCAGCTCAGTGAGGTGGTCTAAATGGCGGACAAAATTAAAATCATCACGGGCGAATTGGAAAATTCTTCCGCGCAGGTGCTCGACGATAAAGTTAAAGCCCTAATCGAGCAGGTTAAGAGCCACAAAAGAATTTTTGTCTACGGAACGGGGCGTAGCGGACTTATGCTCAAAGCGTTTGCGATGCGACTCATGCAACTGGGTTTTTGACTTTTTCCGGCGCAACTTTTTTGTACAAATCGTCAACCATAACAAAGATGACCGGAATAAAATCTTCAAAGGACTGATGAGCTATCTTATACNTTCGACATTTTTTGTTCCTCCCGCAACATTGCTAATTGCAGGATAATATTTTTTGCCGATAGTTTTTTTATTTCTTACCCTCACAACGAGTTAATTTAGCGTTTACCAACACGCTCTAATTCATACATTCAAGGGCAGACGATATTGCTCGACGGCGACAGAACAATCGCTTAACCGGCACTTACCTCCCACAATCCCCAAATTTTTGTCCGCAAGGACATTTTTTTTGCTCACGTGAATGTACAATCCAAGTGCAAACAATGAAAAACTCATAGTTTTATCCGGCGCAAGGCTTAGCCCGTTACAAAATTGCTCAACTCCTCGGCAGAGACAAAGCCAGCCTTTCCCATGAACTCAAGCGTAATCAGGGAGAGCACTCGCCTTCAAAAGCTCAAGCCGCCTACGTAAAACGACGCAAGAATTGTTGATTTGTCGCCCGAACAAATTTCCTTGAACGCAGTCGGCTCGGCGATTGGTAGATTGATACAATCGCAGGTTTTAATCGCAAATCGGGCTTGCTGAAATTGGAATTCTACATCGCGGCACTAACGAGAGGCGGTCGTTGAGCAACTTAGTTTGGGTTATTATACTTTTCTGCTATGTTGCACCGGGCTTGACTATTCGCAATCCCACTTGGCAGGACGAAGGATCAAGTTGGTAAGATTTTGCACGAGAGTAAAGTCGGGATTATGCGTCTTGAAAAAGTTCGCGCAGTTCACTTTTGGCATTGTACGTCACCGGAATAGCAGTGGCGAAAATAATCGTCTATGGCAGTCCAAATGTTTTTGCGTGTTAGCGTTTGAAGATTATTCACGATAAAAGACCTCCGTAAAATAGAAAAAGCCCTACGCGGGAAACGCAGGGCTGATTAACAATTAGGCGACAGATTTTTTGAGCGCGTGGGCAGTCTAAGCAAAAAAAACTCTTTACAAATTTTTAATTATGGTGTATAAAAAGGGTGCTTGTGCATCTGCGCATCAGTTATGGTAAGTCATACGGGTTAAATCGTCGTATCGAAACTGCCATTGGGGTGTTAGCGTAGTGCTTGCGTGCATGAGGATTCAGGAAGTCTTGGCTCTCGATAGTAATTGGAGAGAGATTCAAGGTCGATGGTCTGAGGGGATGCGCCGTGCTGGAAGAGTGCCGTCAACGCAGGAACCTCTTGGTGCAAAGGCTAGCGTCGGTCACCAGACAAGCACAATATTAACAATTCTTGGAGATCTGAAGTTTGGGGTCCACCACAGCGACTTAAAAATCACGTGAAAATAAGTTGTGCGGGTCAACAGTCTAGACGCCGGCAAAGTTTTAAGTGCACTGAAGTAGTATTAAGCAGTAAAAAAGCAGTACGGAATAGAATAAAGCGAAGAGTCGCGATAATTTATCGCGGCTTTTTGCTTTTTATAGCACGTCAGTCATTGGTAACGCTTTTGGCAACGTGATAACTTCGACAAATTTTTTAGCGATTTTTTGCATGAGTTTTCTCCCTCGGCGTTTGTTGACTTTGAGAAAATCAATAGGCGGCAAATTTTCAATGAAAGTCGGAAGAGCTTGAACAAATCGCAGGCGGCTTTGGATGTCAGCAGATCAGCCATATGTCAGCGTTGTCAAATATCGTTGAGTTCGGTCACAGGCAGTGAACGTAAAAAATCCTCTCCAAAAACGGCGGGGATTTTTTTGTTGTCGTCGAATTGATAAGCGCATTAACTTCAAAGGAATTATCGGAGGTCGAACATGCCGACAGATCAGAAACAAATTTTTAGTCAAGAGGCATTGGACAAACTGCGCTCGCCCGAAAAATTAGATACCATGTTGCCGATAACTACGCCGATAACTTGGATGGCACTGATCGCGGTGTTGATTTTGCTGTTCTCGGTGGCAGTGTGGTCGGTTTACGGCTCGTTCACGGTGAAAACGGAAGGCATGGGCTTAATCACGACTTCAGCAGGAGTTGTAAATATTTCGCACATGAAAAACGGCAAAATCACTCGTCTGTATGTTCGCGCGGGCAAATCGATACAAAAAGGCGACTTGATTGCGAAAATGCAGGAAGAGCGACAAACCGTTGAGGAAGATATTTACAGCGACTATGATGGCGTCGTCGCTGAAGTTCTGGTCGACGAAGATTCAATGCTCTCTGCCGGTGCGCCGATTTGTTCCGTGCGAATTGCTCAAGGCAGCGAAGATTTGACGGGATTTTTATACATTCCGATTGATAAGGGCAAGCGTGTCTGTCGAGGAATGTCGATACACCTTGCGACAAACGGAGTTGACGTTTCGGAGTCGGGCAATTTATTGGGCGTGGTGCGCGAAGTTTCTCAATATCCGGCAACGCTGCAAGAAATTCAACGACATTTGGGCAACGCACAGCTCGCACAGTGGATTTTGCAAACTCAAAATTCGCCGGTGATGGAAGTAAAATTCGACCTTGTCAAAAAACCGAATTCCGATTCCGAATACATGTGGACTTCGCAAACGGTAAAGCATGAGCCGGTAACCGCAGGCAGTTTTTGCACAGGCTCAATCATTATAGAACGTCAACCGCCATTGGAAAAAATTTTTCACAGATTCAGCCAATGGTTACGGAGCAGTTGAATGAACTTCTTAAACGAGATAAAAAATTTTTTCGGACTGACAATTTCGCGCGTGAAGGTGCCGACGATTTTGCAGATGGAGGCGACCGAATGCGGCGCGGCGTCGTTGTCAATGATTCTCGCACATTACGGCTTGTGGTTGCCGCTGGAAAAGTTGCGTCAAGAGTGCGGCGTTAATCGTGACGGCTCAAAGGCAAGCTGTGTAATTCGTGCGGCTCGAAATCGCGGTTGCACGGCTAACGGCTATCGTTGGAATGCCGACAGAGTTCGCGAAGTGAACGAGTTCCCGCTGATAATTCATTGGGAGTTCAATCATTTTATCGTGCTCGAAGGCATTGTCGGCAACACGGTTTATTTGAACGATCCGGCATTGGGCAGGCGCACCGTCAAATGGGAAGATTTTCGCACCTCTTACACCGGCGTCGCGTTGCACATTGTTCCAAACGAAAATTTTGTGCCCGAAGGTCGCCGTTACGATATTCTTAAAGCGGTCACAGAAAAACTTGCTCAAGACAAATGGGCAGTGCTTTTTATTCTGCTCCTCAATTTCGGCATGATAATTCCGGGACTGGCGTCGCCGATATTCAGCCAAATTTTTCTTGACGACATTTTGACGCGCAAGCATCCCGATTGGATGTTCAACTTTTGTTTGGCGATAACGGTATCATTTGTCGTTTGCGGCGTGATGAATTGGTTGCAAGCCGTGATTTTGACGCGTTGGCAGAGAAAATTGACGCTCGCCGACTCGTCGAGTTTCTTCCGCCATTTACTGCGCCTGCCGATGAATTTTTTCAATCAGCGATATGCGGCGGAAGTCGCAAGCCGTGTCAACTTCAACGAGTCAATCGCGGGAGTATTGTCCGGCCCGGCAGCGACTGCCGTTTTAAATTTGCTGATTGCGATTTTTTATTTGCTCCTGCTGCTTCAATACAACGTGACGCTTACGATAATCGGCGTGTTCTTTTCGAGCGTCAACATCATAATTTTTTTCGCGCTGCGCAGACATTTGACTGATTTGCAAATGAAAATTCAGCAGGACGCGGGCAAGGCTTACGGCGTGGCGATGAACGGTCTGTCGATGATTGAGACGATTAAAGCGAACGGCAACGAGAGCGACTTTTTCGCAAAGTGGGCAGGTTATCGGGCAAAAGTTTTGTCGGCAAGTCAAGAGGCGGCACTTTGGCAGATGACCGCGACGATTATTCCGACACTTCTCGGCGGCATCAACGGCGCACTGATTATGACGCTCGGCGGCTTTTCGATAATGGACGGCGCAATGACGGCGGGCATGTTTATGGCGTTCCAAAATCTGATGGGAAGTTTTCAAGCTCCCGTGAATTCGTTGCTCGGTTTAGGCTCAACGTTGCAATCGACTGAAACGCAAATGCAGAGACTCGACGACGTGCGCCGATATGAAATTGACGATTTGAATTGCCGCGACGAAGAGATTATCGGAAACGTTGAGCGATTGAACGGCGAACTTGAATTGCGCGATATAAATTTCGGGTACTCGCCTTTGGAAAAACCGTTGCTGAAAAATTTTTCTCTGCACATCAAGCCCGGTCATTGGGTGGCAGTCGTCGGAGCAAGCGGTTCCGGCAAATCGACTGTCGCAAAAATCGTCACGGGCATTTACGAGGAGTGGAGCGGCTCCGTTTTGTTTGACGGCAAGATTCGCCGAGAAATTCCGCGCGCCGCCATCGTCAATTCCGTTGCCGCAGTCGACCAGGATATTTTTCAAATCACGGGCACGATAGCCGACAACTTGACGCTGTTTGATTCGTCGGTTGAAAAGTCGGAGATCATTCGCGCCGCAAAGGACGCTTGCATTCACGACGACATTTTGAAACTTGACAAAGGTTACGATTCGGAAGTTTCGGAAGGCGGCTTGAATTTTTCTGGCGGGCAACGTCAACGGTTGGAAATTGCGCGGGCTTTGGCAATCAATCCGTCGTTGCTGATTCTCGACGAGGCAACCAGTGCGCTTGACCCTTTGACCGAGCAAATTATTTTGGAGAACATTCGGCGACGCGGTTGTTCGTGTCTGATTGTGGCGCACCGATTGTCGACGATTCGCGACTGCGACGAGATAATTGTTTTGGATCAAGGCGTTGTCGTCGAACGCGGCACACATCGCGAAATGATTCAGCACGACGGAGCTTATCGCAGACTGATTGAAGAGAGGAGCCGAGAAAGTGATTCGCTTGAATAAAACGATCGCGCTGACTGCCGGCGAAAGATTCAGACTGGAAGACGGCGAACGATTTGCGCTGATTGATTCGGGCAAAGTCGAAGTTTATGCGGTCACTCGCGCCGACGGTTCCTTCCGCCAACAATTTCTGGTCGAATTGACTGCGGGCGGTGCGGCTTTTCCGGGCTTGGACGAATTCGAGCAGACTGAAACGCAAATTCACGCCGTGGAAGATTCGCAGATAAAAATTTTCGCGTTCAATGAAGTTCCGCTCGACGACTTAAAAATTTTCATGCGCGGTTGGTTCGCCGAGCTGATAAAGTTGTCGTGGCTTGCACTTTTGGCAGACATGGGCGACGACACCTTGATAAAATGGCGCGACGAAAATTTTCTTGACGACGCGGAAAATTTATTGGCAACCTTCAGCGAAAACGCGGGAATTTTTTCCATGCTCTTAGGTGTTCGGTTTGAGTCGGAAGACAAAAAATTTTCTCGGCGCGTGGCAGTTCGGGCGCGGAATCAAAAGCGCATTGTCGACGATGCCATTTCAAATTTGCTCGGCGAGGAAACTTACAATTACAGCGAAACTCTTAACCGCAATGAAAAGCTTGAGGCGGCTGCTTTCGTCGTGCGACGCGTGGCAAAATTTTTTAACATGCCGACCGACAACATAAAAATTTCGCCCGACATGACGAAGAAACTTGACCAAATAAGAATTCTGCGGCGGCTCATGCAAAAGGGCAACATGCAAATGCGTCTTGTCACTCTCGTCGATGATTGGCACAAAAAGGACAGCGGAATTTTTATCGGCTACTACGACGAAGAAAAAAATTTGGCAGTCTTCGTGCCGACTGCGCCCGGCAATTACAAACTCGTCACGCGAAAAATTCTTGACGGCATAAAAATCACCGACGAGGTTGCCGCGCAGATTGACAAGAGCGCGTTTGAATGTTACGGCGGCTTTCCTGCGCAGGAGCTGAAAATCCTCGACTTGCTGAAGTTTATCTTTAAACAATGTTGGCTCGTCGACTACAAGACGATTGTTGCCGTCGGATTATTTTCGGGATTGATACCGCTGGTTATGCCGATTGTCACGGAGACGATTTTTCAAGACATAATCCCGATACTCGACCGACAAGGTTTGGTGGCGGTTACTCAAGTAATGATGGTCACAAGTTTCACAATGGCGGCGTTGGGAATTATGCGGACGATTGCGGTCATGAGAATCACCACGCGAATCGATATGATGACGGAAGCGGCACTTTGGAACAGACTGTTGACTTTGCCGACGAAATTTTTCCGACAGTTCACTTCGGGCGAACTTGCCGGTCGAATGGGCGGCATGAACGTTATCAAAGGTCTGGTCAGCCCGGAATTTATCGGCGGACTCTTCGGCTTGATTTTCTCCTTTTGGAGCGTCTTCTTGATGTGCTGGTACAGCCTCGAACTTACGGCGGTCGCGATTGTGATTTGGTTTGTCTACGCGATAATCACGGCGTTTATCTATCGGCGCGTCATCGGATTCAATCGCAAATTGATAGCCGCCAACAATCAGGAAGCGGGCATGATTCAGCAAATCTTTGCGGGTCTGCCGAAATTCCGTGAGCACGGCGCGGAAAAGCAAGCTTACTTTCTGTGGAGCAAAGTTTTCGGCGAAACCTGGAAATGGAATTTGAAACTTCGTTGGCAGAACAATTACAATCAAATCATCGGCAGCATTCAACCGTTTGTTTTGACATTGGCACTTTATTACATTGCGGTTTACGGCATGAACAACGGACACGGCATCGGTTACGCGCAGTTCATTGCCTTTCAAGCGGCGTTCACGAGTTTTAACGGTATGCTTAACGGACTCATTCCGCTTGTCGGTCAGTACTTCGCCATTCAGCCGCAGATTGAAAATTTCCGTCCGATTCTCAAAGAAATTCCCGAAAGTGTCGGCGACAAACCCGACGCGGGAGTTTTGTCGGGAGCCGTTGAAGTCAGTCATTTGACGTTCGGTTACGACGAAGGGCGCGATGTTCTCCACGACGTGAACTTCAAAATTTCGGCGGGCGAAAACGTTGCAATCGTCGGCAGGAGCGGTTGCGGCAAATCTACTCTGATTCGACTTTTGATCGGCTTTGAAACTCCGCGCACCGGCACAATTTACTACGACGGACAAGATTTGGCGGAATTAAATATGCCCAGCGTGCGAAGTCAACTCGGCGTTGTGTTGCAAAACGGTCAGCTCATGCAAGGCGACATTCTCACGAACATAATCGGCACGAATGCTTTGACGCAAGACGACGCGTGGGAAGCGGCAGAGGCAGCCGGCATTGCCCGCGATATTTCCTTTATGCCGATGGGTATGCAAACCGTCATCAGCGAAGGCAGCAAAAATATTTCCGGCGGTCAACGGCAAAGAATTTTAATCGCTCGTGCTCTCGTAACAAAGCCCGCGATTCTGATTTTCGACGAAGCAACTTCCGCTCTCGACAATCACACTCAAGCAATCGTCACGAGCAGTTTGGACAAACTAAAAGCGACAAGAATCATCGTTGCGCACCGATTGTCGACGATTAGAAATTGCGACCGAATCATTGTCTTGGACGCGGGCAAAGTCGTCGAAGTCGGGAGCTTTGATGAACTTGTCGCTAAGGGCGGGATTTTTGCCGGATTGGTTAAACGTCAGACTGCTTGACTTGTTTATTCGGCGTGCCGGCTGCAACTACGTAGTCGAGTTCGTCAAGCGACATCTCCTCATTCATTGCGCGGCGACGAAGTTTTAATCTCAACAGGAGGCTGTCCTTTACTTTGCTGAACTGCGAAAAATCAGTTTGGGCGAATTTTTCTTCGATAGTCATTTCAATCACCTCTTTTTTTCTTTTTAAAAAGGATACGAATTTGCATGGTGATTTGTTACACATCGCCCAAAATATTTTTCAGCTTGCCGAGTGCGCGGTGAAGTGTGACGCGAACATTTCCTTCGGTCATTGAAAGAACATCTGCAATTTCGCGCGTGTCCATGTCGCCCCAAAATTTCAGCTCAATGATTCGGCGTTCACGTTCGTTGAGCTTTTTGAGTGCAACGAGCAATTCGTTGTTCGTTTCGCTTGTCATCATAACGGCTTCAGGCTCTTCACGTTCGGGCGCGGCAGGATCGAATAATTCTTCGTCCCATTCCGTCTCGTTATTTTTGTCGCCGCGACGCGTGTAATCGATAAGCGCGTTGCCGGCTATGCGGAAAAGCCACGTCGAAAAAGCGGCTTTGGCGGAATCGTAGCTCTCCAAGTTCTCGTTCATCTTGATGAAAGTCACGCTGACAACGTCGTCGGCGTCGGCATAATTTTTCAATCGCGCAAAGATAAAATTGTACACGCGCGGGAAAAAATATTCGTAAAGCTCCTCAAAAGCCTCTTCGTCCGTTAAAGCTTGCCGAGCCAATTCGTTGTAATATTCTTTGGTCACGATTGGTTTCTCCGTAAAAAAATTTTTTTTCATTCTATCAGCCGAAAAAATCTTTGGCAACGTTTACATAAAGACTTAACGACAGATAAAAAAAAATCCTCACCGAATCACATTCGGCGAGGATTAATTTTTCGTGTCGATTTTTTATTTTGTTACCAAGTCCTTCTGTAGTGATGATGAATGTAGTCCCAGAGCTCTTCGCGGGAAACTCTCCTGTGGTCAATGTAGTATTTGTTTGCTGCCTCTCCGTTGTGGAGTTCAGTGCCAATGCCGAGCCCGAGACTGCAAAATGCCGCGTCGATTTGATCTTTGTTGACGTTCCTGTAAGTGAGACAGCCGATAGCGCGAAGGGCATCTGCATCGCGTTGAGTTTCATTGCCGTTGCCGCCGGTCACTTCGTCCAATTCGTTTTCGTCGAGGATTTCGCTCGCGTTGATTTTTTCGTTAGTCATTGTAATTACCGCCTTTCATTCTGTCATTAGTTTATCGATAAATTTCTTTCTGTTGTTTATACGATCGCCGCGGATTTTTGTTACAAAATTTTTGAGATTTTTTTTGCTTTGATGGTTGAGAAATTAAAATGTCCGTCAATTCTTGTGGCATTTGATGATATTGAAACTTCTCATCAGTAAATTTTTCGCCCACGTCTTTATACACTGCTCTTGAAGAAAAATTATCATCGGCTCAAGTTCCTGTCGTCTATCCCATGCTTCCAATGCCTCAAAATATTTCTTCCTGTCTTCTTCGTGAATTATCACCGGCGGACTATTTTTTTGCAACAAATAATAATTCAGAGCCAGCCGTCCTGTTCTGCCATTGCCGTCCGCAAACGGATGAATATTCTCGAACTTCACATGGAAATATGCCGCAACCTTTAAAATTTCCTCGCCCTCATAGTCGTTAATCTCTCTAAGCAACTCCGACATTTCTATCGGAACATCTTCCGGCAACGCTCCAACCTCTTCGCGACCGACTACGTAATCGTTCAACTTAAATTTTCCAGGTCTTTCACCTGCCTCCCATCGATTTTTATCATATGTGTTCTTTGTCAGTTGATAATGAAATCTACAAATTAAAGTCTCGTCCAACGCCAATTTCTTTCCAAACGCTCCGAGCAACTCATCGAAGGCATCTTTCGCATTTCGGATTTCAAACAGTGTCCTCAAGTCTCCCGTATAGCCGACAACTCTGTCATGCTCAAAAATTTCTCTTGTGTCGTTGTACGTTATTGCCGCGTTCTCCAGCTTACCCGAATGATAAGCCAGTGAAATTATTTTCCCATTTATTGCTGTCTCCAACTCACTGACCGTTGAAATTTTCTTGCCCTGCCAGTATTCGACTACAGCTTTATAACTCATCATTGCTTTACCTCACGTATTCCACATACATCTTTATATTGATTCAGTGTCACTTTACAAAATTCTTCTTGGTGATTGATCGCACTTTGTAAATCACGAAATACATCTTTAAGAGTTGAAATTTTTTCTAAGTTACCGATCAAGACCTCAAGGATTAATCGATGGTCGTCCTACTTTCTTCGGCTTCGGGAACAAACATTTTATTCTGTTCCATTGAGCGTCCGTTAATTCTTTGTGATACAGTGAGTTTAACATAAGTTGTTACCTGCTTTCAAATTCATTTTATCAGAGAATCGCTTCCTAACCGTTGATTCTCTTTTAGCAAGTGAGTTCTCTTGAATTCGGCGTGCCGTCAATTCGGCTAATCTCTTGCGGATTTTATAAATGTTGAACGAAAAGCCCTCCGACCTTGTGCCGAAGGGCTTTTTCTTTGTATTCGATTCAATTTTAGTTCGTGAGCCAAAAATTATTTCTTGACGCTGTCTTGTTCGGCTATGCGAATGTCTTCTTTCAAGTCTTGGTTAAAGTTCAGCGCGTGGAAATTTTTCTTTGTCGGAACATTCATGTTGAAAGCGTCAGTTTTATCAAGTTGCGCCTCGCCGTTTGCCAAATTCAAGCCGAGAACGTGCCCGCCGAGTTTTTTATCCGCCGTGATGAAATGAAAATGCCAGCCCGTCGAATTGAGCGAACTCATAAATTCGGGACAATACAAGCCGACAATCGTGCCGTCAACATTTTCCAGCGTAATTTCTTTTTGCGTCTTCAATGCCTCGACCAAAGTCGGATAAGGTTCCGCCGAGCCCGCCTCACTGCGAACCAAAATCTCTTTGAAGGTGCCGGAAAGTTTAATCATGTAAAAACTGTTGCGCCCGTGCTTGTCGACTTCAGCATTCAAAATTTTTTCGAGCGATTCTTTATCGGCGACGTTGGCGAGCTTGACCGAAAAATCTTTGTCGAAGAACGTGACGTTCGAGAACGGAATTTTATCCTTGTCGCTCATGATGTTTATCTTGCAATCCTGATTCGCCTGATAAACAACGCCGTCAAGAACGATCATTTCGCCGTTAAGTCCCTCAAACGTGCCAATGCCCGTGTCGCCGTGCATTTTGAGCTGCTTGACGGTGACAGAGCCGTCGAAGTAACCCATGGTCAGCGATTGAAGCAATGCGACTTGGTAAATCGTTTCTCTGTTCTGCGCGGGAGCCGCATTTGAAACCGTAAACGGTGCGAAGGCAATTAAACCTGCCGTGAGAGCCGCAAAAAATTTCTTCTTCATGTAAATCCTCCTGTTATTTTTAATTTGGCATATTGTAGCAGGAAAATTAACTCTGCACAATTTTATCTTTGACAAAAAGTTTTTGCACAATCTTTTGAACGACGACGAAGAAAACCGGAATTAAAAATATGCCGAGAAAAGTCGCAACCGTCATTCCGCCGACCACTGCCACGCCCATGGAATTTCGGGCCGCCGAACCTGCACCGCCGGCAGTCGCCAACGGCAAGCAACCGATTATAAACGCAAAACTCGTCATCAAAATCGGACGGAGTCTCAAGCCCGCCGATTCGAGAGACGCTTTAACGGCGTCCATGCCCTTATCCGTGCGGACTTTGGCGAATTCGACAATCAGTATAGCATTTTTCGCCGCAAGTCCCATTATCATCACAACGCCGATTTGCATGTATATACTATTTTGAAAACCGGGATTGCCGACGCCGAAAATATTCGTGTAAATGTTCAAAACGAATTCGCAGAGCAATGCGCCGAAAATTCCCGTCGGAACTGTCATCAAAACTGAAAACGGAACGCTCCAACTTTCATACAGCGCGGCGAGACATAAGAACACGAAAATTAAAGCCAAAGCCATAACTTGACCCGTCGAGCCGGAAGCTTTTTGCTCTTCGCGAGATTGTCCCGACCATTCGACGCCGAAACCTGTCGGAGCGACTTCATTCACGACACTTGTTAAAGCTTGCATTGCTTGACCGGAAGAATAACCTTCAGCCGGTTGAGCTTGAATCAGCACGGAGCGTTTGCCGTTAAAGCGAGTGATTTGCGTCGTGCCCGTGTTGAGCTTGTAAGTTATCAACGTGTCGAGCGGAACAAATTGACCGTTTGAGCCTTTGACGAACATAAATTTCAACATGTCGACTTCACCGCGAAAGTAAACGTCGGACTGCATGACAACTTTATAAGTGCGCCCGAATCTGTCGTAGTCGTCAACGGGCATACCGCCGAAATTGACTTGCAACGCGCCGTAAACGTCCGCAAGATTGACGCCGAGCATCTCAATTTTTTTCTGATCGAGTTCGTATTTGTAACTGGGCGAAGTCACGCTGAAAGTTGTATCGACGCCTTGAAGTTCGGAGCGCGCATTAGCCGCTTGAACAATTTTATCGGTGATGTCGGAAAGTTCGGTGTCGGAGTGGCTTTCCAAATCGATAAGTTGCATTGACAGACCGCCGACTTGACCGAGACCGGGCAGTGCAGGCGGATTAAAGCCCGCGACGAATCCTTCAGGCGCAATTCCGTTGCCAATCATAAAAACGTTTTCAATCGCGGCATTAACCGATTTTTCAACGTCCTTGCGTTCAGCCCAAGGATACATGCTTATGAACAACGTCGCCGCAGAAGATTTTGCACCGTCAGCAACGATGTTATGTCCTGCGACCGAAATAACGTCTTTGACGCCGGGAACATTCTCGCGAATGGCGGCGGCAACTTTGTCGGTCGTCATCGAAGTTCGATTCAGCGAAGTGCCTTCGGGCAACATGACTGCCGCGACAAAGTAGCCTTGATCCTCGTCGGGAACAAACGTTGACGGCAAAATTTTGAACAGCAGACCCGTCAAGCCGCAGACAATCAGCATAAAGACGACGGCAAGCTTTGTGCCGGAAATGACCTTCGCGACGATGCCGACGTAAGAATTTTTCGTGCGCTCAAACCAATTATTGAACGCGTCGAAGAATTTGCTGAAGAAATTTTTTTTGCCGTGTTCGTGAGGTTTGAGAATCATTGCGCAGAGTGCAGGCGTCAACGTGAGCGCGACGAATGCCGATAAGCCCATCGACACTGCGATTGTAAGCGCGAATTGCCGATACAAAATGCCCGTCATGCCGCCGAGAAATGCTATCGGAATGAACACCGCCGACAACACGAACGCTATCGCAACGACCGGGCCTTGAACTTCAGCCATTGCGACTTCGGTTGCCTCGACAGGATTCAAGCCGCGTTCCATGTGCTGTTCGACGTTTTCGATAACGACAATCGCATCGTCGACGACCAAACCGATTGCCAAAACCATTGCGAACAATGTCAGCGTGTTTATCGTGAAGCCGAGAACCGTGAACGCCGCGAACGTTCCGAGCAATGAAACGGGCACGGCAAGCAAAGGAATGACGGTTGCGCGAAAACTCTGCAGGAAAATAAAAATTACCAATACGACGAGAACCAACGCCTCAAAAAATGTGTGCGCGACCTCGTTGATTGACGCTTTGATAAATTCCGTGTTGTCCAAAACTTGACCGTACTTGATGCCTTCGGGCAAATTTTTTTCTGCGGCGCGGAGAATTTCTTTGACTTCGCCGATTGTCTCAAGGGCATTTGCGTCGCTGGTCAAGTTGATTATGAACGGCACGCAAGCAAAGCCGTTGAACTTGCCGATGTAAGTATTCGACAGTTGACCGATTTCAACGCGAGCAACGTCTTTCAAAAGCACAAACGCGCCGGCGTCTCCGGTTTTCAAAATGATGTTCTCGAATTGTTCGGGCGTCTCCAATCTGCCTTGAATTTGTCCCGTGTATTCTTTTTCTTGACCTTGAGCGACGGGCAACTTGCCGATTGAACCTGCCGCAGCTTGAGCGTTTTGCGTTTTAATCGCGCTTTGAACGTCCGCGACAGTCAAGCCGAAGTTCGCGAGCTTTTCGGGATTGATCCACACGCGCAAGGCATAATCGGCACTCAACACTTGAACCTTGCCGACGCCTTTGACGCGTTTCAAATCATCGGCGACGTAAATATCCGCGTAATTTTTTATAAACGCCGTGTCGTAAAGTCCGTTGTCGCAATAAAAAGCAAAAATCATCGCCATATCCTGCGAAGACTTGGAAGTCGTTACGCCGTTGGCAATGACAGTTTCGGGCAAGTTTGAATTTGCGGACGCGACGTTGTTTTGAACTTTGACCGAATCCATATCGCCGTCAGTGCCGACTTCAAAAAAAACGTTGAGCGAATAACTGCCGTCGTCGTTTGAATTGGAAGTCATATAGTCCATGCCTTGCGTGCCGTTGACGCGATTTTCGATAACTTGAGCGACAGCTTGATTGACGACCGTGGCATTTGCGCCGGAGTAGTCGGCAGTGACGTTGATTGTCGGCGGCGAAATGACGGGATATTGAGCGATTGGCGTATTAAGTCCCGCGATTATTCCGATGAGACTGATGATAATTGCAATGACGATGGCGAAAACAGGTCGGTGAATAAAAAATTTTGCCACGCTTTATCCACCTCACTTGGTTGCGTTCTTTTCGGCGTCAAAAATTTTTTCGCTTGGCGTGAATGAAAAGCCCATTTCTCTTGCGGTGACTTGAGTGACTTCCAAAGGCATTCCGTCGCGCAAATTCGTCAAGCCCTCGACGATAACCCAATCATCAGCTTTCAAGCCGCTTTTAACGACGTAATACGAGCCGATTTTTTCGCCGAGCTGAATTTTTCGCACGGCAGATTTGTTGTCGGATTGAGCGACGATAACCAACGTTTCGCCCAAAAGTTGTTGAAGAGCGCGTTCGGGCACGAGCATTGCATTTGGAATCATAAGCCCGTCAATTTCAACGCGAGCATACATTCCGGGAACAAGCAAACCGTTTGGATTTTTAAAGAGCGTGCGAATCGTCAGCGTGCCCGTATCATTACCGAGCGTTCGATCATATTCGGCGAACTCTCCGTAATAAGGATAGCTTGAGCCGTCCGCGAGCGTCAGAGAAATTTTGAAATGCGCGTTCGGATCTTCTTCCTTCCGAGAAAGTCGCAGATATTCTTGTTCGGAGACGGCAAACTGTACAAACACGGGATCGACGACGCCGATTGTCGCGAGCGGAGTATTTCCGGCAGTCGCCAGAGTTCCGACAGAAACATCATCAATGCCGAGTCTGCCGCTCATCGGCGCGTAAACAATTGTGTCCGCCAAATCGTCTTCGGCTTTCTGCAATATGGCTTCATTGGCGGCGACTTCAGCTTCTTTTGACTTGACGGCGGCGCGTTGATTCGTAAGCGTCTGCTCCGATATTGCGTTTGATTCCCAAAGTTCCTCGTAGCGTTGAAGGTCGACTCGTTCCTTTGCCAAATTCGTTTGAGACTGCGCGAGATTGGCTTCAGCTTGCAGGAGTGCCGATTGATACTGTCTGTCGTCGATTTTGAACAACCTTTGCCCTTCAACGACTTCTTGACCGCCCTTAACGTATTTTTCGACAACGGAGCCGCTGACTTTGGATTGAACTTTCATTTCGTCGCGGTCGACGACTTGTCCGCTGTAAGACAAAGTTAAAGGCGCACTCGTCTGCAAAACTTTAATCGCCTTGACTCTGGTCGGATAGTCTTCTAAACTCGGTTCTTGAGTTTCTTCGCCGCCGCAACCTGTCATCAAAAGCATTGCCGCGCAGATTGCCGCTAAAAATTTTTTCATGAAAAAAAATCCTCACTTTTAAATAGAATAAATCTTTTTGCCCTCGAAATAAGTTGCCGCAGGTTTGACGTTATGAATCTCTTTCACCGGGCAAGACAGCACGTCTTTATTGACAAGCAGGAAGTCGGCATATTTGCCCGCTTTGATACTGCCGCGCTCGTTCTCAAGAAACATTTGCTTTGCGACGTTGATTGTCAGAGCTTGAAGGGCTTGTTCCGGCTTGTTCCTGCAGATAACCGCTCGGCTTTCCGTCTGCAGCCATAACAATTTCTCCGCCTCGAACTTCCGACTTTAAAACATTGCCGTTTTTATCCATGATGCCGGCGTTGACAAGGCAAAGCGTGTTCACCAAAGCTTTATGACCTTCCTCGTCGGCAAAATAAATCGGAATGTCACTGCAGACAGCGTCGAGCTGTTGACGTGTCGGCATATTTTTTTGGAACTCAAGCGTATTCCAACCGAAGCCGAAAATTGAAGTCGCGCCGGTGGATTTAGCTTTTTTGACGGCGGCGGGAATTACTTCGTTCAAAAATTGCTCCACGCTGTCATCTCTGCTCATGAGCGTGCCGACCGATTGAATTGCATGAGCCGTTAAATAATGCGCGTGACGCCAAAGCCGCCAGCGAAGTCGTTTTGATAAATTCTCGGCGCGTCAAACCTTGAAACATAGCAACTGCACCTCTTAACAAAAATTTCAGTTGAGCGTGCGATACGGAGAAATTCTCGCGCCTTTGAAGGACAATTCGACCGCCAAACCTTTTTTATCGAGCTGATAAACCCAAACGCCTTTCGCAATGATTTTCGCGTCCGCAAAGGTGTCGCCGCTCACGCCGTCCGAGGCCTGCGCCGAAGCTTCAGAGCCGAATTTGATGTTGCCGGAAATAAATCTGTCCCATGCTTCTTTATTGACGATGACGAAAAGCAAATCGTATTCCTTCGCGCCAAAATTCACGCCGAGACTGACTTCCTTCATCTTAACATAAATTCTTTTGCCCGTTTGACTGTTGACGACAACTCCGCGCCCGTGGTCGTCGCCCCAAAATCCCCACTTGATACCTGATGCGCTGATTGTGCAGTAAGCGTAGGAATTTTCAACTGCTTTTTCCGCCGACGGATATTTTTCGTACATACGCTCCAAAACTTGTCCGCTCATCTCGTCTAATTTGGCGCGAATTTCTTCGGGCGATTTTTTGGCGGCAAATACGGTGCCGGCCGTCGCCAAGACCAGCGCGAACAAAATCAGTTGGTAAAATCTTTTCTTCATGAAGATACACCTCCGATTATGATATACGCTCGAAACTCAATTCCATTAGGACTTTTGAAAAAAATTTTCACGGTCAAACTTGCGACTCCGGAATTGTCACGGTTACTATCGTTCCGCCGCCTTCGCGTGGACTTATCGTCATCTTTCCGCCGCACATCATTTCAAGTCGTTGCCGTATGTTTTTTAGAGCGGTATGCATTTTGCTGTCGTCGTCGTCAAATTCAAATCCCGAACCGTTGTCCGCCACGACAATTTCATTGCCGGAATCTGTCTGCCGTGTTTGAATTGAAATGCAAAGCGGAGCGTGTTCGGGATCCATGCCGTGCTTTATGGCGTTCTCTACGACAGGTTGCAATGTCAGCGGCGGCAAGCGAAAATTTTTGTGCGGCGTATCGTATTCAACCAAAAGACTGTCCTCGAATTGAACTTGCTCAATCGCGAGATAGGCGCGAGTATGTTCCAATTCGTCGGAGAAAGGAATGGTGTCTTCGCTTGCAATGGCTGTGAAATTTTTGCGGAGATAAGTCGTAAAATCCAACGTGACTTCTTGAGCCTTTTTGGGATTTTGTGCGCAAAGATAGTAAATGCTCATCATGGCGTTGTAGATAAAGTGCGGGCGCATTTGCAAAACCATTATGCTCGCTCGTTGATTGGCAATTTCCCGTTGCTGCCCTACATACTGCTCAATCTGATCGTACAGGATAATTACGAACATCGAAAGCATTGACACGGACATTCCTAAAGAGACGAGCGCGAGACTTTCGCCAATCATGTTGTGAACAAACAAAGCGATTTGCAACGGCAGCAGATGAATCAGGAACGCGACATAGTATTTTCCGGGCAACTTATCGCGTCTTTGTATCACGCTTGCCAAATTGATAAACATCACCGCGAACGCAGGAGCTATCATAAGCGAATGCCAAGAATCGCGGATATATCGGTTATCGGGCGTGAAGTGATAAAATATCGTCGTGAATTGAGCCGTTGTCAACAGGATAAAGTATATGATCCACAAAACTACGACACTGCGGAAAAGAAAACTCTTTCGCCGGTCTTCGTCGCAAGTGTGCAACAAGTAAGCCGTAAATATCGGCATCGGTATCGAGAGAAGCAGATATTCAAAATAGACGGTGATTTTTTCCGCCAACATCATGTTCGGATCGCCGTAAGTCAAAAGTTCGACAGACATTGAGATCATGCACAGCAAGAAAACAGCAAACAGAGTGACGAAGAAACGCTTGTTCCATTCATTCATGCCGGGAAGAATGACGGAAATCCAAAGTATCAACACCGTCAATGTTATTACCGCGCCGCACAAGAAGAAATAGAAATTTTCCAAACTCATTGCTCTGCACCTCTCGAATTTAACGGATAGCGCAAGTTTTTCAGTTGCGCTCGCACATTTTCCGGCGTAAGCGGCTTCAAAAGAAAGCCACAAGCTCCCGTGCTCCACGCGTCGAAGGAATATTCCATGTGCGCCGTCAAATATACAACATTCGTGCACGGATTCAGCTCAAGCAACGTCCTGCAAAGATTTAAGCCGTTTGTTTTGCCCATTTCTATATCCAAAAACGCCAAAGCAATTCGATTTGTCTTCGCGTATTCAATCACCTCCGACGGTCGAGTAAATCCCGTGATTGACGCATTCGGCATCACGTCTTCCAATATCGGCAACGCTCCCGATATAAAAATTTTTCTGTCGTCAACCAAAATAACGTTCGGCGCGTCGTCACTTTCTGCCGCCGTCGCAAACAATGTGCCGACACTTATGCCGAGGCATTGAGAGAGCCGGGAAATCATTTCAACATCAGGCAAACGACTGCCGCTTTCCCAACGAGTTATCGTCGAGCGGTTCACATACATTCGTTCCGCCAATTCCCGCTGCGAAAGTCCTTTTTGTGTCCGCAGACGTTTCAAAGTCTCTGCAAACCGTAAATTCATCTCAAGCTCCTTATTCCGATTGATTCTTTAGTTTAATCGTAAAGACGGCAAAAGCAAAGTGACATTACGGAACATGCCTTGATTCAAGTGCAGTCGAGTAATACAGTTTTCCAAACTGCGCTTGAGGTGCCTTATGGATGAAAATTACTATAACCGGGTCGCCGCCCTTGCCGTAAATGACGACGAGGCTTTTATCGAACTCTACAATAAATTTTTTCCGCCCGTTTACGGAATGATTTTCGCCCGAATAAAAAATGTCGCGGCTGCCGATGATGTTGTCGGCGAAATTTTTATGAAAGTCGCGCTGAACTTGGATAAATACGACAGGAAGTACGCTTTTTCAACCTGGCTGTTCGCCATCGCCCGCAATTCTCTTGCCGATTATTTTCGCAGACAAAATCGCAAGCGCGAGGACAGTTGGAACGAATTTTTCGATCGTTCGGCTCCAATCAATGAACAACCGGAAGAAAAGCTTTTGTCCGATGAGACAATCGAAAATTTATTGCGGGCTGTGGGCAAATTAACCGAGCGACAACGCAAAATCCTTGAGTTAAAGTATTGGGCAGATCTTGCCAACGTCGAAATAGCCGAATTTATGAATTTGAGCACGAGCAACGTCGGTTACCTCCATTATCAAGCGATAAAAAAGTTGCGCGAGATGATGACAGTATAATTTCAAACGAAAAGCCCTCCGACTTTATGCCGCAGGGCTTTTTGCTTGCATTGACATCAATTTTATTTTTTCAAGCCGACGTGCGTAATAGAATCGCGATAATAAGGTTCGCTGACGGCAATTCCTTTGGGTTTGTCAATGTCTTCGGGAAACAGATTTGAATCTTTGGGCACTGCAACCCAAAAGACGACATCAGCTCCTTTTGAACTCAAAATTGCGGCGCGCGCGGCACTGTCGACGCTGACCGGTTCAATATTTTTGTTTATGCGCTTAGAAACTTCAGCCAAAACCGCCGTTGAGAAACCTGCGGGAGTTCCGTCAGCCAAAATCATATCGAAAGGCGGTAAATCACCCGTGACCGCAACTTTAATCGTGTCTGCGCCGTCAATTTGCGCTATCGGGACTGCGGGCGGGTCTTCGCCGGCTTTTAAATCGGTAATGTATCGTTTCGACAGCTCGGCAAGCGTTCCGTCGTCGTTCATCGCCTTAATCGCTTTGTTCAGATCGTTTTTGAGCAGGGCATCGCTTTCACGAACTGCAAAACAAAACGAATCTGTCAATTTACGTTCGCTCGGCAAAATTTCTTTGTCGTCGGAGCGTTGAGTCATATAATCGGCGACGTTTTGATAAGTTGAGAGCATGTCAATCTGTCCCGACTCAAGAGCAAGTTGCATGTCGTTCATTTTGTCGAAGTATTTGTAATTCGCGCTGAGGTTTGCCTTCGACGGACGATAACTTTTCTCCAATTTCTTCATGTGCTCGTTGTAGTCGACTTCGCTGGCGTTGAGGTGAGTTATAACGCCGATTGTAACTTTATTCTTGTCCTGCGCAGGTTCGGAAGTTTTTTCGCCGCCGCAACCGATCATCAACAGACAAGCCGCGCAGATTACCGCTAAAGATTTTTTCATTTGCTAACGTTGTCGATATTCTACTTACATATACGCTTGAAAGTCAATTCCATTAGGTGATTCAGAAAAAGATTTTCTAATGGAATGAGTTCTTGAGCGTATAGTACGATGAAAGGAGTTGTTGCAAATGGACGTGGAAAAAGAATTGAGAAAAATCAACTTTGCAGAGCTGAGTCGATTAAAGGAAGAATCATTGCGGAAAATTTTATTGGTGCGGCAACTTCAGCGCGAAAAAGCACGGAAGAGTTGGACAAAATATCAGCGGCGGGAAAAATTACGGATGACTGAAAAAAGTTCGCGAACAAAGTTTTATGCTTGTGAATTTTTATATTCATAGGATTGAAAAATCTTAGTTGGCACTTCATTTAAGACTTTCATGACTTGCAGAAAATTTGGAGCCGTCGAAGTGACGCCAATAAAATATCGAACTTGAGCTCATTCAATTCTCCAAGTGATTACATAAAATTTTTACTTTTTTAAAAAAATCGGCGCGCCCTTCTTTTTTTTTCAACAGCGACGGCGGACGCAGATACTTTCGTTCGTCGTATCCGTATTTGCGGACGTTTTGCGTTTGCTTCGCTTTCGCAAATTTTTTTGTCCGTCTTCGGCAGATTAACTTCACGGCTATCTCTTCCTTCGCTTCCGTTTTTTCGTTGCGGGTGGCGGGCGGCGGGCGGTGCGACTTGCTGCAAGCGCAAGACAAGTCGTAGACGCAGGCGTTGCGCGTCCGCCGTCGCTACAGTACTTACAGTACTTACAGGATCGCGGCGAGGTCGAAAAA
>CAJOHG010000037.1 GCA_905234395.1 uncultured Selenomonadaceae bacterium
AACGTCACGACAGTTTTGCTCACGGTGCCGATAACTTTCAACATCGCCGCGCAGCTGAAAGTTGACGTGAAACCGTTTCTTATGGCGCAAATTATCAGCTCGAACATCGGCGGAACTGCAACGCTTATCGGTGACCCGCCAAACATTATGATCGGCTCGGCTGTCGGCTTGAGTTTCGGCGATTTCGTTCTCAACATGACGGCGGTATCGATTTTAATTTTCGTCGTGACGGTCGCGATTATGGTTTTGATTTACCGCAGCGAATTGCACACGAAACCGGAACTTCAAGATAAAGTCATGCGCCTGAACGAAAAGGAACAAATTACAAATCCGCTCCTGCTGAAAAAATGTTTGCTCGTGCTGGCGATAACGATAACCTTGTTCGCGTTCCACGGGATGCTCGGTCTCGAATCGGCGACTGCGGCTTTGACCGGCGCAAGTCTTTTGTTGCTGATAACCTTCTCGCAAAACGAAGAAATGATCGCCAAAATGTTGAGCAAAGTTGAATGGCTCGCGATATTTTTCTTCGGCGGATTGTTTATTCTCGTCGACGCACTCGTTGAAACCGGCGTTATAAAAATGTTGGCGGAAGAGGCAATGAAAATCACTCAAGGCGACCTGACCTTTACTGCGATAGTTATCATTTGGATGAGCGCGATTGCTTCGGCGTTTATCGACAACATTCCGTTCGTCGCGACAATGATCCCGCTGATTAAAGATATGGGCGCGATGGGCTTGACGAATCTCGATCCGCTGTGGTGGAGCTTGGCATTGGGCGCATGTCTCGGCGGCAACGGCACATTAATTGGCGCGAGTGCAAATGTCGTCGTGGCATCAATGGCTGCTCAACGCGGGCGCGCAATTTCATTTATCGGTTTCATGAAAGTTGCCTTCCCGCTGATGATTCTGTCGATTATCATTTCAACGGCTTACGTCTACCTGCGCTATCTCTGAAAAAAATTTATGGTCGGCGAACTCTGCAGGGTTTGTCGACCAATTTTTTATGGGAGCTGTTCACATGGATTTGTTCAGCAGTGTTAATGACGACAAAAAATATCAGCCGCTTGCCGAACGAATGAGACCGCAAACTTTAGCGGATTTCGTGGGACAGGCGGCAATTTTTCGCGGCGGACTCGGCAAAATGATCGCTCAAGGTCAAACGCCGTCAATAATTTTTTTCGGAGCACCCGGCACCGGCAAAACTACTCTTGCAAAAATTATCGCCAACACAACGTCAAGCAACTTTGTCAAAGTCAACGCGGCATTGTCGGGAATTTCTGAACTGCGCGGCATTGTCAAGGAAGCGGACGATCAGCGCAAGTTCTATCGTCGACGCACGATTCTTTTTATCGACGAGATTCATCGTTTCAACAAAGGTCAGCAGGATTTTCTGTTGCCATACGTCGAGGACGGGCGAATCACTCTCATCGGCGCGACGACCGAAAATCCTTTCTTTGAAGTCAATGCCGCACTTTTGAGCCGCGTGAAAATTGTCCGCCTTGAAAAACTTTCGAGCGACGACATAAAAAAAATTCTCCGCCGCGCCGTCGAGACGGAAAAATTTTTTGCGGAAGAATCTGCGCTTGACATCATTGCCGATTTTGCCGACGGCGATGCGCGTATGGCGTTAAATCTTTTGGAACAAGCCGCATTCACCGAAAAAATTTCCGTCGACACTTTGCGCGAACTGCTCGGCGAAAAAATTCGTCGTTACGATAAACGCGGCGACAATCACTTCGACACGGCGAGTGCGTTCATAAAAAGTATGCGCGGCTCTGACCCGGACGCGGCGATTTTTTATTTGGCGAAGATGATTGACGGCGGTGAAGATTTGAATTTTATTGCGCGACGAATTGTTATCTGCGCGGCTGAAGATGTCGGCAATGCTGACCCGCAAGCGTTGATTTTGGCGAATGCGGCGGCTCAAGCGGCTCAATTCGTCGGGCTGCCCGAAGCGCGAATCGTCCTTGCTCAAGCCGTCACGTACATTGCGGCGGCTCCGAAGTCCAACGCGGCGTATTTGGCGATTGACAGAGCTTTGACGGACACTCAAGGCGAAGTTCCGAAACATTTGCGAGACACGCATTACAAGGGCGCAAAATTTTTCGGGCACGGCGTCGGCTACAAATATCCGCACGACTTCGACAATCACTTTGTCAAGCAACAGTATCTGCCCGATAAAAAAATTTCCGCACGCTACTACGAACCTACGGAGCAGGGCGCGGAACTTGAGATTAAACGTCGGCTTGAAAATTTGTGGCACGATTAATTTTTATCGCACGAGTTCATAGCCGATGTGAGCTTTAAGCTTTAAGCTTTGAGCTTTAAGGAAAATCAGCAACTGTCAAAAATTTTATCGCACGAGTTCAGAGCTTTAAGCTTTAAGCTTTGAGCTTTAAGGAAAATCAGCAACTGTCAAAAATTTTATCGCACGAGTTCATAGCCGGCATCGTCGATAACTTTGGCGAAGTCGTCGAGAGAAATTTCACGCGTCGCGGTGACAGTCGCCGAATTATTTTCCAAGCTGACTTCAACATTCGTAACGCCGTCCATTTTCGCCAAAGCGTCGTGAACGTGCTTTTGACAGTGTTTGCACATCATGCCTTCGATTTTTAATGTTGTCTGCATTTGAATTGCCTCCTTAAAAATTTCCGTCTGAAGATTTTCCACGCGAACTTCAACGTTGCGCGGTGTCTCGTCGGAAGTGATTGACCGATTGACTTTGAACATTCGCAACCGTAGAGCATTCATCACGACGCAAAGGCTTGACATGCTCATTGCCGCCGCACCAATCATCGGCGAGAGTTTAAGACCGAACGTCGGATAAAAAATTCCTGCGGCGAGCGGAATGCAAATCACGTTGTAGAAAAATGCCCAGAACAAATTTTGCTTGATGTTCGTCATCACGGAGCGGCTAAGTTTAATCGCGCTTACGGCGTCGAGCAAATCGTTGCGAACCAAAATCGCGTCGGCACTCTCAATGGCAACGTCCGTACCTGCACCAATCGCAATGCCAACGTCGGCTTTTGCCAATGCGGGCGCGTCGTTGATGCCGTCACCGATCATCGCGACCTTGCGACCTTGAGCTTGAAGACGTTCAATTTCGCGGGCTTTATGTTCGGGCAAAACTCCTGCGACGATTTTTTCAATGCCGAGCCGATTCGCGACAGCTTGAGCAGTGCGTTCATTGTCGCCCGTCAACATGATAACATCAACGCCAAGATTTTTAAACTCCGTGACAGCGTGCGCGGAATTTTTTTTCTCAACATCAGCCGCCGCGATAATGCCGAGAATTTTTTCACCGCGTGCGAAAATAATTGGCGTCTTGCCTTCCGCAGCGAGCGATTGAATTTTTTCGTGCAGACCGTCGAGTTTGAAGCCGAGCTCCGTCAAAAAATTTTCATTGCCCGCAAAACATTCCACGCCGTCAATCACGCCGCGAACGCCTTTTCCGAACACTGCTTGAAAATTCTCTGCACTGCGCGGAGAAATTTTTTTATCGGTTGCAAAAGTCGTGACGGCTTGAGCCAAAGGATGTTCACTTTTAGATTCAAGAGCCGCCGCAATTTCAATCAACGTCTGCTCGTCAACGCCGCAAGTGATAATGTTCGTGACAAACGGCTTGCCTTCCGTCAATGTTCCTGTCTTGTCGACGACGACGGTATCAATCGCGTGAGCAGTTTCGAGAGCCTCGCCCGACTTGATTAAAATTCCGTTCTCCGCACCTTTGCCGGTACCGACCATAATCGCGACGGGCGTTGCAAGTCCCAAGGCGCATGGACAGCTGATAACGAGAATTGACACGGCGATAGAAAATGTAAATTCGACGCCGGCACCGTTGATAAGCCAAAAACTTCCCGCGACAAGAGCAACGACAATCACGGCGGGCACGAACACGCCTGCAACTTTATCGGCAGTCTTCGCGATTGGAGCCTTGCTCGCCGACGCTTCTTCAACCAACGCGATGATTTTGCTGATTGTCGTTTCGCCGCCGACTTTGACCGCGCGAAATTTCACGCAGCCGCTCTGATTGATCGTTCCGCTCGTGACGTTTGAGCCGATGATTTTTTCAACGGGCAAGCTCTCGCCGGTTATCGCAGACTCGTCGACAGTCGTTGAGCCGTCAACAATCACGCCGTCCGCCGCAAAACTCTCGCCGGGCTTTACAATGACTTCATCGCCGACAATCAGCTCCTCAACCGGGATTGTGATTTCGACATTGCCGCGCAGGACGGTTGCAGTTTTCGGAGCAAGATTCATCAGCTTTTCAACGGCTTGAGAAGTTTTGCCCTTTGCACGCGCCTCGAAAAATTTTCCGACGGTTATCAACGTGACAATCATGCCCGCCGATTCAAAATACAAATTGCGGCTGTATTCGTCGACGAGCTGAAAATTTCCCGTGCCGAGACCTTGACCGATTCTTATCAGCGCAAATGCTCCGAACATTGCCGCCGACATTGAACCGAGTCCGACCAAGCTGTCCATATTCGGTGCGCCCGCGAATAAAGTTTTGAAGCCGTTGACGTAATATTTTCGGTTGAGATACATAATCGGCAGAATCAGCAGGAATTGCGCGAAGGCGAACGTTACGGCGTTTTCGCGACCGTCGAAAAGTTCCGTGACGATTTGCGGCGTCGCAAGCGGCAATAAATTATGCATTGCGATATAAATCGTCGGCAACAGAAAAATTATCGACCACTTGAGCCGAAATTTCATCGCGTCAATTTCGCTGTCAATCGTGCGTTCGGGAATTTTAATCTGCGCGGCAATTTTTTTCGGACTTGCACCATAACCGGCATTGACAACGGCGTCGACAATCTGCGCGACGGAAACGGTTGCCTCGTCGAATTTGACTTGCATTGAATTGGTTAACAGATTGACGCTGACATTTTCCGCGCCGACGATTTTGCCGACAGCTTTTTCCACTCGCGCCGAACACGCCGAACAGCTCATGCCCGTCACGTTAAAATTTTCTTTCGTCACAAAGTCATCACTTCCAAAAAAAATTTAATCACTTGCCGAATCGCGGCGAATAACTTTGATTGTCATAACGTTGGACGCGACCTTTGGATCAAACGTCACGTTTGCAAAAAAATAGTGGCTGTAAGAATTTACAACCACTGAAAACTTTTTTCAAGTGCCGAATCACATTTCAATCAACGGAGTTTTCTTGCCATAGAGGAGCATGTCAAACGGGTCGTAGTAAAACGGGATGCCCTTTGCAAAATCATTGATTGTTTGCCAAAAATATTTCTTCTTTGTTATTTCCCGATTGATGTACCACGCCGAATCCAAATCGGACTTGAAAGGCACAAAGCAAGCCTTTTTGCCATAGGGCAACGCGTCGAACTGCTCAAGAATTTTTTCGTCTTCGGTGTACATCGTCACGAACAGATTGTACCAGTTAATTCGTGCCTTGCGCTCGTTCCATTTGGCAACAGCCTCGCCAAAGTCGCGATAGTGATTCATGTAGATGTCAACGTCGCCGAACGTCACGACGGGATAATCAAACTTCAAAACCGTTTGCCATCTTGTCTCCTTTAAAATCGGTTGCTCCGACATGTAGAGGCGCGGGTCACGCAGAAAACGCAGATAATCTTGCTCTTCAAAGAACATGTTGATTATTGGCGTTCTGAAAGGCAAATCAAGTATGTTGCTGATTAGACCGCCGAAACAATTCATCGCGATAATCGACAGTTGCGAACGTTGCAAATGACGATATTTATCGAGCGTGAAGCCGGGTGTACAGACAATTCGGTCGCTCAAAAGTTTTTCTTCAGGCAGATTGAGTTTATGGGCAGTTTGAGTGATTTTGCTCATGCCAATCTTTTTTGCGCCGACGACGAGAATTAAATCATACGCCCGGTCAACCTTGGCAATGTCAGCGTCTGAAGCCTCGCCGATAATATCGATGCCGTCGTGTTGTTGCTCCAAGATTTTAATCGCCTTGTCTTGAAAGCTTGTGTCGTCCGAGACGCGCCAAATTAAAACTTTCAACATTTCAAATCCTTTCTACGCCGAGAGAAATTTTTTCGGCAACGTGACGTTGCATCCAATGTGAGCAGTCAAACGTGCCGACGAGAAAAATTTTTGCCGTGTTCAAATCCTCTCAACAGCCAAAGAAATTTTTTCGGCAACGTGACGTTGCATCCAATGTGAGCGGTCAAACGTGCCGACGAGAAAAATTTTTGCCGTGTTCAAATCCTCTCAACAGCAAGAGAAATTTTTTCGCCGTTGATGTCCCAAATCTTAGCGTTGTCATTTGTCGTGAAGACAATCTCGTTGGCAAGCGTGACGCTCATAATTTCCAAAATGTTGTCCGTGATGATTTTGGCGAGCTTGTCGTTGCCCGACGCGAAAATTTTTATGCGATCCGTGACTTCAAAATCACTTTCGCGGCGCATGACTTGCACCTTGCTGATAATTTCGCGGACAAAACCTTCTTCAATCAATTCGGACGTCAACGTCGTCGAGAGCGCGATTGATACGTCGCCGTCACTCTGGCAGTTAAAGCCGTCGCTCTGCGTGATTGTAATTTCAATGTCTTCCGCAGTCAAAGTCAAGTCGCCGAGTTTAAGTTCGCCGGTCTTGTCAAGCTCAAGTTTCGCGGATTGTCCGTCGAGATTCGCCAAAGAATTTTTGACTTCGCCCATGCGTTTGCCGACTTTTTTGCCGAGCACGCGGAAATTCGGCTTGAAGTTGTAACGGATGAATTCGCCCATATCGTCGCGGAATTCGACGCGCTTAACGTTCAACTCGTCGGCGATGATGTCAACAAAAAATTCGGGCAACGTCTGCGCTTTAACAAACATTTCGGCGACAGGTTGACGGTTCTTGATGTTGGCGGCATTGCGAGCGGAACGACCGAGCACGACGATTTTTAAAACTTCGTCCATGTTGCGTTCAAGTTCGGCGTCGATAAATTTTTCATCGGCAACGGGATAATCGCACAGGTGAACGCTTTCGGGCGCGGACGTGTCGATTGAGCAAACCAAATTGCGATAAATATTTTCCGTGATGAACGGCACCATCGGCGCGGTAGCCTTAGCCAACGTCACCAGCGCGGTGTAAAGCGTCATGTAGGCGTTAATCTTGTCCTGCTCCATGCCCTTAGCCCAAAATCTTGCACGACTGCGGCGAACATACCAATTTGACAACTCGTCAACAAAATCTTGCAACGCCCGCGCAGATTCGGGAACTTTGTAATTGGCAAGCGCGTCGTCGACAGTCTTAATCATCGTGTTCAGCCGCGACAGGAGCCATTTATCCATGACGGAAAGTTTTTCGTAGTCAAGCGCGTATTTCGTGGCGTCGAAGTCGTCAATGTTAGCATACAGCACAAAGAAAGCGTAAGTGTTCCACAGCGTGCCGAGGAATTTTCTTTGACCTTCGACGACCGCATCATCATGAAAACGATTCGGCAACCACGGCGCAGAATTTTCGTAAAAGTACCAGCGAATTGCGTCGGCACCGTGTTTATGCAAAGTCTCCATCGGCGCAACGGCATTGCCCTTGGACTTCGACATTTTCTGCCCGTCTTTGTCAAGCACGAGTCCGAGCACGATACAATTTTTAAACGGCGTGTCGTCGAAAATCAGCGTGGAAATTGCCATGAGCGAATAAAACCAGCCGCGCGTTTGATCGACAGCCTCACTGATGAAATCGGCGGGAAAATGTTCGTGGAAAAATTCTTTGTTCTCGAAAGGATAATGCCACTGCGCAAACGGCATTGCTCCCGAATCAAACCAGCAGTCGATAACTTCGGGCACGCGATGCATTTCGTCGCCGCACTTCGGACATTTGAACGTTACCTTGTCGATGTACGGGCGGTGCAACTCAATATCGTCCGGGCAATTCGTCGACAACGATTTAAGCTCTTCGATTGAGCCGATTGAATGTTGATGACCGCATTTGCATTCCCAAATGTTGAGCGGAGTGCCCCAATATCTGTTGCGAGAAATTCCCCAATCTTGAACGTGTTCCAGCCAATCGCCGAAGCGTCCCTTGCCAATCGTCGGCGGAATCCAATTAACCTTCGCATTGTTCTTGAGCATGTTTTCTCGGACAGCCGTCATCTTGATAAACCACGATTCGCGCGCGTAATAAATCAACGGAGTGTCGCAACGCCAGCAATGAGGATAACTGTGCTCGAACGGCGGAGCTTTGAACAATTTGCCGGACTCTTTCAAATCGCGCAGAATCAACGGATCGGCGTCCTTAACAAAAATTCCCGCCCATTTCGTTTCGGAAGTCATGTTGCCTTTGCTGTCGACGAATTGCACGAACGGAATATCGTATTTGCGGCAAACGCGGTTATCGTCCTCGCCGAAAGCCGGTGCGCAGTGAACAATGCCTGTGCCGTCTTCCGTCGTGACATAATCATCGCAAGTGACGTAATGAGCAGCTTTGCCCGAACGTTTGACAATCTCATCAGCGAACGGATAAAGCGGCTCATATTTTTTATATTCAAGTTCCGCGCCTTTGAATTTCGCCAAAATTTTTTTCTCAACGTCGCCGAAATTTTTATCGACAAGTGCTTCAGCAAGGATATAAATCGTGCCGTCGACTTCAACCTTGACATAATCGACCTTTGCATTGACGCACAAGCACAAGTTTGAAGGCAACGTCCAAGGCGTCGTCGTCCACGCGAGAAAGTAAGCGTCTTCATCGGCGACTTTGAATTTGACAACCGCCGAACGTTCTTTGACGTCTTTATAGCCGAGCGCGACTTCGTGACTGGAAAGCGGCGTGCCACAGCGCGGACAATACGGAACGACTTTATGACCTTTGTAAAGCAAACCTTTGTCCCAAATCTGCTTGAGTGCCCACCATTCCGACTCGATGTAATAATTTTCGTAAGTGATATACGGGTGCTCCATATCAGCCCAAAAACCTACGACGCCGGAAAATTCTTCCCACATGGTTTTATATTTCCAAACGGACTCGCGACACTTCTTGATAAACGGTTCAATGCCGTAAGCCTCGATCTGTTCCTTGCCGTTGATGCCGATGAGCTTTTCAACTTCCAACTCGACGGGCAAACCGTGCGTGTCCCAACCGGCTTTGCGCAAAACTTTTTGACCTTTCATTGAGTGATAGCGCGGGAACAAATCTTTGATGACGCGTGTCAAAACGTGCCCGATGTGCGGCTGACCGTTGGCAGTCGGCGGCCCGTCATAGAATGTGTAATTCTCGCAGCCGTCGCGATTGTCGATTGCCTTTTGCGCGATGTCGTGTTCCGCCCAAAAATTTTCGACTTCCTTCTCGCGACTCGCGAAATTCAAATTGGTATCAACCTTGCGATATAACAAAATAATTTCCTCCTCGTTAAGTCAATGCGGCAATTCTAATTCATTTGCGCGGTTTTATCAAGACACATTGCTTTTCAAACCAAAAACGCCTTCCGAAGAAGGCGACGCTTGCGAATCAAATCATGTTATATTTCAAGAGCCAAATCGTCTCGGCTTTTCGTATAAGCCATCGGTTTGAACTGCACGAAGTCTTTCAACGGCTCGTAACCGTTCGCGATAAGCACTTCCCGAATCTGCGCGTAATTCTCTTTGTCGGCAACCACGATATAATACGCGTCGCTTTTGAAAGCATAATCCTTGAAGTCCTTCACGTCGAAGTCGGGAACAGGTTCCTCGCCAATTTCATGGTGAACATAAGCCGCAATGTTCACGCCGCCCAAAGACAAGTCGTAGCAGGCAATTTGCAACTCGGAAGGATTTTTCCCGAACAGCAAAACCTCGCGCCCGTCAAGAACTTTATGCAACATGCAAGGTTTGATGTGGGGGGGGGGGTGATTTTATCATGGCGTCGGCGACTTTCGTGAACAGTTTGAACGCGGGACGCGCCTTTAAATGGAAAAGATAATTCGTAACGTTTTTGCGCGAGCGGACGATTTTGTTCATGTCGACGAGAGAAAATTTATCGCCGTGAGTTTCACAGACACGCTTGATGACTTTGTTCAACGCAATGATTTGATCTCTGACCTCCGGGCAACTCGGATTTATGTTGCGGAAAAAATCAATCTCCGGCGAGTTTATCAAAATGATTTTGGTTTTAGTCGGAACTTTCGAGGCGATCCACAAAAGATTCTCTTCAAACCTTTCTGGCGTTATGTAATGTCCCTCGTCAAAATGCTCCTTCAACCACGCGCGTTGTTGAGTACGTTTGGCAGGCTCTTCTTCCGAAATGTTTATGATACGAGTGTGTTCGTATTTTCTCTCCGTGCCCAAAACAACCCGCAGATTCGGATTTTGCTTGTGCGTATGGATTTTGTAAACCATGTCGTCATGAAAAGAGAGAATCACATAATCCCACCGCTCGTCAAAAATTTCCGACTTGAAGACGTTGTAGCGCGTGTAGTTATAGAAATGTTGGCGGCAAAAATTTTTCTCGTCGTCAGTCATGTCATATTGCGATCTGATGTATTCCGTGCCTACGTTGACGGCGCGACCGCGTTGCCCGTCCGCAGTGGTAGAGACGTTGCACTCGTAAAGAAAATAATTGTTGGGTAAGGCAAGATAAGCAATCGAATGATACAAATCACAAGCACCCAAAACAAAAATATTTATTTGAGAATCCTCCGTCAAAATGTTTTCGATTGACTCTTCGTCGTGTTCATGAACGTCGCCGCTCAAAATTTTTACGTAATCGATTTGGCGAGTTCTTGAGAGTTCCGACGCCGTGTAACCTTCGACTTTTATCTTCGGGCAGCCCAGATGCTGATAAACGAATTGTTCAATGCCCATGTTCATGATTCGGCAGGAAAAGACGAAGTGAATCAAATTGCCCTGATAGAGCGAATAGAATCCGATAAAGCCGTAGTCGCCGAAATTATCCGTCGCGCGAATCATTCGAGTTTCGACGTTGGGATTTTTTAACATTCCCATCAATTCTTCGGACGTCATTCGATTTTTGGTGAAGTTGAGCTGATTGGTACGCTCCGACAATTCGCACAGCCTTTCAAACAAATCGCTGTTGTCAACGGGCACGAATTCCAGTTGAATGTTGCTGTTGCGCAAGAATTCTTCATTGGACGCGAAAGATTTTTTCTCCTGCTGCTTACGTTCAAGTTGCTTATACTGATTCAAGCGCGAACAATCCGAATCAGAATCAACGGCAATTTGAATCGAGTCGAAGAAAGGTTCGCAGTCGCTTTGATTGAGAACGGTTATTTCGGGATTGTAGAACAAGACTTCTTGCAAATTTGAAGGCTCGTCGTCAATGAAAACGGTGTTTGCGGCGCGCAGATGCATTTCGTCCAAAATGGCTTGCACCGTTTGACCTTTGGGCGCGAAACTGATTTTCGGGAAGACAAAATAATCCCAAAGTTCCATTCGCGACAAAACCTCTTTGGCGTCGTCGAAATTGTTTTTGGAGCAAATGGAATTCACTATGCCCGCCGAAGTCAAAGTTTTAATCAGCTCTGCGCGTCCGGGCAATAAAACAGGTTCGTCGCCTTCCGCCAATGTTCCGCGCCACAAAGTGTTGTCCAAATCCCAAATGACGAGTTTAACTTTGATAGCCAATAGATCTTACCTCCTGTCAATCTAAAGAATCGGTTACGTTGTCTCGAAGTCGAACAGAGTCGGCGAATTGTCAGCTTTTGGATAAGCAACGCCCATGTGACGATAGCCCGCCTCCGTGACGACACGACCTCGCGGTGTGCGCATGATGAATCCCAACTGCAAAAGATACGGCTCGTAAATGTCCTCGATAGTTTCACGAGTCTCGCTGATGGAAGCGGCAATAGTTTCCAATCCGACCGGGCCACCGCGAAATTTTTTTATCATGGCGTCCAACATGCGGCGATCGGTGTGGTCAAGTCCTGCGGCGTCGACTTCCAATGCAATTAAAGCTCTGTCGGCAATGTCGTCGGTTATCGTGGCGGAACCTTCAACTTGCGCGAAGTCGCGGACACGTTTGAGCAGACGATTTGCAATGCGCGGCGTCCCTCGCGAACGTCCGGCTATTTCCGTGGCACCGCCCGGTTCAATCGGAATTTTTAAAATCTGCGCGGCACGAGTGATGATTTCAACAAGAGCGTCCGTCGAATAATATTCAAGACGACTGATGACACCGAATCTGTCTCTAAGCGGCGGACTCAACGCACCGGCTTTGGTCGTCGCACCAATCAGCGTAAACGGCGCAATGTCAACGCGAATGCTCCTTGCACGCGGTCCTTTGCCGATGATGATGTCGAGCGCGAAGTCTTCCATTGCCGAATACAAAATTTCTTCAACTTGTCGGCTCAAGCGATGAATCTCGTCGATAAACAGAACGTCGCGTTCCTGCAAATTGGTCAATATCGCCGCAAGGTCTCCTGTACGTTCGATTGCCGGCCCGGACGTTTGTCGGAAGTTTACGCCCAATTCGTTGGCGATGATTCCCGCGAGTGTCGTCTTGCCAAGTCCCGGCGGTCCGTAAAGTAAAACGTGGTCGAGTGCCTCGCGCCGATTGAGTGCCGCCTTCACGAACACAGATAAATTTTGCTTAGCCTTTTCCTGCCCGATGTACTCGTTCAATCTGCGCGGACGCAAACTGTATTGCCAATCGTCGGAGCTCTGTTCAATCGTCGCGATTATTCGTTCGTCCAAAAATTTTCACCAACTTTGTGCCCGCGGCAACGTGACGTTGCATCCTGTTGACGCGTTTAACGTTATGGAGATTCAAACGTTGTCGCCGCGCATGGGCAGAAAATTTTATTCGTTCGTCCAAAAGCCGTCACCAACTTTGTGCCCGCGTAAAAATTCGGAGGCGTTGAGTTTTTTGGAACCGGGAGCTTGCAATTCGAGAATCTCCAACACGCCGTCACCCGTCCCGACAAAAAGTTTCTGTCCGATGATTTTGACTTCGCCGGGCGTCAACGAAAAATTTTCCGCCGCAAGTCGTGTCCGCCAAATTTTGAATTTGCCTGCCCGTGCGCCGCCGTAAAGTCCGCGAACGAGATTGTGGATTTCTCGCGCAGGTCGTGTCCAATCGATTAGTCCCGTGTCTTTCTTCAACATTGGCGCATATGTCGACAGAGAATCATTTTGTTTGACGGGAATGAGTTCGCCGCGTCGAAGCAAGTACAGCGTCTTTAGCAACAAATCTGCGCCGACTGTCATAAGCCGTTCGCGCAATTCGGGCAAAATCATTTCGTCGGGAATTTTTACTTCGCTCGCCAATAAAATATCGCCCGTATCAAGTCCCGCGTTCATTTGCATTGTAGTTATTCCCGTGACCGTCTCGCCGTTGATGATCGACCACTCAATAGGAGCCGCGCCGCGATATTTCGGCAGGAGTGACGCGTGGACGTTGATGCAACCGAATTTCGGCACGTCCAGCAAAGTTTGCGGAAGAATCTGTCCGAAGGCGACCACGACGATTAAATCCGGCTCAAGCTCGGCGATTTGTGCAACGACTTCGGGCGCACGAACTTTCAACGGCTGAATCACGCGCAGATTGTTTTCTTCGGCAAAAATTTTTACGGGCGGCGATTGAAGTTTGTGCCCGCGACCGCGCGGCTTATCGGGCTGTGTGACAATGCAAAGAACGTTTGCATTGTCAATCAACGCGGCGAGACTCGGAACGGCAAATTCGGGCGTGCCCATGAAAATAACTTTTAATTTGTCCATGTGATCTCCTTACGGGTTGCAACGTTTGCAGGGAACGTAACCGGCGGTGACTGCCTCGTCGCGCGTGTTGAATGTGACTTTGTTGGCGGGATTCATCTTGCCGACCGCCGCACAGTCCGCGTAGTGAAATTTTTTGGAATTGGCGTTGCCGATATAATTTGACGCGAGAACGTTCGCAAAAGCCGTCGTCAACGTGATAATCGTGATGAGCGCGAAAATTTTTTTCATGACAATCGCTCCTTAGTGATGGCGAATGACTTCAAAGCAACGTGACGTTGCATCAGGTTGACGCGAAAAAATTTTTTTGGTGACCGAAAAATATTCGCCGCGCTTGAAGTCGCGAAAAATTTTTTCATGACGCCGCCTCCTCCTCAATGGTGACGAATGACTTCAAATCTCCACAGCGCAACTTTTTCCTCCGCGCGAATGCCGGCTTTTCTTTTGGCGATTGCAATTTGTTCGGCGACCGTGTCGACGCCTTCCAAATCGGGCAACAATAAGCCGCGACGACCGCCGTTTTCGACAATGACGCCGTAACGTTTAACATCCAAGTCTTTCACGTCAAAAATTCTTTCGGGCTCTCCGAGAACGTCAACGCTGTATTCAATGTCGTCGAGTTCGTCAACGGTCACGGGCGAAAATCGCGGGTCACGTGAACAAGCCGATATAGCGTTGTACAAAATTTCTTCGGCAAGAGAATTTTGCGTCGCCATAATCGTTCCAATGCATCCGCGCAAATTTCCGTCCTTGTGCAAACTCACGAAGGCTCCTGCGCGGCGATTGAGCAATTCATCGGGCAAATCGTTCGGCAAAGTTGCGGGCTGATGAGTCTTAACAAAATGTTCCAGACTGTATCGCGCGAGCTTGACAAAATCGTCTTCGGAAGCCTTGCGCTTGATTGATTCGCAGTGTTTGAATTTGGCAAGCTGTTCATCAAAATTCCGCGACGAATTTTCTGCACCGACTGCAAAATTGACAATGCCGTATCCGACGCCGAAGGTGCCTTCGTAAGAAAGACGTTGAGCAATGACGTTGAGCCGGTCAAGCGCGCCCGACATAATCCAGAAACTCCGCAAGCCGCATTCCGCCGCACGATTGCAAATTTTTTCGTCCATCGTCAAGAGCTTGAGAAAATCCGCGCCGCTTAAATTTTCCATGACTTGCGAATCAAAAACCGGGCCTTCTTTGATGAAACCGTATGGTCCGTCCGATTTGAGCTTGTGCGACAGATCGCCGCTCGCCACGAAAAAAATTCTCCGTCCGAGTTCGTCAGACGCACGCGCGATTAATTGCCCGAACTTGTAATGAATCGCCGCCGATAAGCCCGACAGTCCGATTCGCAAAAATTTCACGCGGTCGAAGTCCAAACCTGCCAACTGCAAAAATCGTAGCGGAATCATCGTGCCGTGGTCGAGTGATGAATTTCTTTCTCCCAATGTGCCCGCAGGTACTCCCGCGCTTGATGCAACGTCCGAAATTTTTTTGGCAAGGTCAACGTCGTAATTCACAGTCAAAGCCACTTGAGGTGCTCGGAATTGCGCCATGTTGCCCGAAGCTTGTTCGCCCGGCGAAATGTGAAAATAGTCCGCGTACATCACAGAATGCGGGCTTGTGATTATGACCGTGTCGGGATTGAGTTCGACGACGCGCCGCGCGATTGTCTCGTAAGCTTTTGTCGTTGCGGAAATTTTTTGCTCCTCGCCGTGCCCGACTTCCGGCAAAATTATCGGCGGGTGCGGTACGACTGCTGCTCCCAATATGCTCATTAAAAATCCTCCTTCAATGCACAATCCTTTTTTTGGGCAAGTTCAGACTCTTGGCAAGCTCCTCGCAAAACGCCTCGAATTCAACTTCATCGTTCGAAAATTCCATGGATATACGCCTGACCAATTCTCTAATCATAAAGCCTGCCTCGCGTGCCGTGGCGTTGAGACCTATGGCATTTGTGTTATTTTTCTCGTTCATTGTGATGCAAAGTCCGACAACGTTATTATTGTGGCAGGATTCGCCAAAAGTTCGAGCAATTTTCTCGTTGATGTTTTTCACGTTGAAATCTCCTGTTAAAGTCTTACAAATCGACGTAATAATATCGCGACAACTCCACGAGTTCATCTGCGACAAGCGAATAGAATCCCGCGAACGACAAATTTTCGGATCGTGCGGAAAAAGTGTATTGACCGACTGCCCACGCCGCGACGTGTTGAGTGTCGGAAATTTTGGCAACGTAAATCGTCGTGCCGGTGGTGTTGTCGACGCGCCATTTGACGCCCGTCACGCCGCTGATGTCCTGCAATTCTTCGCCCGCCGCGCGTTTATGAGTTCTCACCGCCAAAGAAACTGTCGGCTCCCATCTGCGCCCGTAACAAACTTCGACAATGTCATCTCCCGAATAAATCGCGGTTATCTCATAACCGGACTTGCGCGGCATGTAAAGCGGAATAAAGTGTACGGTGCGGACGACTTCAAGAAAACCGGCGTAGATTCGTTTTTGCGTGGGCAAATTGCCAATATCGGTCGAAGTCGGCGGCGGCGTTGATGTCGTTTGCACGGTCGGAGTCGGCTCGTTCGGGTCAATGATGATCGTTTCTTCACTGCGTGCTTTGACTTTTTGATTCGAGTTTGTCTTCAAAATTCGTTCGTTTTCTTTTTCCTTTTCCTTACGCATCTGCTTGAGTTTTTTCTTGCGGTCTTTGATTTCTTTGTCGGTCTCCTGCGCAGGTTTGGTGGTTATGCTGTCGGTTAGCGCGGGATTTATCTTGTCGAGCTGTTCTTTGTCTTCGGACTTAGCCTGCTCCGCTGCGATTATGGCAAGTTCTCTGTCCTCATCCGCCGCATAACACGGGAATTGAATCGCCGTCAAAATCATCAGTACGGCTAATTTCTTGGCAAACTTCAAAAAATATTCCTCCTTATGAATCGCTCAGCTCTTTTGCAAGAATTTCATGTTGACGAACCACGCGGTTGACGAAAAATTTTTTCTGCTTGTCGTCGGCAAGGCGCAGATCAATCAGAAATTCCTTGAGCAGATTGAAATTGAATTTAATCATGTCGCTGTGGAGCATCGGGAAAATTTTCGCCAAAGTTTTTTCCGCGCGAATAAGTTCGGCAATGTATTCGTCAAGGCAAGGATTTTTCTTCTTGCGAGGCAGTGCGCTGAATTTTTTCATAACGTCGGGCAACTTGTCAATGATTTGATTCACGGCGGAAAATTTTTCGTCGAATTGACCTTGCGGCGTGCGAAGTTGAAGTTCACGGCGAATCGGCGGCGAAATTTCCAACTCGAACAACGCGGCTTGCTCCGTCAACGGAAAAATTTTTGCCTGCTCCCGCAAAAATCCCTGCAAGCTTTGAATCGGCGCAACGAAATAAACGCAACCAAAATCTTTCAGCGCGAAGAAGACGTCCGGCGACGGCGCACGTTGTTCAAGGAAAATCAGCGTGTCGAATTTTTTTTCCGGCAAAAAATTTTCGTCGACCTGCGCGGGCTTGAAAAATTTGTTCGCGGGATTGAACAGCGATAAAGTTTCCGTCAATGCCTCGTCGAGCGGCGAAGACTGTCCGATTTTCAACACGGAATGAATTTGCGGCTTGCGAAGGAGTCGCGCGACGATTCGCATGTAAATCGCGGCTTCCGCCATTGAAACGAGCGTCTTTTGGAAAATTTTTTTAGCCGCCTTGCTGACGATTTGCTCCAGCGGAAAGACGACGCTCTTCCTATCTTGCGTGAATTGGTGCGAATTGATGCGGCTCCTGTTTAAGACGGGCGTGCGTGCGTCCAAAAGCAAAAAGTTCTGTTCGCCGTCCGTCAAGAAAAATTTTCCGCGCGAGTAGTTTAAATTGCTCAAGTCGCGTCACCTCCGTAAAGCAGATAATTCAGTCGCGCAACGATTTTTTCCGCGTCGAATTGTTCACGAGCATAATTGGCAGCATGTTGTCCGCCGTCGAGCAAAAGTTTTTTGTCGGTGCAAACTTCGCGGAAAATTTTCGCCAATGCGTCGACGTTGCCGATTGGAAAAACTCTGCCGCACTGCCCGCCGCCGGTCATATCGCCCGCCGCGTCGAATGACGATGCGATTGTAAAACAGCCGTTGAACAGAGCTTCGGCGACAACGTTTGGAGTGCCGCCTTCAAAGTTCGACGTAAGACAAAAAATTTTCGCGCGTTTGTATTCGTCAAGCAAAGTCGTTTTATCAGTGATGAGATCGGTAAACGTCACTCGCCCGCGCAGATTCGGATTGGTCACGAAAAATTTTTCGATGTAAGGTTTAAAGTTCTCGTCAATGCCGCCGACAAGTCGCACGTTCCAATCGGGCAAATCGTCTGCAACTTTGGCGAACGCCTCAAGCAAAATGTGATTCTGCTTTTGATTCGAGCCGATTCTTCCGACAGTCAAGATGACGTTTTCTTTTTGCGCGAAGAGATTATCGAATTTGACGCCATAAAAATTGTACCAGCCGTTGCGAATCAAATCGACGGGCACGCTCCATTTGGCGGAAAGATATTTTTGCGTGGCGCGGCAGCTTGCGGCGACGACGTTGCAGGCGTGAAGAAAATTTTTGTAATCGGTGCTCTCGTGCGGCAGTCTGTCAGCCCAAGCAATGTTCATGTCCGTTGCGAGATAAATTTTTCCGTCGGGACGAATTTTTTTGTAATGAGCGACGAGCGGAATGTAAATCGGATACGCGCCGTAAAGTATGAGCAAATCAATATCGCCGGCGTGCGAGTCAACGTAATTGATTCGCGCCTGAACGGTGTCTTCGGGCAAAAAATCCAACTCTAAACCGCGAACGTATTGCTCAAGATATGGATAGCTCTCGTCGACTTTGACGCCGACCATCACCGAATGAAAGCCGTGATTTTTTTGGAGCAGGTAAGGCACGAGTCCGCAGTCCTTCAAAAGTTGCTGATTGTTCCAGCCGCCGCCGATATTCGGGTTGCCGGTCGATGCGATTGTGTAAGCTCCGCGCTTACCGTGTTGCATTTTCATCACCTCGCGCCGATTATAACAAGTTGCCGTCAAAAGTGAAAGGGAAAAGTTTTTTTGAACGGATTCGCAGGGATTGACGCCGCCGCCGCCGAATTGAGCGCGAAAGATTTTTTCGGGAGTGATTTCATTGGCATTTTATTACAAAGAACCGTCACACACATTCGGAGAGTATTTGCTCGTGCCGGGCTACTCGTCCACAGATTGCATTCCTGCCAACGTCGACTTGTCAACACCGCTGATAAAATTTCGTCGCGGCGAAGACTGCAAGCTGATGATGAACATTCCGATGACCTCGGCAATAATGCAGTCGGTTTCAAACGACACAATGGCCATCGCGCTTGCAAAGGAAGGCGGCGTTTCGTTTATCTACGGCTCGCAACCGATTAAAGAGCAAGCGGCGATGGTTTCTCGCGTGAAAAATTACAAGTCCGGCTTCGTGTCAAGCGATTCAAATCTCAAGCCGACGACCACGCTTAATGAAATGCTCGCGCTGTTGGAAGAAACGGGACATTCGACAATGGCGGTCACTGAAGACGGCAAACCTACCGGCAAACTTTTGGGCATCGTCACCAGCCGCGACTATCGAATCACGCGCATGACAGGCGATGAGCAAGTTCAAACGTTCATGACTCCGTTTGACAAACTGATTTACGCCGACGCCGACACGACGACCCTTCCGAAGGCGAACGATTTAATTTGGGAGCACAAGCTCAACATGCTGCCGCTCGTCGACAAAAAGCAACGTCTGCGCTACATGGTCTTCCGCAAAGATTACACTGACAACAAAACGAATCCGCTTGAACTTATCGACCGTCGCAAACGTTACATCGTAGGCGCGGGCATCAACACTCGCGACTATGCCGAACGCGTTCCCGCACTTTTAAAAGCCGGTGCCGATGTGCTGTGTATCGACAGCTCGGAAGGCTTCAGCGAGTGGCAAAAGATTACGCTTGAATACATTCACAAAAATTTCGGCGATGATGTTTATGTCGGTGCCGGCAATGTTGTCGACGCGGAAGGCTTCAGATTTCTTGCGGACGCGGGCGCGGATTTTGTCAAGGTCGGTATCGGCGGCGGCTCAATCTGCATTACTCGTGAAACTAAAGGCATCGGGCGCGGACAGGCTACGGCGGTCATTGACGTTTGCAGAGCTCGCGACGAATATTTTAAAGAGAAAGGCGTTTACATTCCCGTTTGCTCTGACGGCGGCATTGTTCACGATTATCATATGACGCTTGCTCTTGCAATGGGCGCGGATTTTCTCATGCTCGGCAGATATTTTTCACGCTTCGACGAATCGCCAACCGATAAAATCAGAGTCAACGGCACCTATTACAAAGAATATTGGGGCGAAGGTTCCAACCGCGCTCGCAACTGGCAACGTTACGATCTTGGCGGCGATAAGAAGTTGTCGTTTGAAGAAGGCGTTGATTCTTATGTTCCCTATGCCGGCTCGCTAAAAGATAACATGACCGGCACGCTTGCAAAGATTCGTTCGACGATGTGCAATTGCGGCGCGTTGAATCTGTCTGAACTGCGCGACAAGGCGAAGATAACTTTGGTTTCCGCGACGAGCATTGTTGAGGGCGGCAGTCACGATGTCATCTTGCGTGACAGAATCAGAGACTAAGGAGAAAGTTTCATGCGTACGAAAAATTTTTTAATCACTGTGATTGTCGCGGTGATTTTTTTCATGAACACGACCTGCGCGGCGAAGAGCGGAGTTATCGACGTGGAATCGAGCGTTCAGGAAATCGGCTGTCATCAAAACGTGACGTTCGCTCAATATTTCACGTGGCCGGAAAGTCGTCTGCAAATGGATATATTCCTGCCCGACGTAAAAGGAAAAGTTCCCGCCGTGATATTTGTACCGGGCGGCTGGTGGTTGACGGCTCCCAAAGTTGCGGGCATACAAATTTGTTATCAGCTGGCTCAAGCCGGTTTTGTCGCGGCGTCAATCGAATATCGGCACATCGGCACGGCAAATTACATTGATTCAATCGGCGACGTGAAAGCGGCTGTTCGTTATCTGCGCGCTCACGCTGACGACTTCAACATTGACAAAAACAAAATCGCCGTGATGGGAATGTCTGCGGGCGGTTATCTTGCGGCAATGGTCGGCGTAACGAGCAGCATTGACAAATTCAACTTCGGCGACAATCTTCAAGAGCGCGTCGACGTTCAAGCCGTCGTTGATATTTTCGGCCCGACAGACTTAACAAAAACTGCCGATGATTTTCCTGAAGAGACGCAGAAAATGTATTACTCGCCCGCCGCGCCGCCTGCACTGTTCGTAAATGGCGTTCCCTGCTACAAAGGCTCTCGAATCGGCAATCTGCGCGAAATGCCCGTCACTGCCCGCGAATCGAATCCGATAACTTACATCAACAAGAACACGCCGCCATTTCTCATCATGCACGGCAACGCTGATACAACCGTTTCGCCGAGCCAATCGAAACTTTTGTATGACGCGCTGATTAGTCAAGGTCGCGACGCTGACTATTACATTTTAAACGGCGGCGAACATAATGCGGCTCATTTTTATCAGCCAACTGCGTTTAAAATCATCGTCGACTTTCTGAACAAAACTTTGCGTTGACCCGGCAATTGTCACGGAAATGTTGCCACAATTTATTTCACGCGAATGGGCAGAATCAGAGACTAAGAATATATTGTCGACACTCAATCAACATCATGTTTTCAGGGGCAGATAAATGTTTTTCTACGACATATCAACCATCATGTGGCGCGATTGGATTGTCCTGCGTCGGCGGTTGAAAAAATTTATCTTGTCGCGATTAGTGACGCCTGTCTTGTACCTTGTGGCATTCGGTTGGGGATTGGGAAAAAATATCAATCTCGCGTCGGGAAGTTATTTAGATTTCCTCGTGCCGGGAATTATCGCCCTAAACACCATGAACGTCAGCTACATGAGCATTACGACCGTCCACGCCGAGCGCGTCTATCACAAAAGTTTGGAAGAATATCTCAGCGCACCTATTGAACCGGCGGCATTTGTCATCGGGAAAATTTTTTCGGCAGTCGTGCGAGCTTTAATCTCAACCGCGATAATTTTATGCGTCGCAATGCTTTTCGGAGCCGGTCTGAATTTTTTTGCCGAGCCGATAAATTTTCTAATCGTCGTCGTGATGAATTCGATAATCTTCGCGAGCGTCTGTTTCTGCGCGGCGTTGAAAGTTCAGACTTACGAAGAGCTTGCGCAAGTCAACACGTATCTTTTGATGCCGATGAGTTTTCTTTGCGGGACGTTCTTCAGCACGGCGGAATTGCCGTCAATCGTGCGCGTCGTGATAGAAATTTTGCCGCTCACTCATACAAGCCAACTTTTGCGCGAAGGTTTCAACTTCACGTCGGCGATAATTTTGTCGGCTTATGCAATTTGTCTGCTGTGGCTGGCGACGAAACTTTTCAAACGATTATCGAGCTAGGAGTTGTTGGTAAAGTCACGTTAAAGCGAGCTGAGACCCGGCGCACAGGGATGTGCGCCGCCGGCAATAGAAACAGGATGTTTCTTTGCCGGTCAAACGCCCTTTTCTTTTGCTTACTTTTCTTTTGGGCGCACATAAAAGAAATTTACAATCCAAATGCAATGTATCAACACATCCTAAAACGGAGGCGAATCACTTTGACGAACACAATTTTGCTTGACGAACGCGACAACGTTGCAACTTTAACGAATCCTGCGTTCAAAGGCGACACGATAAAAATTCTCGGCGGCGATGAAATTCATTGCGTCGAAGACATTCCGATTTGGCACAAAGTTTCATTGCGTCCGATTCGTGCGGGCGAAAAAATTTTCAAGTACGGAGAGATTATCGGCGCGGCGTCGATTGACATTGCAAAAGGCGCATGGGTTTCGCACGAAAATATCTTCAGTGTGCCGCGCGATTATTCAAGCGAATACTTGACAGAGAAATTTTCCGTGCCCGAAATTTTTTGGGTCTTGAGTGAAAAAGCTCGTCAACGCAGCGGGAATATCTATAGAAGAAATTTTGATGAAATACTCAAAAGTCATGGCATTGACAACGACGCGGAAAAAATTAATGAAATTTTGCGCCTCTGTCAACGTGAACATATAAACGTTATCCGCGACGGAGAAGTTTATATTTCGGCAGGCAGTGGTTTATACGGAACTTTTTACGGCTACAAACGCGCTCAAGGTCGTGCAGGAATTCGCAACCACGTTTTGATTTTGCCGACGTGTGCTTGCGGCTCCGAGACGGCGAGAATTGTTGCAAGTCAAGTGCGCGGCGCGGTCAACATAATTTTCAACACGGGCTGCTCGGACGTTCAAGCCAACACCGATTTGTCGCAGAAAATTTTGACGGGCTTCGCGCTCAATCCGAACGTTTTCGGCGTCGTGATTATCGGTTTAGGTTGCGAGACTGTTCCTCATGCCAAGTTGCGCGAAAAAATTCAATCGCTGACTTCAAAGCCCGTCGTGTCGTTCGGAATTCAAGAAGTCGGCGGCACTCTCAAGACGATTGAACTTGCTGTACGTGCGGCGCGTGATTTGGCGGCGGAAGCGGCTCTTCAACAGAAAGAACTCTGCGACATTTCCGAATTGCTCATGGGCATTGAATGCGGCGGCTCCGATGCAACGAGCGGCATCGCGTCGAATCCGGCTGTCGGCAAATTGAGCGACAAGTTGATTGATCTCGGCGCGTCGACTTTGATGAGCGAATCGATTGAATGGATTGGCGGCGAACATGTTTTAGCCAAACGTGCGGCGACTCCCGAACTTCACAACAAAATTATTCAAATCTGCGCGGACTACGAGGCACATTTAAAATCGGCGGGACAAGATTGTCGAGCAGGGCAACCGACGCCCGGCAATAAGGACGGCGGCTTATCGACGATTGACGAGAAAAGTCTGGGCTGTATTCGCAAAGGCGGCACGCGTCCGATTGTCGAGGTGCTCAATCAAGCTGAACGTCCGACGAAACGCGGAGCAATCGTCATGGACACGGCGGGCTACGATATTTCTTCCGTCACGAGTATGGTTGCGGCTGGTTGCAATGCGATAATTTTCACGACGGGACGCGGCACTCCGACCGGCAACGCGATTGTTCCCGTGCTCAAAGTCACTGCCAACGCAAAAACTTTTTCGTGGATGGCTGACAATATCGACGTGGACTTGAGCGGCATTATCGGCGGAAATTTGACGATTGACGGCGCGGGCGATTTGCTGTTGGAAAAAATTCGCGACGTGTGCAACGGACGATTGACTAAGGCGGAAGCTTACGGCTTTTCCGACATCGCTGTTGATCACGTTTGCAGATTTGTTTAGGAGAGAAAAATTTTCATGGTAACTTTTGATTTCGCGGGAAAAAATTTTGTCGTAGTCGGTGCGTCGAGCGGCATCGGTCGGCAAGTTGCAATTGAACTTTCTCAAAGCGGCGCGAACGTTTTGGCACTCGGCAGGAACTTGGAACGCTTGAACGAGCTGAAAAAAAATTCGCCGATTAGTTTGATTAAACGTCCGCCAAAAATTTTTACCGAACAGCTTGACGTTACGATTGCGACGGCTGACGATTGGTCAAACGTGCTGGGCAATTTCACGAGTGCAGTCGGCAGAATCAACGGCGGAGTTTATACGGCGGGCATTTGGGGACTTACGCCGCTGAATTCTTTTGACGAATCACTTGCGCGAAAAATTTTCGAGACGAGTTTTTGGGGCGCAGTGAACTTTGTACAATCTGCAACGCGGAAAAAATTTTCGGAAGGCGGAGCGTCGTTCGTGCTGATGAGTTCAATCGCGGGCGACTTCGCGGGCAAAAGTCTGTTCGCATATTCGGCGGCAAAAGCGGCAATTCAAGCGGCAGTAAAATCATTCGCCAAAGAGATCATTCGCGGCAAGCACAGGATAAATTCAGTGGCACCGGCACTCGTCAAAACTGAAATGATGCAAAACGAAATGTACGCGGCGGCGGCAAGTGAAGAAATGATTTCGCGACATTTGTTGGGACTCGGAACGGCTCGCGACGTTGCGGGCACGATTTTATTTTTGTTGAGCGACAGAGCGGCTTGGATTACGGGACAAAATTTTTTCGTGGACGGCGGCTACATCGTCGGCTCCTACACGTAACGATTCAAACAAAAAAATTAACCGACAAGACATCAGCCTTGCCGGTTTTTATTTTGAGCAAAATTCAATGGTCTGACTTCAAACCTGCGCCGCACATTGAAATTAACGCATCGGAAACTTTGCCGTGAATGTCGCAATAATTTTTGTAACCGGCATAAACGCCCGCCGTCGTGTGTTCGCAATAAATTCCTTGGCTTGCGAGTTCTGCGCGGGCAGGAAGAATTTTTTCTTCGGGAATTGTGACCGCTTTGACGCCGTGTTTGTAAATGTATTCGAGAATTTGTTCACCGTGCATTGGAACGCCGATTGCAATGCCTTCCGCCATTGTCCGTTCGACAGGTTCGACGGAAATATTTTTCGCGCCGCGAGCCATTGCTTTGACAAACGATTGACAACGTTCGCTCTGCACGATGACGACTTGCGGAAAAGTTTCAATCAAACCTGCGTCAAGCAATTCCTCCAAAGCTTTCATCACGCCGATAAAAAGCGTTCCGTTGCCGAGCGGCACAAAAATATTTTTCGGCACGCGGTGAAGTTGCTCAAAAGTCTCGTAGATATAAGTTTTGGTGCCTTCGTAGAAAATCGGGTTGTAAACGTGATTTGCGTAATAAATTCCTTCGCGCGCAACTTTCTCGCGACAAACTTCCGCGCAATGATCTCTGTTGCCTGCGACAATGTTAATCTTCGCGCCGTGTGATTCGATCATGCGGATTTTTTTATCGCTCGTGCCTTCGGGAACAAAAATTTCGCAGTCGATGCCTACTCGCCCGCAATAAGCCGCGACGGAATTGCCCGCATTGCCGCTTGAATCTTGCACAACGGAATCGACGCCGATTGATTTGCAATGAGCAATGAGAATCGCCGCACCTCTGTCTTTGAACGACAACGTCGGCATGAAATAATCCATCTTGAGCCAAACGTCGTCGTTGAATTTGATAATCGGCGTCATGCCCTCGCCGAGAGTGACTTTGCGCCATGAATCGTCGAGGAGCGGCATAAATTTGCGGTAGCGGAAAATGCTCCACGTGTCGCGGTCAATTAAAGCCTCGTCGAATTTCGGCGGCTTGAAACTCAATCTCCACAGACCGCCGCGCCAAGGCGACATCCGGCATGGGAAGCGACAGCGCTGCGGACCCATCGGATGCAAGCACCAACGGCACGGTGCAGTCCACGCGAATGCGGCGCGTCCCGCCGGCTGTGGCAGTATTTTGCCGTGCACGCCGTTGAATCTTTGTGATAAAATGAGTTCGGCAAGCGATTTAAATTTACGGCAAGGAGAATGTTCAATGAAAAAAATTTTACCGCTGACCGGCGGAATGCGCGGCGACTTTGAAATTCCCGGCGACAAGTCAATTTCGCACCGCAGTATAATTTTGTCGAGCTTAGGCGATTCAACCGTGGAAGTGTCGAATTTTTTGGCGGGCGCGGATTGTTTGTCGACAGTCGATTGCATGAAGTCACTCGGCGCGAAAATCGAACGTTCGGGCGAAAAAATTTTAATCACGGGCAACGGACTGCACGGACTTTGCGAACCGGAAAATATTTTGGACGCGGGCAACTCCGGCACGACACTTCGATTGCTTTTGGGATTGTGCGCACCGCAAAAATTTTTGACGACATTCACGGGCGACGACTCACTTCGACGACGACCAATGGCACGCGTGATTAAACCGCTCACTCAAGCCGGCGCGTCAATCTTCGGGCGCAACTCAAATAAAAATCTGCCGATAACCGTCCTGCCCGCAACAAAACGACTTCGCGGAATAAATTATCAAATGCCCGTCGCAAGTGCGCAAGTCAAATCGGCAATGCTGCTCGCGGGACTTTACGCCGATTCGCCGACGACAATCATTGAACCGGCACCGAGTCGAGATCATACGGAGAAAATGCTCGCGGCGTTCGGAGCAAGGCTTGAACGTTCAAACAACGCGATAAAAATTTTTCCCGCCGAAAAACTCATTGCGCCCGAAAAAATTTCAGTGCCCGGCGATATTTCTTCTGCGGCATATTGGCTGGTGCTCGCGACGATTCTTGACGGCTCGGACGTGACGATTAAAAATGTCGGCGTCAACGAAACTCGCACGGGAATTTTGGACGTGCTCGGCGATATGGGCGCGAAGATTGAAATTTGCAGCGTGCGGACTTCGGGCGGCGAACGTGCGGCTGATTTACGCGTCGTAAGCTCGAAACTTCACGGCGTTGAATTCGGCGGCGAAATGATTCCGCGACTGATTGACGAAATTCCCGCGATTGCAGTTGCTGCCGCTTTTGCCGACGGCACGACGATTATCCGCGACGTTGGAGAATTGCGCGTTAAAGAGACTGACAGACTTGCGGCGATTGTCGACGAGTTCAACAAAATTTCGCCTGAAACTTTCAGCGCGACCGGCGACAGCTTGATTGTGCGCGGCGGACGTGAAAAATTTTTTGCGGCGTGCAAAACTCGTGCAGATCATCGAATGGCGATGTCTTTGGCGATATTCGGTGCGGCGGCAAAAGGCGTTGAACTTGACGACGATTCTTGCGTGAAAATTTCCTACCCGAACTTTTTCGACACGTTGTTGAAGTAGAACGCGCAATTTGAGATCATCATTGTACAAAATCTTCTGAACTGTTATAATCGGCGGCGACGTTTCAGATTATTTAAGTTTAAAAGGTTTCAAAAGTTTTGGAGGTTTTTTTATGAACGGTTTCACTTTCGATTTACAGAGATTCGCAACGCAGACAATTTCTGCAAACAAAACTTTTACACTCGACGGCGTGACTTACACGGCAGTTGACGGTGCGGCAACGCTCAATCTCGACGACGGAAAAATTTCCGGGCTTGCAAAAGGAAAAGTTTCTGCGGTCGTGACAAATGCAACCGATTCGCCGACAATTATTTTCGACGCTTCGGACGGCGCATTAACTTTCACTGCGACAAGTGACGGCAAAGTCATTTCGATAACGCCGTACCCGATTGAGTTTATCGGCGGCGAATTCACTTACAAGGGCAACAAAATTTCCATAAGCGCAGGCTCCGATTTGGCACTTGTCACAAAGCGCGGCGATTTCATTTTGCGCAACCAAAATCATTTTGAATACGATTCTTCCTATACGTTCACAAGCACCGCTCTGATTTCCGACGGCGAACGCGTTATCAGCGACTTCAGCTTGACCAACGGCACCGATGTTCGCGAACTGCACTTGGAACAACTCGGCAAGGTCATCAACTATTTCACCGAACAAGGATTTACTCTCGTCAAAGGCTCAAGCGAAGTTCTCAATATCGGCGACTACAAATTGACCGCCACCGCTGCCAAAGCCGACGCGGGCTTGAATCTCGATTTGGGCGAAGACGGGATGACTTTTGTCCCGAACACCGGCGACGGCACGCTTAACGTTGCTCTCAGTCGCGGCGACACGGAAATTTTTTCGGGCGAATTGGAATGCACCAAAGGCACAATCACTTTCGGCTACAACCACGAAGTCACCTTTGCAAAAGATACGAGCTTCAACTTCACGACGAAAAACAATTCTGTTTTGACGGTGACCGCCAACGACGAGGCAACGACCAATATCGCTTTGACGAACGACGGAATTACTTTCACGCCCGGCAACGGCGACGGCGGATTGGATATTTCACTCAGCAAAAAAGGCACGAAAGTTTTTGAAGGCTCGTTGAACATCACCGACGGCACAATCAATTTCAATCCGACGACGAAACAATTTTCCTTCAGCGACGGCACGAAGATTGCGCTTGGAATTTTTGGTTTGGAATTGGGAATTGAGGTCGTGGGCAATACGACCGTCGGCGAAGGCAGCGGCGTGAACTTTGGAATTGCGGCGGACGCGAACGGCAACTTAATTTTCACGCCCGATGAAAACGGCGGCTCGTTTAACATTTCTCTCAAACGGGACGACACGACACTCACTCAAAACAATGACGCCTCCGACGATTCGTTCTTTGAAAACAATGTCACCGTCAACGGCCCGATTATGTTCAATCCCGAAACGAAATTGCTCACCTTGAAGGACGGCACGGAAATTTCTCTTGCCTTCGACAACTACACCATGACTGCCACTGCCGACGGCGACGCCTCAAGCAAAATTTCTTTGACGGAAGACGGAATTTCTATCATGCCTGAAATCGGCGACGGCAAATTGAATCTCGCGCTGGGCAACAAGAAAGGTTCCATGTCCGTTGACGTTGAAATTTTGAGCGGCGGATTCGTCTTCGGAGACAACGGAACTTTAAACGTCGTCAAAGATACCGAACTGCAAATCAAATTCTCCGACAATTACATTGTCAATTTCAAGACGACTGACGCGGCGGGCGGCGCAATTTCTATCAACTCCGACGGAATTAATTTCGCGCCCAATTCCGAAGACGGCGGCTTGCAACTTTCCGTAACCAAAAACGGTGAAACTCGTACTGCCTCGCTCGACGTGACAGGCTCTTTGACTTACAAGCTCGACGGTTCAATCACGCTCGCCAAAGATACCGTTGTCAAAAATGTTTTCGAAGACGGCAACATCTTGACGATAACCGCAAACACCGACGCTTCCGGCTCAATCATTTTCAATCCGCAAAACGGTTTGACAATAGAGCCTTCAACAACCGACGCGCTCAACGTTGTCTTGACGACGGGCGATTTGGAAGTCGTCAACATCTCGTCCATTGACGGCTCAATCAATTACAGCGGCGGACTTGTCACGGCTTCCGACGGCACTCAAGCTCATCTTTTGGTTTACGGCGAATGGGAAAGTGAATTGCGCACCGACGGCGGCACCGCCTCACTTGAATTCACGGCGGACAGGACTGTTTACACTGCCAACGAAGGCGCGACTTTTGTACTTGATTATCTCGACGGCTCGACGGTTGAAATCCAAGACGGCTCCTTCACCGACATTTACGCCACCGAAACTTCAGACGCGATAGAAGTTATCTCCGCCGGCTCGAACTTCAAATGCAACGACGAGGAATTTACTTTCACGTTGGAAAAGGCGGGCAGCTACACGCTAAACGGCATGAACGTCACCACGACCGAAGACAACGTTCAAGTTCAACTCAGCAACTACAAAACGATAATTGTTGACGGAATTTCTTACACGCCGCTTGATAAAAAAGTCACGCTGAAAATCGACGGCGATGTTGCAACGGTCAGCGGCGGCAAAGTCTCTCTGCAAATGGACGGCTTTAGCGAAGTTTTCAGCTACAACACGACCAAAGGCTCAATCGCTTACGACAGCTCAACGAATAAATTTTCCGTCACGAAAGGCACAAAGACTTACATCAAAGGCGGCAAATTCCCCGACCAATTTGTTGCGCAAGGCGATTTTGAAATTAACGTTGAGAAAAATTCCGACGACACGTTTACTTTCACGACGGACGATACGGCGGCTGTCGCTATCCAACGCAAAGGCAAAACCATAATGAGCACGACGATGACTCTCGACGGCTCAATCATTGCCGACCCGACGAACAATCAAATTACCGTGCCGAAAGATACGCTCTTGACGATGACGCCGGGCAACGGCATGAAATTGGAGATTAAAGCTCTCGACGACGCGGGCGGCAAATTGTCTTTGGTCAAAGGCGGAATTCGATTCGCTCCCAATGAAAATGACGGCGCGTTGGAATTAAATTTCATCAATGCCGAACGCAAAGTTCAGCTCGACGTGACCGGCGCATTCACTTACAAAGGTCTCGGCGCACTTTCAGTCGAGGACGGCACTGTTGCAAATTTCAAGTGGGAAGACGGAAACACTCTCAAGATTACGTCAACAGGCTCGACCGGCTCAATCGGTCTCGACCCTGACAAAGGCATCAAAATCACTTCCGACGACGAAAACCTCAACATGACTTTTACAACGCCTTCAATGTCAACGGATATTTCCGGCGTCAAAGGCACGCTTTACTACAACGCGGGCGATATTTCATTCGACGAGAATTCAAAGCTGACCGCGACGACGACACTCGGCGGACAACCGATTCTTACGACGCTTGAAACGGTTGGTGGCACGGGACATATTTCTTTCAACACAACAAACGGCGTCCTTTATGCGGCGGACACGGGCGCGCTCAAAGTCACGTGGTCTCGCGGCGACTTGGAAAGCACTTTCACCGTTAACGAAGGCTCCGTACAAATCGGGCATAATCTCTTCCAAATCGCCGAAGGCTCCGACATTGCAACCGACTTGAAAAATTTTGTTCCCGCGTTTTATTTCACGACTGCGGAGGCGGGCAATTACACAATCAACGGGCAGAAAATCACGACTTCGGCGAAAGGTTTGGCGTTGACGGCGACCGATGATTATATGGTCTTCAAGACGAGCGACGATGTTGTCACCTATGACGGCATGACTTTTGCGGGCAGCGGCAATGTCAGCCTCACGCCCGATGAAGTTTTCCTCGGCGCAGGAGTTGTCGCGAACGGCTTCGGCGAAGGCAATTCGTTTGTCTTGACGGAAGTCGGCACCGTCACTGCTGATGAAAAAATTTTTGAGCTCAACGGTCGCACTTACGTTAAGGACGGCGAGGAAGTCGAAGTTCCGCTTAAAGTCACGGTCACGGGCGCGGAAGACGGTTTCATTTTCAGCCGCACATTGACGCAAGAGAGCGAAGAGGCTATCGAGGCTGATCCTCCGCTGGTCGGCTCAGTCTTCACGGAAAAATTTATTTCGCACGGAGACAGCTCCTATCGCACGGTGACCGATCCAATCGGTTTGGAAGAAGTCATCGGCATTTCGGACGGCGCGACGATTATGGGCGGAGCAAGTCTCGACGGCGAACCGACTTATAATTATTTTGACATTGTGACGGACACGACGGGCACATTCACAATCGGCGAACGAGCTTACGTCATCAGCGCGGGCACGAGTCTCGGCACCAAATTGACGGCGCATTTCGACGAGGAAGGTCAAGCTTATGCTCGCGGCGTCAAAGATTTGAACGGCACTGTAAGCGGCGACTTCTCCGCGCACTCGTTTGAAGTCAACGGCAGCTCGTCAATGCAAGTTTTCGGCGATACGGACGTTTCAATCGTTGCGGACACCGGCGGCTTTGAAATTCTCGGACTCGATGCGGGCGCGAAGTTGTTGGTTTCGGCGGCAGGTACTTACAACGTCAACTCAACCGAAATTGCGGCGAACATGCCCGGTTTCATTGTCGGCACGGCGGACGGCTCTGCGCAACTTTATCCCTTGCCTTCAATACTTGCAGATTTTATGTTGCATAAAACGGAAGCAGGTTATCCGCAAATGGCGGCTCTTGCTTTCCATCCCGACGAAGCAAATCCCGACGCTCCGACAAATTATTATTCGGCTGAACAGTGGACGACGACCTCGACCGACAACTTGCAACTTAGCGCGATACATTATTCGCCGGAAAATCCAACGGGCAAATGGGTTATTCTCGTTCACGGTTACGGCAAAATCGGCGCGGCAATGAATTCGTTTGCCGAATCTTATCTTGATCAGGGCATGGACGTTTTAATCATTGACCAACGTGCCGCAGGGGATTCCGAAGGCGATTGGCTGACAATGGGCGTTGCCGAAGCAAATGATTTGGCGATTTGGACGCAAGAAATTGCAAAGACAAATGCCAACGCACAAATTACATTGCACGGCGTATCAATGGGCGCGGCAACCGTCATGCTCGCTGCGGCTCTTCCCAAAACTGCGAACGTTTCCGGAATTATCGAGGATTGCGGCTACGGCAATATCGCTGACGTGTTCGCGGCTTTGATGTATGGTTACGGCTCCAATTTCGGAGTGAGCGGCGTCGACTTTTACGAATTGTTTGGTGATGTCGGTGAAGTCGCCAAAATATTGGACGGCGGTTATAATGTTGCCGACGCGGCCCCGATTGATTCCATTGGTGCAGTAACTGTTCCTTCGCTGTTCATTCACGGTGCGGACGACAGTGCCATTCCGAGCACGAATGCCGATGCGCTTTATGAGGCAAGCGGCGCAAGCAATAAAACTAAATTGATAATCGAAGGCGCGGATCACGCCAAAAGCGTTGAAATTGACAGCGAGGCTTATTTCACGGCGGTCAGAAACTTAATCGCGTCTTCAACTTCGGAAATTGGCGCGTCGATTGTTTCTGATGTCAACAACAAACTTTTGCGCGGAACGATTTACAACGACACGATAACCACCTCCGGCACAACCGTCACGATTCAAGCTCTCGGCGGCGACGATTATATTTTCAACAACGTGGACAGCTCTTTGGTTGCGGCTGAATTGGGCAATTCAATCGACGCGGGCGACGGCAACGATACGATTTACAGCTACCACAGCTACAACCCGACACTTTTGGGCGGCGAAGGCGATGATTCAATCGTCGTGGAGAAAGGACATCTCTCATACATTGACGGCGGCGCGGGCAACGATACAATTATCGGAACAAGTCAAGAAGGCGGCTGGGGCATGGGCAACTCCGCGACAGTTCTCGGCGGCGAAGGCGACGACTTCATAAATCCAATCTACTCCGCCAATGCCTCAATCGACGGCGGCGAAGGCAACGACACAATCTTTGCAAACGGCGAGAACGCAACCATTGACGGCGGCGCGGGCAACAACTTAATTCGCTTGACGGACGCGGAAGGCGGCGTTACAGGAAAATTTGTCGTCTTTAATGGCGACACGACTGTCGAAAGTTTCAACACGGGCTTTGGCGAAGGCTCCGACACGATTTATATTGATGGCGATCCTGCCGGCGTTTATTTCAATGACAGCGTGTTGGTTTTTGCCAACGACAACGCAAGCTTGACAATGAGCGACGTGACGACAACCGCGAAAGTCAACATCTACCACGAAAGAAGACAAGTTCTGAATAAGGGCGTCTTCATTGCCGACAACGATTGGTACAGCGTAACGAGCAGCGATTTGTCCGTAAGCAGCGGCGAAGAAGTTTATTTCGTGGGACCGTCCGCCAATCCGAATCACGGCGTCGACTTCAGCGGAATTTCTGCCGCGCTCAATTTAACGCTGGATACCGCTTACATTGACAGCGAAGACTATGTGCCTACGACAACGTGGATTAACGGCGTCTATTCGATAAGAGGCGGCGCAGGCTTGACGACAATCACCGGCTCCGACAAATCCGACACGATTATCACGGGCAGCGGCTCCACGACAATCAACGCGTCGGGCGGCGACGATTTAATCAGCTTGACGGGCGGTGCGCATTTTATTCAATACGCTTCAGGCGACGGCAACGACACGATTCACGGCTTCGACGAGAATTCCACGCTGAAAATCGACGATGAAATTTCTTCATGGACGAGTGGCGATGACGTTATTGTCAATATCGGCGGCGAATCGATAATTTTGGTTGAGGCGGCGAAGTTCTCGAAACTCAACATCAAAGACGGGCTTCCTGCCGAAAAAGTTATTGAGTCTTTGACGGGCAACCGCGATTACGGCACGCAGATAACCGATCAATCCGCAGTCGAGACTTTGCTTGAGTCGGGCGACTTGGACGGCAACATGTCTCTGTTACTTGAAAATAAATCGGCTGACTTTTCCGCGTCGACAGGACGTAAACTCGTCACGCTCAAAGGTTCTGCCGCACAAGAAGTTGCATTCAACGACGCTGGCTACAATGTTGCAGTTGTCGACGAAGATTCACGCGGCGAGAAAAATATTTCCCTCGGCGACGGCGATTTGGTTATCGTTGAAGAAACTTCGGCTCAAGTCAACATCACGGCGGGCACGGGCAATGATTCAATCTACAGTCACGGCGAAAATGTTTCCGTCAGCTTGAACGGCGGTGATACTGCCCTGTTTGTCAGAGGCGGCAATATGACCGTCAACGGCTACGACGCCTCGACGGACAGCGGTTTCCACACGAACTACAGCGACATTTTCACGGCGGTTGATACAGGCGAAATTTTCTTTGACAACGGCAAACTTACAATCGGCAAGGCTGTTATCATTGATAAAGACGGCAATAATCTTGTAAATCTCTTCAACGCGAAAGACAAACTTCAAAAAGTCGGCGAGGCTCTTGAAAATACAACTCTTGATCTCAGCTCGGAAACGGCGAATTGGATTTTTTCCGCCGATGAATATTCGACGCTCGTAGCCGGCAGCGGCGATGATTCCATTTTTGCCTTCGCGGGCAGTCAAGTCGACGCGGGCGCGGGCAGAAATTACGTTGAGATAAAAGAACGCTCCGCAAATGCCGCCGGCGCGACGATTGTCCTTAACGACTCCGGTCAAAATACAATCGCGAACTTCACCGCCGGTTTCGACGATACGAGCGACATTTTGTTCGTCGATGTAGAAGATGTTATCGATTTCAAATTTGACGGCACAAATCTCGTTGCCCAAAACAATGACAATAAGCGTTGCGGTTTCTTAAAAGACATTGCTTCCGACGCGCCTTTCACGAATATCTGGGTGGAAGATGCAAATGCTCCCGTGAAAGTAGCAGTCGCGCAGAAAAATGCCGTCATCACGGTTGACGACGAACTTGCCGATTATTACGAGGGCGACAACTCCGGCGTTGACTTCACCAATTATGAAGGAAGTCTTTTCCTAAATTTCGCTTCGGAAGAAACGAGCATCGGTGCAGGCGAAATTCTGTTCCGTGGCATAAATCAAGTTACGCTGGGCAGCGGTCAAGGCACGTTGATTGGTTCGGACGCCAAAGAAACGTTGACGGCGGGCACGGGCGACAACAGCATCTGGGGCGCGGCAGGCAATGATTTACTTGTCGGCAACAAATCTGCGGCAAAAGACGGCGCGACGGAATTTTTCTTCACGACGGGCGACGGTCACGACACTATCAAGAATTTTGAATTCCTTGCTGACGATTCGACGACTGCCGACAAAATCAACGTGGGCGACAATGCGGTCACTGATGTTGCGATAACCAACGGCAATGTTCGCGTGCAAATCGGCGACGATTGGCTGACACTTGAAGACGCTCAAGGCGAGAGCTTCCGAATCAATGATTTTGTCGCCAAAGTCGATTCGACTAAGTTGGCGTTTGAAGACGCGGCGAATTTCTACGTTGCAACCGGTCACAATGCGACTTTGACTGTCGGAAAGGACGTTGAGACTAACGCGGTTATTTGGCTGGGAGATCCCGATCGTAATGGCTCGTATTTCGTCGGCGACATAAAAACTTTGGACGCGAGCAAAGCTCAAGTCAATGTGGAATTGGCAGGCAACGACCTCGACAACACAATCATTGCAGGCAACGGCGACGCAAGCTTGTGGGGCGGCGACCACGGCAACGATTTACTTGTCGGCGGCAAAGGTCATAACATGTTCTTCTACTGCAACGGCGACGGCAACGACTCTGTCACGGGTGTTAATAACGGTGATTTGGTTTATCTTGCGGGCGTCACACTTGATCAAATTGTCGGCGCGGACTTCGGACGCGATGCAGTGGCTCTCAACTTCAGCAACGGCGACAAACTTACCGTCAACGACAAAGGCAAAGATTTGGGCTTCGTCGTCGGCGAACAAACTTTCTATGTTAATAATGAACGCAACTCCTTTTCGACGGAAAAATAATTTCTGATTGAAAACTTGGAAAAAAATTGCCTCGGCAAATCGTCGAGGCTTTTTTGTTAGATTTATGATTTATCAATAGCGGCGTAAAACCCCTAACTATGGGGATATAAGCCGC
>CAJOHG010000038.1 GCA_905234395.1 uncultured Selenomonadaceae bacterium
TCGCGCCAACGTGCTCCGCTCTTTAGAATCCATAACACTGCCTTGAAAACATTCCGAGGATTAAGCAATAGTGAGCAGCCGTTAATTCTTTGTGATACAGTGAGTTTGACATAAGCTGTTACCTGCTTTCAAATTCATTTTATCAGAGAACGACCTGTGTTTTTATTTTACTTGACTTTACCAACGGCTCCTAAAATTCGCCTGTCGAGCCGAAACGTCCGCGCCGAATTTCTCCCACGCCGATTTTGTCGCCGTCAACCGTAAAATATTTTTGGAAGAGACCTTGCGCAATTCTCATGCCGCGTTTAATCTCAAATTCACCGCACAGACTCACGACGGGCAAGATGATGTGTCCGCGATAGTCCGCGTCAATTACTCCGACACCGTTCGCCAAAATCAGTCCGTGCTTGACGGCAAGACTTGAGCGCAGATAAATCAACAGCACCTCGTCGGAAGGAAAAAAGGCTTTGAGACCCGTGGGCACGAGCGAAATTTTTTCACTCGACACGCGAACATCTTCTGCCGCCTGCAAGTCGTAACCTGCGCTGTAAGCAGTCTTGCGCGTCGGAAGCTGAATTCCGCTGTACCCTTCGAGAATCTCAAAGCCTCGAATCACTGTATTTGCCTCGCCGAAAAGAAAGTTTACTCCGCCTTGACCTCCGCTTGTTCCTCGACCGCTGCAGGAGCCTCGGCAGGTTTTGCCTCTGCCTGTTGTAAATGCATTTGACCGAGCGGACGAACGGGTGTCACCGTTGAAATCGCGTGCTTGAAGACCATTTGTTGACGACCCATTGAATCGATGACGACCGTGAATTGATCGAAGCCGCGAATCATGCCTTTAATCTGGAAGCCGTTGACCAGATGAATTGTGACGGGGACGTTCTCCTTGCGCGCTTGATTCAAGAAATTTTCCTGCAGATTGATCGGTTTGTTTGTTGACATACTTCCCTCTCCTTTGCAAAGCTTAGATTTTCAACCACTGTATGTATTTCATTCGCCGGTACCACGTGAGTTGGCGTTTGGCGAAATTCCTCGTGGCTTGACTGACTTTTGAAATTGCTTCGTCGAGCGATGCGTTGCCCGTCAAATATTCGACCGTCTCTTTGTAGCCGATTCCGAGCATTGCTTGAGCGTTTGGTTTGACGCCGCTTGTGAGCAGGTTCTGAACTTCGTCGACAAGACCGTTTGCAAACATTTCCACTGTCCGCCGATTGATTCTGTCGTAAAGTTCGTTGCGCTCCGTCGTCAAGCCGAAGATACACGCGTCGTAAATCAGTTCGCCCGTCCGTTTGTAGTGACTGATTAAACTTTTGCCCGCGCCGAGTTCGTAACCTTCGATCAATGCTTGAATATAAAGCCCGGTGCCGCCCGCGACGATTGGAATTTTCCCGCGCAGATTGAGTTCGCTGATAATCGGTCTTGCACGCCTGACAAATTCTCCGACAGAAAATTTTTCTTCCGCGTCGAGAATGTCGATTAAGTGGTGCGGAACGCGTTTCAAATCTGCCGGTGACGGTTTTGCGGTGCCGACGTTGAAATTTCTGTAGACAGCCATCGAGTCCGCCGAAATGATCTCCGTGCCGAATCGTTGTGCGATTTCCAAAGCCAATGAACTTTTGCCCGTGGAGGTCGCGCCCAGAATCACGATGAGTTTTTCACGCGGCGAATCGGCAACTTGCAATGATTGTACCGAATCATAAATTTTTGTCAAGCAAAACGGCACGGCCTCAAATTCTTTTACAACTTTTCTCATGACGTGCATTGTATCAAGCAAATTTGAACTTGTAAACAGGAATATTGGCGGCTCTGCAGAAATTAACCGTCACTCATTTTGATTGTCGGAGGAAAATTTTCATGGCATACGAGGCACTTTACACGCGCGGCAGACCAAAAACTTTGTCGCATTTAATCGGGCAGGAGCACATTTCAACGGCATTGACACGCGCAATTTCAAGCGGCAGACTTTCTCACGCTTATTTACTCGTCGGCACACGCGGCACCGGCAAAACTTCAACGGCGCGGCTTTTGGCTAAGGCGATGAATTGTGAACGCGTCCACGAGGCGCAAAATTCCGGGCGTCCGCTTGAAAAAAAAGAAATTCCTTGCAACAAATGCGACTCGTGCAGAAATTTCGATTCGTCGCCCGATAACTTTGAATTCGACGCGGCAAGCAATCGTTCCGTTGAGGACGTGACACGCTTATTGTCGACGGCGTATCTGTCACCGTTGCGCGCCCGTGTGAAAACATTCATAATCGACGAAGTTCACATGCTGTCATTCGAGGCAGTCAACTCAATTTTGAAACTGATTGAAGAGCCGCCGCCGAACGTCGCATTTTTCCTGGCAACGACTGAAATCAACAAAGTGCCTATGACAATTCGCTCTCGCTGTCAAGTGCTAAACTTCCGCCTGATTCCGCCGCAGACAATCGCTCCGTATTTGATGACGCTCGCCCGAAGATTGAACGTTACGTTGCACGAAGATGCCGCCAAAAAAATCGCGCGACTTGCCGAAGGTTCAATGCGTGACGCTTTGACTTATCTTGACCAGTGCTACGCGATGGCTGACAAAGAAATTTTGCTTGGCGACGTGAACGAAACGCTCGGCTTAATCTCCGACGAAAAGCTTGACGAAATTATTTCGGCTGTCACGTCAAAGGACAGAGCTGCAGTCGCCCGCGCAGTGACAAATGCATTTCGTTCGGGCTTGGCGGCAAATGCAATCGCCGAATCGCTGATAACACGTCTGCGCGATATTGAATTTGAAATGCTCAATCGCGGCGAGAAAAATTTTTCGGAACTCGACAGAATCATTGACGCGTTGAGAAAAGCTGCAAGTGAGATGTACGGCTCCGGCATTCCCGATATAATTTTGGAAATGACGTTGATGAAACTTGTCGCGCCCGTGCAAATTTTCAACGCTGTGCAAACATCATTGCCCGCGCAGAATCCTTTGCCGAATGAAAATCTTGACGCGGGGCGAAAAATTTTCTATGATGTGGTCAATCTTTTGAGCGGAGAAGACGCAACTGTTACTTCTGTGTTGAGTAAAGCGGTTGTCACGAATTTCACCGGCGACACGTTGACTTTAAGTTTCAAGTCCAAAATGTTTGCCGAGATGTTCGATAAACAGCGGCAGAAGTTTGAACAGGCAGCCTCGAAATCGGCGGAACGTGCGATAAAAGTTTCCGTCGTTGTCGATAAAAATTTGGCACCGCCCGTTTTGAACAACATGCCCGAACCTGCCCGCTCAAATCTTTTCGGCGCATTGGAAGTTTTCGACGCTTCCGACGCCATCAAACTTAATGATTAAGGAGAGATTTTTAATGGCACAACAGGGATTCGATCTGAATGCGATTTTGAAACAGGCTCAAGCTTTGCAACAGAGTTTCGAGGCGAACAAGGCAAAACTCAAGCAGGAAACGGCTACGGCTCAAGTCGGCGGCGGAATGGTCAGCGCAACGGTTGACGGTGAAAAAATCGTTAAAGAAATTAAAATCGCGCCCGAACTCGTTAAAGACGGTGATGTCAGTGCGATTGAAGATTTGGTCGTCAGCGCGGTCAATGCGGCGAACGTTGAGATCGACAAGAAAATTGCGGCGAACATGGGAGCTTTTGCCACCAACGCACTCGGCGAGCTCGGCAGTGCGGGCAACCTTGGCAACATGAACGATCTTATCGGCAAATTCCTCGGCGGCGGAAAATAAGGAGTCAGGGTCAGGGCTCAGGGTCAGGATAAAATTTTTATGTCATCAAAAGCTATGGCGGCTCTCGTTGAGTCGTTGACAAAATTGCCGGGCGTCGGTGCGAAAACTGCCGCTCGGCTTGCTTATCATATCGCGCAGATGAAAATTGACGACGTGGAAGATTTGGCAACGGCGATTCGCTCCGTCAAACTCGACACTCGCGCCTGTGAAATTTGTTTCAACACGATTGACGCCGATAAAACTGTCTGCGATATTTGCGCTTCCGACAAACGCGACGGAAAAATTATCTGCGTCGTCAAAGATGCAAAAGATTTGGATGCGATTGAACGCGCCGGGACTTTCGACGGCAAATATCACGTGACGGGCGGCTTAATCTCTCCGTTGGCGGGCATTTCGCAAAACGATATTCACCTGCGCGAACTGATTAAACGTGTCGGCGAGGAAAAAGTCGAGGAAGTGATTATCGCGTTCGAGCCTACAGTTGAAGGCGATGCAACGTCGCTGTTCATTTCACGATTATTAAATCCCGCCGGCATCAAAGTCACGAAACTTGCGCGAGGTTTGGCAGTCGGAGCGGACTTCGCGGGCACGGACAGCTTGACATTGGCAAAGGCAATAGAAAATCGCGTTCCCGTCTGATAAAAAAAAAAAAATCTCCTGCAGAAAATTTTGCGGGAGTTTTTTTGTTGCATCGTGAAAAATTTTTCTTCCCTTCGCCGCGATAAATCGATATAATGAATTAAATTTTTCAGACGGTGAGGTTTTGGCGATGAAAAAAATTTTGATTGTTGACGATATGATTGTTTCGCTGATGATGACGGAGAACATGCTGGCGGGCGAATATGAAACTGTCTGTGCACAATCGGCGCAGGAAGCAATGGAAGCTTATCGCACCGAAAAGCCCGATATGATTCTTTCCGATTTCCGAATGCCGGGCATGACGGGCTACGACTTGCAAATCGCGCTGCAAAACGAATTCCACAAAAAAATTCCGTTCATGTTCATGACGGCGGACAAAAGCGATGAAGTCGAGAGCAAAGGCTTTGACAACGGCGCAATGGATTTTATTCGCAAACCGTTCAAGCCCGAAGTTCTCCTTCGCCGCGTCGCGAACATTCTCAAAATGGTTGACGAGATTCAAGACTTGAAAAAAACTTCGTCGACGGACAAACTCACGGGACTTTTCAACAAGGGCGCGTCGGAAGAAGAGCTCAAGAAAACTTGCAAGAAATCTCACGGCTCGCTGATGATGATCGACCTGGACAGCTTTAAACTCGTCAACGACATTCACGGACACGCGATGGGCGACAAAATTTTAATTGCCTTCGCGGACATCTTGCGGGCGGCGATGCGTTCAACTGATTTAATCGGACGTATGGGCGGCGATGAATTCGTTGCATTTTGTCACGGCGTCCACGAACCGGCTGCCATTGCCGCGAAAACTCAATTCATCAACGAGAAAATTACTGAAGTCGCCAAAAAGCTCATGGGCGAAGACATGAACATTCCGCTCGGCGCGTCAATCGGTTGCGTACTCGTTCCGCAAGCCGGCACTGATTTTGTTGAGCTGTACAAAAAGGCGGACAAGGCTCTTTACATTGTCAAGCAGAACGGCAAACACGGCTACAACATTTTCAGCGAAGATGCGCTTGAGGACAAAGTTGAAACCGTCGTCACGCTCGCGCAAGTCGAAATGATTCTTGGTGAACGCAACAAGGAGCCCGGTGCTTACGTCATTCCCTTCGAGAGTTTCCGAATCATTTATCGTTTCCTCAAACGCACCCGCGCAGGTTACGGCAAGACGATTTGTATTGTTCTGTTCGCGCTCAAACGTTCCAATGACAGCAAAAGCTCGCTCAAACATGCCGGCGAACAATTTGTTGAGTGTCTGCATAAAACTTTGCGGCGCGGCGATATTGTCTCGCAGAACGGCTCAAATCAATTCCTCGTGCTGTTGACGAACACCGACGGACACACCGACGTTACTCGCGCTGTAAGTCGAATCGTTGAGAATTGGAGCGAAATGCCGGAGAGCAAAGAGTTTTACTTCACGCACGAATGGTCGGTTGTCGACGCGTGAATCATTGCATAAAAAAATCTCGCGACCGTGAATTGACGGCACCGCGAGTTTTTTGTTGCTTACTCTTCAAATTCTTCGCCTTCGCCAAAATGTTCGCGCAAGTCAGCATACATCTGCAGCAGCTTAACTTGCAAAGTCTCTTCGTCCATGTCGGGCTTAAGTCTGCCGTACAAACTCATTGCTGCCGCGTCGTTCAACTCGTGAGCTTTGCGCAAATCGGACGGCATCGAAATTTCGTCGTAAAGGTCGGCGTAACTTGCATTCGGATAATTTTTTCGGGCGTCCAAAATTTTTTGAGCCGAAATTTCAACGCGCGACTTCCATTCGTCACGATAGAACAGCGGAAACGGAAAACAATTATAGCAAATCGTGTTCGAGTAGCGATAATCGGCACGCAATCGCCCGCAGACCATTCGCACCCAAGCCATATGCACCGAACTCGTCAACATGCCGAACAAAAACAAATCTGCGTCGGGCACCATGAAATTCGGGTCTAAACAAATTATTTCCGGCGACATAAAGCCTATTGGAATGTATTTGCGACGCTCGGAACTCACTTGCGGAATAAAAATGTAATTCGTCGACGGCTGAACGATTCTTTGAAACAATGTCGGCTTATCTGCGGCTTTACGAGTGGCGACATTTTTGCTCTTCAAACGAAATTCTCGGACGTTTTTCACGCGCTGATAGACCAACGGCATTTTACGAAGCTCATCGGGCGCACAATCGACTAAATACAGACAATATCGCGGCGTTCCGTGAATAAAATCCTTACCGCTGATACATTGGCGAATAAATTTTTCGGCACGCGGCTCTTTCTTAATAAAGTCTTCCATTTCAGCGCATGTAAGCAAAAAATTTCTGTTATCAGTCGGACGATTGCCCGCTATCATTCGCGGCACGTTAAAGAACGGTGTCGGGCGCGGCTCAACGAAAATATCGGGAGCGTTCATCAGATAAGGATTGATGTGCTCGACTTCGATAAAGCCGTTCGGATATTTGTCGTCATAAATTATCGGCATAAACGCACCTCCACGAGTTCACAAACCAATTTCCGCGTCGGTAAGGTAGCATGACGGATCGCTTGCCCAAAAATCTCCGGTGACTGCCTCGGCGCGCGTGCGAAAGTTTCCGTTGCAGTTGTCCAAAAATTTGCAGCGTGCACAACGACCTTTCAACAGCGGCTTGCGATTTTTCAATCCCGCCAAAATTTTATTGCCGGTGTCCGTCCAGATGTCGCCGAATTTTTTATCGCGAACGTTGCCGAAAGTGTGATGTTGAGTGAATTGGTCGGGATGAACGTAGCCGAGCGGATCGACTTCTCCGAACGCAATACCCGAACGATTTCCGCCGTTCATGCCGATAAATTTTTTAATCTGCGCGGCAAGGGCATCGTCACCGTCAGCGAGAGCCTTCAAATACATGTAAACGCCGTCGCAGTGATTGTCGACCGTCAAAATTTCCTTGCGCAGTCCGCGCAGAGCAAAATCTTTCGTGCGTCGAATAATCGTGTCCATTGCCTGGCGCGACTCTTCGGGCGTAACGTCTTCATTGAGCATTTGACTGCCGCGACCGGAATAAACCAGATGATAAAAACAAACGCGATTGATTTTCTCCGCCTCGATGAAGTCAAAAATTTTGTCAAGCTCTTCAAAGTTGTGATGATTGATTGTGAAACGCAAGCCGACGCGTTGACCGACGGCAACGCAATTTTCAATGCCGCTCATTGCACGATTGAACGCACCTTCGACGCCGCGAAATTTGTCGTTGACTTCGCGCAGACCGTCAAGCGAAATGCCGACGTAACCGACGCCGATATTTTTAATTTCTTGAGCGACTTCACGAGTTATCAACGTGCCGTTCGTGGAAAGTGTCGGGCGAACATTTTTTTCTGCGGCATAAGCGGCAAGTTCAAAGAAGTCCTCGCGAATCAAAGGCTCTCCGCCGGAAAATAACAACACGGGAACTTTGAAGTCCGCAAGATCGTCGATGAAACGTTTAGCCTCGGAAGTCGTGAGCTCGTCGCGATATTTTTGCGAATCGGAATTCATGTAGCAATGTCGGCATTTCAAATTGCAAGTGCGCGTAGAATTCCACACTACGACCGGTCCGATGCCTTCCGCCGCACCGTTTTGCATGCGATGAGCATTTTTCGTGTAACGCAGTGAATCGCCGAAATAATCATCGGCAAAAAGCAACTTCGTCACGCTGATCATAAAATTTCCTCCGTCATAAGATTACAGCTCAAACCTAAAAGCTCAAAGCTCAAAGCTTAAAGCTACAAAACTTTATAAGTTATCGTCGTGTTGCCGAGCAAAATTTTATCGCCGTCCCTAAGCTCACAGCGGCTAATCGGCTTTTTATTGACGTGCGTACCGTTCAAGCTGCCCGCGTCGTAAAGAACGTGTCTGTGGCGTTCGTAGGCGATGTAAGCGTGGATTCTGGACGCGCTCTCGTCGTTCAGAACAAAATCATTCGACTGCCTGCGACCGAGATAAATTTGTCGTTCGCCGAGAATAACTTCCGAAGTTTCCGCATCAGTGATAACCGCCAAATCGTATTCAATTCGTCGACGCGGAAAGGTGCGCATTGTCGAAACGATTCGAGTTTTGTCGGCGATAATCGTTGCGTCGTTGTCGGCGGTGCCAATGTCTTCAATCAGCGTGTGTGACAGCACGTCGTTTTCAAGGTCAATCGTGTCTTCTTCCTGCGCGGACTCGTCAACGTAAGCGGTTTCAATGACAATGGCAGTCTCGTCGGGCGCGGAATTTTTTTTGATTTTGATTGAAAGTTCTCCGTCCATGAAACAATCTTCGCGAATAACTTTGCGTTCAACAGCCTCATGCAACGCTTTCATCAGCCGCGCCGCGCTCAATCGGTGACAATCTTCCTCGCAAAGATAAATCGTGTAAGAATTCGGAACGAGATTATCTTTCGACTTCTGCTTAACAACTTCACGCTCAATGGCTTTGATCAATCCGTTCGGCTCGACTTCGCCGCGTTTCTGAAAAAGATTAGCGATTTGACTGCCAATCACGCTCGTCAACTTCAATGCCCGTCACCTCCTAAAAAAAATACTCTCCGTTAAAATTTGGAGAGCATCTTTTTGTCGTTCAAAAAATTTTTACACCAGCTCAATCAGAACCATCGGAGCGGCGTCACCACGACGCGGCGCGAGTTTCAAAATTCTGGTGTAACCGCCGGCTCTGTCACCGTATTTGCCGGGAATTTCTTCAAAAACTTTATGAACAACGTCGACATCCGCGACGAGATTTATTGCTTGACGACGTGCGCTGAGATCGCCGCGTTTTGCAAGCGTGATAACTTTTTCGGCGAATTTGCGCAACTCTTTGGCACGAGCTTCCGTCGTTTCAATGCGTTCATATTGGAAGAACGCGCTGAGCAAACTTTTGAACATTGCCTTGCGTGCGCCGGAGTTCCTGCCGAGTTTTCTGTAGCTCATAAAAATTTCCTCCTTCCTGCGAAGATTCAATCGTCCATCATGTTCGGGATTGTGTTTATCGGCGACTGCTTGAACGAGACGCCGAGCTGATCCATCGTGAGTTTTATCTCTTCAAATGACTTGCGCCCGAGGTTGCGAACTTTCATCATTTCTTCTTCAGTTTTATCAGCCAAATCCGCGACGATGTGTATGCCCGCTCTCTTTAGGCAATTCGTCGAGCGAACGGACAATTCCAGCTCTTCAATCGGTTTGGCAAGATTTTTGTCGAGTGTAACCGTGACTTCATCTTCCGGCTCCTTATCGGCTGATTCCGGCTCTTCAGCGATTTCTTCAAGCGCGATGCTGTCCATGCTCTGGAAAAGTTTCATGTGCGCAATCAGAATCGTTGCAGCCTTCGCAACAGCCTCTTCGGGACGGAGCGTGCCGTTTGTCCAAACTTCCAGCGTCAATTTGTCGAAGTCCATTTCGTTGCCGACGCGAGTATCTTCGACGTTGTAATTGACGCGCAGGACGGGCGAAAAGATTGAGTCGATTGGAATTGTGCCGATAATGTCGTCGGGATTTTTATTTTTCTCCGCTTGATCGTAACCGCGTCCCGTGCGAGCCGTCATTTCGATTTTAAGCTTGCCGGTCTCATTGAGCCAGGCGATATGCAGTTCGGGATTGAGCACCTCGATACTTGGGTCGCACTCGATATCAGCGGCAGTGACTTCTCTGCGCCCGCCGGTATGTCCGCCGTTTTTCATCTCTTCCTCAACGTCAACGTCAATTCGGAGCGTGTAAGTTTGCGGCGGAGTTATATTGACTTGCGCGAAGGGCAATGCTTGCTGATTTTTGTCCTCGTCGACTTTCAGACAAAGCTGTTTGATATTGAGCACGATGTTGGTTACGTCTTCACGAACGCCGGGCAAAGTTGAAAATTCGTGGAGCACGCCGTCAATCCTAATCGAAGTGACTGCCGCGCCTTCCAGAGAGCTCAACAACATTCGGCGGAGACTGTTGCCGATTGTGATGCCGTAGCCGCGACCGAGCGGTTCACAGACAAATTTACCGTAATTGCCGTCGTCGCTTATCTCGACCATTTCAATTTTCGGCGGCTTTTGATTGTCGTTCTTATCGTTGTCGTTATTCAAGAGATCCGCTCCTTTCACAGAAAAAAATTCCTGTCGGGACTCTCAAATTATCTTGAATACAACTCAATGATGGACTGTTCATTGACGGGAATGTCGCTGATGTCTTCGCGGGTTGGAAAACGAGTTACCGAGCCTTTAAGATTCGCTTGATTTGAATCGAGCCACGGCGGAGCACTCAACGCGTTGTTGACTTCCTTAATCGCCTTGAAAAGTTCTTTCGACTGACTTTTCTCGCAAACTTCGACGATGTCGCCGACTTTGACCAATGCGGACGGAATGTCGACGCGTTTGCCGTTTACGGTGATGTGACCGTGACGGACGATTTGACGAGCTTGACGGCGCGTATTTGCAAAGCCGAGACGGAAGACGACGTTATCAATGCGGCGTTCCAAAAGGATGAGCAAATTTTCGCCCGTGACGCCCGGCATTTTCTTAGCCTTCTCGTAATAGTTGCGGAATTGACGTTCGAGCACGCCGTAGATAAATTTTGCCTTTTGTTTCTCTTTAAGTTGCAGTCCGTATTCGCTGACCTTGCGACCCATGCGCTGTTGACCTTGATGTTTTTTCTCGTTGATCTTGCGCGAACGACCGATAACAGCCTGTTCAATTCCGAGTGCGCGGCAGCGTTTTAAAGCGGGAGTTCTTTCGATTGCCATATTTGCACCTCCAAATTAAACTCTGCGACGTTTGGGCGGACGGCAGCCGTTATGCGGAATTGGCGTCACGTCTTTAATCATGTTGACTTCCAGACCTGTTGCCTGCAACGAACGAATTGCCGCTTCACGACCTGCGCCGGGACCTTTAACGTAAACTTCGATCTGCTTCAAGCCGTGTTCCATAGCCGCCTTTGCCGCAACTTCAGCTGCCATTTGCGCGGCGAACGGAGTAGATTTGCGAGAGCCTCTGAAACCGAGACCGCCTGCCGATGCCCAAGAAATTGCGTTGCCGCTTTTGTCGGTGAGCGTGACAATCGTATTATTAAACGTGGAGCTGATGTGCGCCACGCCGTATTCTATATTCTTGCGAACTTTCTTTTTGGCGCGAACTGTTCTTTTTGTTGCCACCTGTCTTGACCTCCTTACAGATTAGTCTTTCTTTTTGCCGCCCTGGACGAGTTTCTTCGGACCCTTGCGAGTGCGAGCGTTGTTTTTAGTGTTTTGTCCACGAACGGGCAAGCCGAGACGGTGACGGCGTCCGCGATAACAGCCAATATCAATGAGTCGCTTGATGTCCATCTGAATGTCGCGGCGAAGGTCGCCTTCCACAACGAAATTGTGATCGATGGCATCACGAAGTTTGACAACCTCGTCATCCGTGAGATCCTTTGTACGAGTGTCGGGATTGATGCCCGTCATCGCAAGAATTTTTTGCGACGTGGGAAGTCCGATACCGAAAATGTACGTAAGAGCGTATTCAATTCTCTTGTCACGTGGCAAATCTACACCGGCTATACGTGCCATAAATTTTTCACCTCCTTAACCTTGACGTTGTTTGTGCTTGGGATTTTCGCAAATGACCATGACGCGACCTTTGCGCTTGATGATCTTGCATTTGTCGCACATCTTTTTGACTGACGGTCTGACTTTCATTTTGACCCGCCTCCTAAACGATTCGATAATGTATCACGTTTTTTCGTTGCTGTCTACTAATTTTTTTCGCTGACCATTGCTGTTGCGTCGAGTTCACGTTTTGCTTGGAAAAATAATTCTTCTGTGCACCAAGTGTATTGCATTAATTCTTCTTCCGAAAAACCTTCGCGCAGAAAAATTTGAATAACACGCAGACATTCTTTAGCGCGTGCTTCACGTATGGAAAGTATTGTTTCGTTTAAGTTTGTTGTTCCGAATTTTTTTCTCCAACGCAATGAATTCATCTAATGCCTTAGAAATTTGCGCCTTTGGGCAACCAACTGTTTCCCAAAAATACTCATCGGAATAATTTTTGAGTAAAAAATTCCGCACCATTTCAAATGTGCAGTCACTTTTCAGTTTGGCTAAAGTTTCAGCAAACCCTTCTACGAAACCTTCAGCCAGCCCTTCGCGGCGAGCATCCATCATCATTGCTTCATAGTGCATGACTGAAACTCAACCTTTCGCGTTGGCAGTTGTAGACATTTCGAGTTCGCGTTTTGCTTGGAAAAATAATTCTTCTGTGCACTCCGCGATAGCCATAACGTCTTCCTTGGAAAAACCTCGGCGCAAAAGATTTTTCACAACCTTCAAAGTTTTTTTCAACATTCCTCGTTGTTCACCCGCGCGACGAATATCCGACATATCGGCAAAAAGTTTCATGTACTCCACCCTCGTTACTTCTTGACGTTTGACTTTGTCGACTTCAAACGCAACTCGTTCGACAAAATTTCCGACGGGATTTTTGCCGCCAATGTACAGCAGAAAATTCTTGATGTCGTCGTCCACATTGCCGAACTTGCCGTTGACGTTGAGAAAAATTTTTGTCGCGCCGTCATTAAGTTCCAAACCTTCCGACTCAACGCAACGATTTCTGAAAGTGTAAACACGCCGATTCTCATTGAAAGGATCGAACGTGCAAACAAAAATGATGAACGAATTTTTCAGCTTTGTATAATCGTCGCCGCGTTGCAATGCGTTGGTGTCGATTGTCGATTGATAATATCTCGTGCGCTTCGCCAAAGCTCCGGGACGCGGTTCAGTCGTCTGCATTTCAACGTCGTAAGCAGTGCCGTGCTCGTCTTCAACGTATAAATCGAAACGGACGCCCTTGCTCCTCAAATGCGGCTCAAAAGTTTTCTCAAGTTGCAGATATTCGAGACGCGTAATTTTTAGGTCAAGCAACTTTTCCAGGAAATGTTTGCAGATTTCGGGATTGCGCATGACGTGCTGAAAAATGAAGTCGTCTTGAATTGTCAGCTCTTCCCACGGTTTGAAGTTAATCATTTGAAACGATAAGTAATGCGTCCTCGTGTCAGGTCATAAGGAGTTAATTCGATTGTGACTTTGTCGCCGGGTAAGATTCTGATGAAGTTCATGCGAATTTTTCCCGACACGTGCGCCAAAACTTTGTGCCCGTTCTCCAATTCGACTTGGAACATTGCATTCGGCAGAGCCTCCAGGACTTTGCCTTCGACTTCGATAACGTCTTGCTTTGACATAACTGTCGCCTCCGGTTTAATCTTTCACCGAGGTCAAGACATTAACGAGATCTTCGGTGACTTTGTCAATCGGTTGTCTGCCGTCAATTTCGGTATAAATTCCGGCGCGCTTGTAATAATCAATCAGCGGGCGCGTCGACGCCTCATAAACGCTTAAACGATTCGTCATCGTCTCGACGTTGTCATCAGCGCGTTGATAAAGCTGACCGCCGCATTCGTCGCAAGTGTCACTTTTGGGCGGATGAAATTTCACGTGATAAGTTGCGCCGCAATTTTTGCAGATTCGACGACCGACAGCACGTTCAATTAAATCCTCGCTCGGCACGTGAATATTCAACACGCGAGAAAGTTTTTTGCCCAGGTCGTCCAAAATTTTCGTGAGCGCATCGGCTTGTTCAACGGTGCGCGGAAAGCCGTCCAAGATGAAACCGTTCTTGCAGTCGTCCTTGACCAAACGTTCGCGGACAATTCCGATCGTCACTTCGTCGGGCACGAGTTTTCCGGCGTCCATGCAAGCTTTAGCCTGTTTGCCGAGCTCTGTACCTTCTTTGACTGCGGCGCGGAACATGTCGCCCGTCGAGATTTGCGGGATTGAAAATTTTTTTACGAGTTTAGCCGCCTGCGTACCTTTGCCGGCTCCGGGCGCACCCATTAAAATTAGTTGCATTTGGTTACCTCATTTCATGAAGCCTTCGTAGTGCCGCATAACGACCATCGCTTCGATTTGTTTCATTGTGTGCAGCGCGACGCTTACGACAATCAGCAGAGCCGTGCCGCCGAAATAGACGCCTTGAATGTGAGTTGCGCCGCCGATTAAATTTGGCAACACCGCGATAAATGCCAGATACAGCGATCCCGCCGTAACGAGCCTTGTCAAAACATTGTCGACGTAATCGGCTGTCGGTTGTCCGGGTCTTATGCCGGGAATGAACGCGCCGTATTTCTTCAGATTGTCAGCCATGTCGGGAATTTTCACCGTGACCGCCGTATAAAAATATGTGAAGAAAATTATCAGCACGACGTACAGGAAAGTTTGCAAAGGCGTTCCCCACTGAAGATGCGCCGCCAATTTTTGAATCGTCGGGTTGTCAATGAACTGCACGACCGTTATCGGGAACATCAGCACGCTTGAGGCGAAGATTATCGGTATGACGCCCGCCGGATTGACCTTGAGCGGCAAATGGCTTTGATGTCCGCCGTAAGCCCGTGCTCCTACAACTCTTTTTGCGTAGGTTATCGGGATTCGACGTTGAGCCGCCTCGACGTAGATAACGAAGACGATCATTGCCAATGCTATCACCGCGAACAAGACGACGCTGAAATAATTTATCGTGCCGGCTTGAACGTATTGGTAAATCGTCGCAATGTTTTTCGGCAATGCCGCCACAATTCCTGCAAAGATTATCAGAGAAATTCCGTTGCCGACGCCTTGAGCCGTAATTTGTTCGCCAATCCACATTAGAAGTGTTGTTCCCGCCGTCAACGTTATCGCGATGATTAAAATGTTCACGGGATTTGGATTGAGTATCGCCGCTTGAAGTCCGATTGACATTCCGACAGCTTGCGCGAAGGCTAAGACGACCGTCAACTTTCTGGTAACGCGTGTAGTTTTTTTGTGACCTTCCGCGCCTTCTTTTGACCATTGCTCCAAAGTCGGCACGACGACCGTTAAAAGTTGCATGATAATCGCCGCGTTGATGTAGGGCGTGATGCTCATGGCGAAGATTGAGAATTTGCTGAACGCGCCGCCGGAGAAAAGATCCAACAGCCCGAACAAACTTCCGTTGTTGAAGAGCTGTTCAATGGCTGAAGGATCGACACCGGGAACGGGAATGTGCGTGCCCATTCTGAACACCGCGAACATTACCAGCGTGAAAATTATTCGCTGCCTAAGCTCAGGAATCTTGAAGATATTTGACAGAGCCGACAGCACGTCAAATCACCTCTGCAGAGCCGCCCGCCGCCTCAATTTTGGCAATGGCAGACTTAGTGAATCCTTGAGCCTTGACGTTCAATTTCTTTGTCAATTCGCCGTCTCCGAGAATCCTCACGCCGTCGAGAACATTTTTGAGAATGCCCATTTCAACCAGCGCGACCGCGTCGACAGTCATATCATCATCAAAGACGTTGAGCGTTGCGACGTTGACTTCAGCATATTCTTTGCGCCAAATATTTTTGAATCCGCGTTTGGGCAACCGACGATAAATCGGCATCTGACCGCCTTCAAAGCCGGGACGAACTCCGCCGCCGCTGCGAGACTTTTGCCCTTTGTGACCGCGACCCGATGTTTTGCCGCAACCGGAGCCTGTGCCGCGACCGAGACGAGTTTTATCCTTGCGAGCACCTTCCGCAGGTTTAAGTTCACTCAATTTCATAAGCTTGACCTCCTTCCGATTTACTTCGCCAATGATACTGACTCTTCGGCGACTTCTTCGACCTTCACGAGATGTTCGACCTTGTGAATTTGTCCGCGAATCGTCGGTTCGTCCGGCAGAATCGAAAAGGAATTCAGCTTGCGCAGTCCGAGTGAACGGACGGTTTTGCGTTGAGTTTCGGGACGACCGATGAGACTTCTGACCAATGTTATTTTCAATTTAGCCACGTGTCGACCCTCCTTAGTTAAAAAGCTCCGCGACGGTTTTGCCGCGCAATTCGGCAACGACTTCGGCACGTTTCAACATTTTGAGACCTTCAAGCGTCGCGCGAACCATGTTGTTTGGATTTGACGAGCCGAGAGATTTTGTCAAGATGTCGTGAACGCCCGCGAGTTCCAAGACTGCACGAGCCGGGCCGCCTGCAATGACGCCGGTACCTTTGGACGCGGGACGGAGCATAACTCTGCCTGCACCGAAGACGCCGACAACGCCGTGCGGGATTGAACGTTCTTTGAGCGCGACCTCAATCAGATTTTTCTTTGCATCGTCAACGCCCTTGCGAATGGCTTCGGGAACTTCAGCAGCTTTGCCGAGTCCGACGCCGACTTTGCCGTTTTTGTTGCCGACAACGACGAGCGCGCTGAAAGAGAATCTGCGACCGCCTTTGACGACTTTTGCGACACGATTTATAAAGACAACCTTTTCCTCGAATTCGGGAGTTTCAGTTTCATTTCGTGGCATTAGTAAACCTCCTTTTGTCAGTTTTGAGTTTGGAGTTTTGAGTTTGGAATTGATTAGCGTTTTAACTCCACACTCCTAACTCCAAACTTCAAACTAAAATTTAAGTCCGCCCTCGCGAGCAGCCTCGGCAAGAGCTTTAACACGACCGTGATAAATGTAACCGCCGCGATCGAAGACGACTTCGCTGATGCCTTTTTCGAGAGCCTTTTTGGCGATTGCAGCACCGACAGCCTTTGCCGCCGCGATGTTGCCGCCTTTTCCGTCAAAATCTTTATCGAGAGAGCTTGCCGCCGCGAGCGTCATGCCCTTTTCGTCGTCGATAACCTGTGCGTAAATGTGAGCAAGAGAACGGAACACATTCAAGCGCGGACGCTGTGCAGTGCCCGCAACACGATTGCGAACGCGCAGGTGTCTCTTTTGGCGAGTTTGATTTTTATCTGCCTTAAGGAGCACTTAGATTTCCTCCTTTACGAATTTTTTAATCACGCAAGCCGGGATTCTCCGCGATGATTTCGATTTCGTTGCCTTCCGGGTCGACGACGACAGCAGCATAGTAACCGTCGCCTGTGGTGCGTGCGCCGCTTACGACGATGACGCCAGCCGCGTCGAATTTTTTCATCATGTCGTCAACGTCTTTGCGGTCGCCGACGCTGATTGCGATGTGATGATAACCGGTGCGATAACGAACTTTTGCGGGGTCGGCTGAACTGGAACGAGTCATGATTTCGAGACGCGAGCCGTCGTCGAAACGCAGAAAGTAATTGCTAAAGTCGTTGCGGAAATTGCTGTACTTGGAGCCGGCTTTGGCGTTGAAGTATTTCTCGAAGAATTCTTTTTCCGCTTCCAAATCGTTGACGTACATGGCAACATGATCGATTTTCAACATGGTAGTTACCTCCGTTTAAACTCTCCTGACAATTTAATCTGCGGTCAAAAATTATTTCTTGCCCTTGGCACCGGCTTTACCTTCCTTGCGACGAATGTGTTCGCCGGCGTATTTGATGCCTTTGCCTTTGTAAGGTTCGGGTTCACGCCAACCGCGAATGTTGGCGGCGACAGCTCCGACTAGTTCTTTGTCGATGCCGTGGACAGTTATCGTCGTGGCAGTGGGAGCCTCAAGCGTGATACCTGCAGGCGGCTCAATGATGACCGGATGCGAATAGCCGAGCGACAGATTTAAATTTTTGCCTTGCTTGGCTGCACGATAGCCGACGCCTGCAATTTCAAGATTTTTCGTGAAGCCTGTCGTGACGCCGACGACCATATTGTTAATGAGCGTGCGACTCAAGCCGTGCAAACTTCTGTGCGTTTTATTGTCCGAGGGGCGTGCCACCGTCAAGACGCCGTCCTCAATGCTTATTTTCATTTCCGTGGAGATCTTGCGGGACAATTCGCCCTTGGGACCTTTGACGTGCACCAGATTATCTTCGCCGACAGTTACGGTGACGCCGGCGGGAATGTGTATCGGTGCTCTTCCAATTCGTGACATTTTAGCACCTCCGATTTGAGCTTTGAGCTTTTAGCTGTAAGCTTTGAGCTGTAAGGAATTGCCCTTAAAGCTTAAAGCTTAAACCTTAAAGCTCCATTACCAGACGAACGCGATGACTTCGCCGCCGAGACCAGCCTTGCGAGCTTGTTTATCGCTCATGATGCCTTGCGACGTGGAAATAATCGCGATACCGAGTCCGCCGAGAACGCGCGGAAGATCTTTGCGCTTGGTGTATTGACGCAGACCCGGTCTGGAGATGCGTTGGATGCCCGTGATGACTTTTTCGCGTTCGGAACCGTATTTGAGCTTGACAGTGAGAATGCCCTGCTTGCTGTCCTCGGCGAAGGAAAAGTCTTTGATGTAGCCTTCACGCTTTAAAACGTCGGCTATAGCGATTTTGATTTTGGATCCGGGAATTTCTACCTTCTCGTGGTAGACGGAATTAGCATTGCGAATGCGCGTGAGCATATCCGCAATAGGATCAGTCATTGCCATAGGGAACCGATATCCTCCTTTCGATTGTTAGAAGATTTACCAACTTGCTTTGGTGATGCCGGGAATAGCTCCGGCGTAGGATTGTTCACGGAAGCAGATACGGCACATTTCAAATTTGCGAATGTAGCCGTGCGGTCTGCCGCAGATTTTGCAACGATTGTATTTGCGCGTAGAGAATTTCGGCGGTTTGCTCCACTTTTCGATTAAAGCTTTCTTAGCCATTTGATAATCACTTCCTTAAGCGTTTGCGAACGGCATGCCCATGAGCGCGAGGAATTCACGAGCCTCTTCGTCAGTTTTAGCCGTGGTCACGACGATGATGTCCATGCCGCGAATCTTGTCGATCTTGTCGTATTCGATTTCCGGGAAGATGAGCTGTTCTTTGACGCCGACAGCGTAATTGCCGCGACCGTCGAAAGATTTTTTGCTAACACCGCGAAAGTCACGCACGCGCGGCAGTGCAATGTTCATGAACTTATCGAGAAATTCATACATGCGACGCCCGCGCAGAGTGACCTTGCAACCGATAGCCATACCGGCGCGAAGTTTCCATGCCGCCAAAGATTTTCTTGCACGAGTGATGACGGGCTTTTGACCTGCGATTGTCGTCAAGTCCGCGATAGCCGATTCGAGAGCCTTTGCATTGCCGACAGCATCTCCGCACGCCATATTGATGACGATTTTTTCAAGTTTGGGCACCTGCATAACGTTCTTGTAGGAAAATTTCTCCGTCATTGCCGCAATAACTTCGCTCTTGTATTTGTCCAAAAGTCTGCTCATAATTTACCTCCTTCCTTATTCGATGACCTCGCCGCATTTTTTGCAGACGCGAGAATTTTTGCCGGCAACAACTTTGTGACCGACGCGCGTAGGTTTGTTGCACGCGGG
>CAJOHG010000039.1 GCA_905234395.1 uncultured Selenomonadaceae bacterium
CAGCAAAATCAGCATGCCGATAAAAATTTTTTTAGCCAAAACTCTCACTCCTCGAACTGGATTCAACCGCCTTGATTCGGGCAACAATGGAAATTTCCTGCAAACGCCGCGCAGGATTATCGCGCCGTCAAAAGAATCAATCACGCGGAGGCGACAACATGTTAAAAGAAAAAAAATCCGCGCTGATGAAGGCGACGGACTTGCTTGCCAATCAAGAACAGAGCTCGACGGTTTTGCGGCGGAAATTGCTTGCTCGAAAGTATGATGCCGTTGAAGTTGATGACGCGCTGGAAAAACTCAAGCGTTACAATTATTTGGACGACGCGGAAGCTTGTCGGCGGCAGTTTGAAAATTTTTATGCGGACGGCAGGTTGAGCGTGCGGCAGATTGTCGCGAAGTTGATTCAGCGCGGTTTCGACAAAAATTTTATTGAGCGATTGATTCCCGATGACGCTGACGAGCACGATTTGCTTGCGGCTGAAAAATTGTTGGCGAAAAAATTTCCCGACGCTTTGAAATTCGACAAGACTAAGGCGTGGCAATTTTTATCGACGCGCGGTTTTGATGTTGATGTTGTCACGTCGGCGATTGAAAATTTTACGCAAGCCGAATAAAAAAAAATTCCCGTCGCTCAATCGAACGTCGGGTATTTTTTGTGGAATTTTTTACGGTTGGTAATGTTCTTCAGCCTCCGTGACAAGGCGTCGAATGATTTCCTTTGCGGGCAAAATTTCTTCGATACGCGGCATGAATTCGCCTGTGAAAACCAAGCCCGTCTCCAAGTCGCCCTGTTGAGCACGCATCAGCGCGCGGACGATGCAGAAATTGTGTTTGCATGCCTTCAAGCACGAGTCGCAAGTTTTCGGCGGAACCGGGCCTTCCATCACGCGTTTTGAAAACGGAGTTCGCACGGCACGACCGGGCAATCCAACCGGGCTGTTGATGACGACAACATCTTCCGGCTTAGATTTGAGATAATATTCTTTCAAACTCGGTGCGCCGTTTGATTCGAGACTTGCCGCGAATCGTGAGCCCATTTGAACGCCGTCTGCGCCCAATTTCAACACGTCAGCGATGTCTTTGCCGGTAAGGACGCCGCCGGCCGCAATGACGGGAATTTTTACAGCCGCGCGAATCGGTTCAATCAGTTCACGGACGGAAATATCGGTGCCGAGATGACCGCCTGCTTCTTTGCCTTCGACGACGACTGCCGCTGCTCCGAGTTTCTGCGAAATTTTTGCCAGCTTAACAGAGGAAACAATCGGGACTATCGGCGTGCCGGATTCTCTGCCCAGCCCGAAAATATCGCGTGAAAATCCCGCGCCCGCAACGATCAAATCGATGCCTGCGTCCATTGCCGTATGAACAATGCCCGAAAAATCGCTTGCCGCGACCATTATGTTTATCCCGATTATTCCGTCGGTCAATGAGCGTGCCAATTTTATTTCGTAGCGCAATTCTTCATGCGCCATGCCCGACGCCGCGATAAGACCGATGCCGCCTTCGTTGGCGACCGCCGCCGCGAGTCGTGCCGTTGAAAGACGTATTGCCATGCCGCCCTGCACGATTGGGATTTTTGCTGTCTTATTTCCTATTTTCAGTTCCGGTAGTCTCACGGACAATCCTCTCCAAAAAAAATTAGGAATTAGGAATGAGGAATTAGGAATGATTGTAATGCAAATTTAATTCCTAATTCCCAATTCCACATTCCTCATTGCTTTTCAAGCGTTGGTTTCTCCGTCTATGTACTTAACGACATCTTCCACAGTCTTGATTTTTTCGGCTTTCTCGTCGGGAATTTCAATGTTGAACTCCTCTTCAAACGCCATAATCAATTCGACTATGTCCAGAGAATCGGCACCCAGGTCGTCGACGAAAGTTGAACTCATTTGAATTTCGTCCTCTTCGACTCCAAGCTGCTCTTTGACGATTTTTTTAACCTGATCAAACGTTGACACTTACAGTCACCTCCTTTCAAAGCCGCGTTCACATGACCATTCCGCCGTCAACCGCCAGAACTTGTCCTGTGATATACGCCGCTTGATCCGATACCAAGAACGCCACTGCATTGGCAACGTCTTCGGGAGTGCCCATTCTTCCCGCAGGTATCTCTTGCAACATAACTTCTTTGACTTTTTCGCTAAGCGCGGCAGTCATATCGGTATTGATTAAGCCCGGCGCAACTGCATTGACCGTGACGCCACGAGAGGCAAGTTCTCTTGCCGCAGACTTTGTAAAGCCGATAATGCCCGCCTTTGCCGCCGCGTAGTTTGCCTGGCTAATGTTGCCTTTGAGTCCGACGACGCTTGACATGTTGACGATTCGCCCGCCGCGTTGTTTCATCATGAGCTTTGTAACGGCTTTGGTGCAGTTAAAGACGCCTTTTAAATTTGTGGCGACAACCTTGTCGAAGTCGTCTTCACTCATCTTGAGCAACAGATTGTCGCGAGTGATGCCGGCGTTGTTTATCAAAATGTCAATTCGGCTCCACGCGTCGACAACTTGCTTGATAAGTTTGGTGACGGTCTCGAAATTGGAAACGTCGCCTGGAATCAACATTGCCGTGCCGCCCGCCGATTCGATCTCGTTTTTGACTGATTCGGCTTTGGCACTGTTGCTCGCGAAATTCAACGCGACCTTTGCACCGTCGGACGCAAGCCGCAGAGCTATTGCTCGACCGATGCCGCGTGATGCGCCCGTCACGAACGCAACCTTGTCTGCTAAAATTTTTTCCGTCGCACTCATTACAACCTTTCGCCTCCCGTTTGCAGAATATAGCACAAAGATTTTCGCTTGTCTACAATTTTTAAGGACTGGTAGTCAGGAACCGGGAACCGGTTATTTCTTCAACCGAAGCAATTAATTTTTTTTAGGTCATTTGCCGAAATGAATAGTGAAAATAAATCAAGCCTGTGTTATCATAGGCGCATGTCAAATTGCAGGAGAAAATCCCATGAGCGTTATAGCATATATAAAACGCAAGCTCAACGGCTTCAGCATTTCAACCAGAATAACGCTTGGCTATGCGGCGTGTTTTCTCGTATTCTTCTTTATTCTTAACGTGGTGACGTGGGTTGGCGCGATGCAAGTGCTCTTCGCTCCCGCAGAGAAAACAATCAAATTCAGCATGAAAAACGTAAGATCGGTTATCGAAGAAATTGAAACCAATTACGACCACTACAACCCGAAAAATTTTCGCGCCGCGCTTGTTCCGGGTGTAGTTCTGCGTGCCATTGACAGCGAAGGCAACAAACTTGTCGACACGGACGAAAAAAATTATCCTTCCGTCGAAGCTGTTTACGCAGGGATTACGGATTCGCCGCCGATTTTTGCTGCCGACGACTTGTTGGTTTCGCAAATCGGCAACGCGCTTATTTACTGCGACGAAATGACTTACAACATTGACGGCAAGGAAGTCACGTTTTATTTTTTCCGAACGATAACTTCAGAGTGGACGCTCTTTGACAATCTGGAAAAATTTCTTGTCGGGTTGGACGTTTTCGGAATGATTCTCGCGCTGATTTTCGGCTACTTCCTTAGCCGCCGAATTTTAAAGCCGATTCGGACGATGAATGATCTTGCGCACGAAATTGCTTTTGAGAAAATGAGCGGAAGAATTCCAATCGGCGAGGCAGACGACGAATTGACCGAACTTGCCAAAACACTCAACAATATGCTTGACAGGTTGCAAGGCGGCATAAATCAACAGAATGAATTTGTCGCAAACACTTCACACGAGATAAGACAACCTTTGACGGCTTTTTCAACGTGGTTGAGTTTGTTAAAAGACGGCGGCTTAAAAGATCCCGAACTTTTAAATGAAGGCATTGACGCCTTGGGCAAAGAATCACAAAACCTAATCAAGTTGCTGGAAAACATTTCAATTCTTTCTCGCAGTGACAGAAAATGTCTCAACTTTAAAAAGGAAGTTTTGGACATTGACGATATTGTTATGGAAATAATGCGTTCGGCAAAAGTTTACGTCAATACGCACAAGATTGAACTGATTGGCAACGAGTCGGCGAAAATTTTTGGCAACGAAGCCGCCGTTAAGCAACTCATTCGGGCTTTTTTGGAAAATGCCGTAAAGTACACACCCGCAGGCGGCAATATAAAAATCAAATCCGTTGTTGACGGCGGCAAAGTTTTGTTGAGCATTTCCGATTCGGGCATCGGCATTTCGCCCGAAAATCAAGCAAAAATTTTCGACAGAGGTTTTCGCGTCAAAAACAGCACGATAAAGGGAAGCGGACTCGGTCTTGCAATGGCTAAAATCATTGCCGATAAGCACGACATAAAAATTTCCGTCGACAGTGCGCTCGGCAAAGGTACGACATTCACATTGACAATCCCGCAAGTTAGTTTGTGATTAGCGTTGAGAAATTGGCACGCAGATATTTCGCAATGGTCTCGCCCATGATTTTTTTGCCGCGCAATGCAGGGTGAAGTCCGTCGGGCGTAAATTCAAAGCGTAAAAAACCTTCGCTGTCGGTTAATGCATCGGCAACATCGACAAAATACGGCGTGCGCATAATCCACAAATTGATTTTCTCGCGTTCATGCCGCCAATCGCCGTCGGTTATCGGAATGCCGCGTGCTTGCATGATTTCGGGATTCATTGAAGTCAGCGTGCAGAAAACGGGCGTGATGTCATGAGCCAAACATTTATCGCGCAAAATCGTTAAATTTTTTATGACAGCCTCGCCGTTCGAGCCGCTGCGAATGTCGTTGACGCCCGCGATAATCAGCAAAACTTTCGGGCTGAAAGGCAAAACGTCATTGTCGAAACGGTCAATCATCATTTGAGTTGTGTCGCCGCTTCTAGCAAGATTTTTAATCGGAACGTCGCAATAAGTCTCCCATTGGCAAGAAAGTTGCCCTGCGGGAATGTAAGCCGCTCCACCGTGCGAAATGCTGTCACCCAATACGGCAAAAGTCACGGGCGCAGTCACCGTGAAAAATTTTTCCTCAGACCAATCGCTCAAAGGATTTTGATTCTTGTCGACGACGCGCACATGCCAAAGATATTTGCCCGGTTGCGTGAAAGGCGTCGAATCCGTCATGCGATTAAGTGCCTCGCCGTTCATCAGTTCGCGAACGATTTTATCTTGCGCCAATTCCAGTTTGATGACTCGCACTTGATAAAAACGCGTCATCGGCAACGGCTCCCACGAGTAAGTCGGATACAGCTGCGCGAAGTCCATTTGATCGAATTCTGCCGTCAAGACAGGCGGCGGGATTTTTTTTGCGTCGACGTTCACGCCGAACATCAGCACGCACATAAACATCATTGCCGACAAAAATTTTTTCAACATCAAGAAAGCCTCCCTAAAATTTTTTCACGGCAATTATATCACGCGCAACTTCAATTTGACAGACGTTGATTATGTCAGAAAAAAAATCCCTCGCCAATTTTTGACAAGGGAAAATTTTTTGCTGATTAAATTCTTACGACGCCGATAATTTGAATCTCGACGGACTGATCAATTTCAGCGTGCGAAACGATAACCAGACCTTGCACCGAACGTTCGACAAGTTTGCGGAAATAAAGTCGTACGGCGGGACTTGTCAACACGACGGCAGGATAACCTTGATTCGCAAGCTTATCAATTTCATTGGTCAACGAATTAATCATACGCCGCATTGATTCGGGATCGAGGCTCACGTAAGAACCGTGGTCGGTGCGCTGAATTGAACCGACGATTCGATTTTCCAACGCAGGGTCAAGCGTGACGCACGGCAAAATATTTCCTTGAACAACTTGTTGAGTGATTTGCCTGCCCATCGCGTGTCGCACATATTCCGTTAAAATTTCGGGATCTTTCGTGGCGCGAGCGTAATCGGCGAGCACTTCCATAATCGTCGCCATGTCGCGGATTGAAATGCGTTCGTTGAGCAAATTCGCCAAGACCTTTTGAATTTCGCCGACGCCCAAAAGTTCGGGAACGACTTCATCGACAAGGCTTTGATGAGTTTTGGCGAGATTGTCGACGAGATTTTGAGCCTCTTGACGACCGAGAATTTCGGATGCGTGTTGCTTAATAATTTCCGTCAAATGCGTTGCCAAAACTGAAACCGCGTCGACGACCGTGTAGCCGTTGAGTTCCGCCTGTTCACGTTGACTTTCGGGAATCCACAGCGCGGGCAGACCGAACGCCGGCTCAACCGTCTCAATGCCGGGAATTTCTTCAAAGACCGTGCCGGAGTTCATCGCCAAGAAATGGTCAAGCATCAATTCGCCGCGAGCAATTTCCATGCCCTTTAGCTTGATGATGTAAGCGTTCGGCTTAATCTGAATGTTGTCGCGGATACGGATTGTCGGCACGACTAAACCGAGTTCAAGTGCGCATTGTCGTCGAATCATAACGATTCGGTCGAGCAAGTCGCCGCCTTGTCCCGTGTCAACGAGCGGAATTAACGAGTAGCCGATTTCCAATTCCATCGGGTCAACCTGCAACAACGAGATGATATTTTCGGGACGCGTAGCCTCGTGCTTTTCCTTAGCCTGTTCCTGTTCCACTTTGACTTCTTCGGGAACAACTGATTTTCTGTGCAAACTGTAGCCGATAAATGCGCAGACAACTGCCAGCGATGCAAACGGCACGCCCGGAAGTCCCGGAACGATTGACAACATTAACAGGACGCCGGCATTGATGAAAAAGACGCGCTCATTGTTGAACAGCTGTTTGACGATATCATTGCCGAGGTTGCCTTCGGACGCGGCACGAGTGACGATGATACCGGTTGCCGTTGAAATTAACAGCGCGGGAATTTGGCTGACGAGACCTTCGCCGACGGTTAAGAGCGTGTAAGTTTGAAGAGCCTCAACCGCCGCCATATCACGTTGCGCCATGCCGATGACGAATCCGCCGCCGATGTTGATGAGCATGATGATAATCGCAGCTATCGCGTCGCCTTTGACAAACTTTGACGCACCGTCCATAGCTCCGAAAAAGTCAGCCTCGCGTTGAATTTTCGTGCGCCGAACTTTAGCTTCTTCATCAGTTATCGCGCCCTGATTCAAGTCCGCGTCGATAGCCATTTGCTTACCGGGCATTGCGTCCAATGTGAAACGCGCCGAGACTTCCGCGACACGTTCAGAGCCTTTGGTTATGACAATGAAGTTTATGATAACCAAAATGATAAACATGATGAAACCGACGACGGGATTGCCGCCGACGACAAATTGTCCGAATGCCGTGATGACTTCGCCGGCGTAAGCGTCAATCAAAATCAGCCGCGTCGACGAAATGTTTAGGGCTAATCGGAAAAGAGTCGTCACGAGCAAAAGCGACGGGAAGACAGACAGATCGAGAGCTTCCTCGTTGTAAATCGCGCTCATTATGACGACAAGAGCGATTGTGATGTTTAAACAGATAAGCAAATCCAAAAGCGGCGTCGGCAACGGAATAATCATCATGATAACAATCATGACGAGTGTCACCGCAATTATAACGTCGCTGTACTTTTGGATGAGCGAGCCCAATGTTCGCGGTTCGCCCAAAACTTCGTCGGGTGCGGCCATAAAATTACTCCTCTAAAATTTTTTGCCACTATAACACAACAGCGGCTTGAACTTCAACGATTGATTTGCCGTCGTGAAAAATTTTTGCGTTGACAATTTCATCGGCGTCGGCATTGGCGGCGTGGTAGACAATTTGCTCATTACCGTGCCCGCGATAAATGTTAATGCCGTCTTTTTCGCGCATGAAGTTGTAATAGGTGCCGCGATAAGTAAATTCTACATCGTCCCAATTCGCCAGCATTTTCTTGAAAGCGTCAAGCGACATTGTTTGAACGGTGATTGGAGTGACGAATTGAAGGCGTCTGAACTGCTTGATACATTTTGTCCGCGTCTCGTCCTCGTAAAGTCGCAACTCGTTATCATTTTTCGCAAGCCAACGATTGCCGGGAAATTTTGTGAGAACTTCAGACGCGCGATTATCGTTGCTCTCGGTAATTTCAAACCACTGAAAATCATCCCAGAAAGGTCCGAAGTCAAACGGCTCTTGCATTGGCTCGGAAGAAAATTCTTCATTGGGCGTATAAGCTCCGATACTCTTCCATTTGTCATTGAAAAACATAAATGTTCCGCAACGAGCACACCGCCAAGCATAGAAAAAAATTCCGTCGTGCTCCACTTCCAGCCAATCGGCAGTTAAATTTTCCTCTTCAAGTGCCCGCCAATTCTCAAGCGTACAAAAAATGTGTTCGACAGGATATTCTCCTTCGGGCTCACCGTGATAACGAATTTGATATCCGCAAAAACCGCATCCACAAACAGCCATAATTATCACTCCTCTAAAACACGAATTTCCATGCCGGATTCGCCGCGAAACCAAAATTCAACGGGGAAATGAACTTGATTTTTACGTTTTGCCTCTTGATAACCTTCATTAATCGCATTGAAACCAATCTCAAAGCTGGCATGAAACGATATTATAACAATTTTGCCGGGAAGTTGTTTGTCTGCGGAGCGATGTGCTAATTCATTGTCAATTTGTTCGGATGCGTGCTTGATTTGCTTTGAAATGGTGCCGGACTTAGTTGAACCGATTCCCTTAACTTCAGCGAGAAAATCAAAATCGACAAGTAAATCCGGTCGGCTGTAATATTCATGCAAAAAAACGACGTACATTCCCAAATCCAGATAATATTCCGCCGCGATCATGGCATTTTTGTCAGTAACCTTATCATTCCCACTGTCGTAATAACAGCCATCTTTTTTCCTTCGAGCTTTGCCGCTTGCTCCGCCGTAACCGCCTTTTAATATTAATCCGCCCGCCAGTTTTCTTTTCTCGCGTTCATGCCACATCTCGCTGTAACTTTGAATGTGAATGATTTGAATATCCGGGTGTCTGTTCTGCATCCAAGCGGGAACTTTTCCGCAGACGACAATCGCAGTCGGTTGGATTTTTTTGATCATGGTGTTTATCCCGCCGACAAAAAGTCTGTGTGCTTCACGGTCGCGTCCAAGAGTATTTGTGGTAACGGCAACAGTAGAATTAAGCGGCAAGCCGTCGAAACACCATTCCCACGAAGATTCGTCGGCAAAACCCGCAGTCGGTATCATCGGAATGCCCGCCTGTTGCAAAGCGTAATCAACAAGGCGATTCGCACGACATTTTTCTATCAAAATTTCTTCCGAATAATCGCGGAACAAACTAAAGTCTGCCGAGATTAAGCCTTTAGCCTGCCGCAAAAGTTCCACATAATCTTCAAAGCAATTATGGAGCTTATGAAAATTTTTTTCCGAAGTGAAACAGTGATACCAATAGCGACCTTTTTTAACCGTGGACTTCAGATAGTTTAACGGATACACAGGCTCTTCCGGAAGATATTTTACCTGCGCCAGTTGAGGAAAGTTGTATTGCCTGTCGTAGGAAAATCTCCCGAAATCGGCGGTACACAAAGCTTTATTTCAATCAAGGACTTAAATTCATCAAGCTGCATTGTATTGCTCCTTATTAAAATCACGCGGCGCGACGATGCTTGATTCGATAGACGTAAGCCAAAATTTCCGCGACGGCTTGATACAATTCGGCGGGCACCATTCCGCCAACGTCAACGGCTTCAAATAGTGCGCGTGCGACGGGTTTGTTCTCGACAATCAAAATGTGATGCTCGCGGGCAATTTGTTTGATTTTCTCTGCGACAAGGTCTTGACCTTTTGCCACGACAAGCGGCGCGATCATTCCCTTTTTGTATTGAAGAGCAACCGCCAAATGCGTCGGGTTGGTGACGATGACATCAGCCTTCGGGACTTCGCTCATCATGCGTTGCATTGCCATTTGACGTTGTTTTTGCTTAATCTTACCTTTAATCTGCGGGTCACCTTCCATTTGCTTATACTCGTCTTTGACTTCCTGTTTGGACATTTTCAAATCTTGCGTGGTCTGCCAACATTGATAAGCGTAATCCGCCGCCGCCATAATCATTATCACGCCGACAACTTGAAATGCCATCGTGAAGATTATATCGGCAGCCGTCGCCAGTGATTGTCCCAGGTCAAAAAAAATAAATTGCGGCAGGAGCGGAATTTGATCTTTAAGATACAGATAGAGAAAGTAGCCGATGACGATTATTTTAAAAATTGACTTGACCAGCTCGACGAGTGAACGTTTGGAAAAAATTCGTCCGAAGCCGTTAATCGGGTTGAGATTGTCAAGTTTCGGCTCAAGTCTCTCCGTAGAAATCATGAGCCCGACTTGAAAGACGTTTATGCCGAGACCGACGATTAGAATCGCAAACATTACGGGCAAAACCGTTTTCGCCAAAAGAATCATGATGCCGATAAAAAGTTCCGTAATGCCTTCGGTCGTCGTGCTCTGTCCCAAATGCGAGTAAAGATAAACGGTGTATTCGGCAATGTTGCCGTAAATGTATTCCCAAAGAATGCGCAGAATCAAAAAGCCGATAAGCAGGATAAACGCCGTGTTAAGTTCTTGGCTTTTGGCGACGGTGCCTTTCTTGCGAGCGTCTTCTCTCTTTTTTGCAGTAGGCTCCTCTGTCTTTTCGCCGTCGAAACGTTGCAGGTCAAAGACAAAATTTTTCAAGTCGTCGTCAAGGTGCAAGGGCTTTGAGTGCGATTGAAATATTTGCGTACATTTCATTGAAAATCACGTCCAAAAAGAGAAGATAGAACGGCAAGACCATTGAGAGCATTGACGTGCCAATCATCAGTTGCAACGGAATGCCGACGACAAAAATATTCATCTGCGGCATTGTGCGTGCCAAAACGCCCAATCCGACGTTTGTCAGCAGAATCGCGAACGTCACGGGCATTGCGATTTTCATTCCGTTTAAAAAGACGCCTGCCGTTAAATCGTTGATGAATTGCGGCAACGACGTGTTCCAAATCAACGAATCGAGCGGAATAACGCGGAAACTCTCTGCCAATGCGGAAAGAATCACGTGGTGCCCGTTCGTTATCAGGAAGTAAATTATCGTCAAGTTGTAAAGAAAATTTCCGATAAGACCGGTTTGTTGTTGAGTTGTCGGATCCATCATGTTGACCATTGCGAAGCCGACCTGCATATCCATGACCTTGCCCGCCAAATTCACCGCGCTCAATGTGATATAACCGACAAGTCCGATCAGCCAGCCGATGAACATTTCTTTTGCCACGGTGAATGCAAACATCATGACCGTTGCGGGTGCTTGAACGACCGTTTCTTTCACGACGACGGGAAAAATTATCGCGGCCACCGCAATCGCTGCGCCGGCTCTTACTTTTGCCGAAATGTTCATGCTGCCCAGAAACGGCGAAATAAAAAAAATGCCGCTCGCACGCGTGAGCACGAGCAAAAATGCGGCTACTTGTCCTTGAAAAATATCGTAGAAGTCAAGCTCTGTCAAAGCTGTCACCTAGCCTATACGTGCCGGCAAGCCAATGAATATGTCGGAAAAAAATTCTACCATGATTCTGAGCATCCACGGACCGAAAATCAAAATCGCCACGAAGACCGCGATAATTTTCGGGATAAATGCCAACGTTTGCTCTTGGATTGAAGTCGTCGCTTGGAAAACGCTGACTGCCAAACCGACTGCCAAACCTAAACCCAACATCGGCGCGGAGACGATTAAAACGACAATCAACGCCTCTTGACCGAGCTGAATAACCAAATCACCGGACATGTTGCACCTCGCTATCGAAAACTGACGATTATCGAACGAATGAGCAAGTGCCAACCGTCAATCATCACGAACAGCAAAATTTTAAACGGCAGGGAAATCATAACCGGCGGCAACATCATCATGCCCATTGACATTAGCGTCGTCGCGACAATCATATCAATGACGATAAACGGCACATAGAGCATGAAGCCGATTTGAAACGCGGTTTTGAGTTCGCTTATCATGAACGCGGGAATCAGCGTGAACGTCGAAACATCTTCCTGCGATTCGGGTCGTTCGGCGTCGGACAAATTCACGAACAATGCCAAATCTGATTCGCGCGTTTGACGGAACATAAATTCGCGCATCGGCTCAAGGACGTTGGTTATCGCCTCTTCTTGCGTGATTTGTCCCGACAAATATGGTTGAAGTCCGTTTTCGTTCGCCTGCGACCAATAAGGTGCCATTATGTAGAAAGTCAAGAATACCGCCAACGAGACGATAACTTGATTCGACGGGACGTTTTGCGTGGCGAGAGCGTTTCTAAGGAAGCTGATTATCACGACGATTCGCACGAAGGAAGTTGTCATCAGCAGGATTGACGGCGCGATTGTCGCCAACGTCAACACCGCGATAACTTGTAACGTCGAGGCAACTTGATCGGGATTGTCCGCCGTGCCGACCTCAACGTTCACGCTTGGAATAATCGGTGCCGCCTCCGCAAAGTTCATCATCAATAACACGACGCCCGCGCAGATTAGAAAACAATTTCGCTTCAAATTCACACTTCCCACGAAAAATTTTACAACAGTCCGACCGTCAAACGTCGCGCTAATTCTACTTTGTCGTCGTCGCCAATGTTCCTATAAGCATTGTGTTCGCGAATGACCTTGATTGTCCGCAAATACAATTCATGCTCCGTCATACCGTTTTCTTGCGCATATTCTTTCAGAACTTGCCTGAACGAATTAATCAGCCCGTCACAGCTCAAAGTCTCGCGAAATTCTTTAACCGTAAGCGGACGACCTTCGCCGCTGATGTAACTTTTGATTTTTTCGTAAGCACTGCGAAATATTGACGCAACAATACCGGGCTCAAAAGAGATAGTGCACGTCACACCGAGCATAGGCGAAAAAATCTTTGGCTCTGTTGCCGCCGCCGCAAATCCGCCGCTCACAAATTCAAAAGGATCATCGCCCGCAAAATCAGAATTCATGAAAATTTTCCTCGCTACTTCTTTTTGAACAACGGAATTTTGCGCACCAAATCGGACAGCGTGCCGAATTCTTGCGAAAACATATCGCCCGAATCAACGGCTTGCGCGTGAAGGTGCTCAATCAAATTTTTGTCGGTTATCTCGCCGAGGAGACTGATGTTGTGGTCAGTCACTCCCAACAAAAAGACTCTGCCGGCCATTTCAACAGTGCAGACAGAGCGATTCGGTCCCAGTGGTAAATTTTCCAGAATTCTGCCGCCGCTTGCCGAAAAACGTGCCGCGTTGAAACGACCGCCGATAAATTTTGCGGCGAAGTAAGCCATAACCAGCACGACGGCAAACACGGCTAACAAACTTAAAAGGTAAGCGAGCGTCGACCACCACGAGACGCCGGTCGGATGTGGATCAGCTTCTTCATAACCGTCCAAATAACCGGCAGACTCCGCGACAGAGCCGCCAAAATATATCAAACAAAAGAGCACCAGCATAGCCGGGATATAGAGTTTGATTTTCTCAATCATCAGCCGACAGCTTTGCGCACTGCCTCGAGCACACGGTCTGCCTGGAAAGGTTTGACGATGAAGTCGCGCGCGCCCGCTTGAATTGCCTCTATAACCATTGCCTGCTGTCCCATTGCACTGCACATGACGATTTTCGCTTTCGGGTCGATTTTTTTGATCGCCTTTACTGCAGAAATTCCGTCCATTTCGGGCATCGTGATGTCCATAGTCGTCAAGTCGGGACGCAGTTCGGCGTATTTTTCTACTGCCTTCATTCCGTTCTCAGCTTCGCCGACGACTTCATAGCCGTTTTTGGAAAGAATATCCTTAACCATCATGCGCATGAACGCTGCATCGTCGACGACCAAAACACGTACTGCCATAATCCATCTCTCCCGTTAAAAAGATTTTAGTTTTAATTTCAACATTAACCTTGACTATCGTTGCCTCCGCATTATAACCGATACTTTGACAATCGGCAAGGTATTTTTTGGCGCAAGAGCTTTGCGACAAAGCTGTACCTTCAACTTAAATCGAATGTCGGATTCGGTATGCTGAACATATTGTCGCGGAAAATCCATCGCTGAATCGCAATCACAGCGTCGGGTGCCAAAACATAAATCGACGCGGCGCGGTGTTGTCCGTCACGAATGATATTCTGATCATTGAAAAGAATGATATATTCATCGTTGAAAGGGTAACCGTTTTTCCGCACACTTTCAAATATCGAATGAAGTCTCTGCAAGTTGGTCTGCCCGATCAAGTTATTTTGCTTGCGTCTGTCATTTTCGGCAAAGTCGCCTTGAAGAGCTTTAACCACACGAGAATGTTTGATGTATCTGTAAATGTCTTTACCGTCATCTTTTTCATTCGTATCGACAATGAGCTCCTTGACGGGCATATATTCGATTTGGACAGCTTGAAGATAAGGAAGCAACTCGGCAATTTCAAACAAGAACAAAGGATCGCATTTCCGCGCGTCAAAGCCTTTGACATCTGCAACGGCGTTTATCGCGTCCAACATATCGTCGGCGAAATTGCGAAATTCCTTAACCGTAAGATCAATCCTGAAGTTGTCCAAATGAAAATGAATTGCCTCGCCGATATTGTCTTCCACGCGAAAAGAATGTATGCCGTATTCGTCATTGAAAGAAAGATTCAAGAGCGTAATGACTCCGGGATTGCTCACGTTTTCTTACGACCTTTCAAAAAATCAAAATTCCTTCGTGCCCAAGCGATTGACCCGGCAATTTTCAAAAATTCCGGCTCCGACATTTCCATGCGGAACTTTTCATTTTGCAGGTGTATGACGTTGGAACCGCCTGTTATCAAAGGCGCGTTTTGTTCGATTAAAAATTTTCCTCCGCCGAGCTTAATTTCTTTAATAACTTTTAGAACTTCTCCCAAATCTTTGTCCTCCGTCAATAATCCGTGAACTGAACGTAGGAATTGAACATATCGCCGTATTGCCCGCGATTTACTTTGTCAATCAGAGTGTCCGTGAACTTGAAGAAAATTTTTTCCAATTTTTGTCGCGCCGTCGAATTTGTCAAAAACCTTTTGCGCTTTTCAATCTCTTGAATGTATGCATCGGAGAATCCGTTCTTTTCAAAGATACTTCGCGTTAAAAGATAAATGACCATGTTCTCGTCGTCCATTATCCGCCATTTATTCACGTCGTCCCAAACTTTGTTAGCCCAAACGGATTCTTGAATGATTTTATCCAGCGGCAACCATGCGTTCATCGCAATGCTTTTGGTGCAAAGTTCGGCGTAGACGTCGATAATCAAATTTGTTGAGGGATTTATCATAAATAAATTTTCATGAGCACCGTAGATAAATTGCCAACCGACTTCTCTGCCGTGCGGGTGAAGAATCATATCATAACCGTAAATGTACATCAAATATTTGAGCTTGGTGTAATGTTGAGGATGAACAATCAGATCAATATCTTTCCCAATTTTCAAATTGGCGGGAAGTTCATCGCCGATATTTTTCGTAAGAACGTAGTTGATTTTATGAGCGTTCAAAATGCCAAACATGTCGAGAATGTCTTTGGCGTTATGGAACATAGAATTTCCTCGTGTTGTCATTTGAGATGAGCGGCACGTTCGGCAGGCGTGGCAATTTCGGTTATCCTCACGCCGAAATTTTCATCAATGACGACGACTTCACCCTTTGCCAAAAAATGACCGTTAACTTGAATTTCGACAGGTTCGCCCGCCAATTTGTCAAGTTCCACGATTGAACCTGTTGCCAAGTCGAGAATTTCTTTGATTGTCTTCTTAGTGCGCCCGAGTTCGACTGTCACTTGAAGCGGAACGTCCAAAATCAGTCCGATATTTGCCTCGTTGATTTGTACCGGCTCCACTGAAAGCGGCGTGAACTGCGCGGGCGAGACAGGCATATTTGTTACAACGTTAGGCTGCATCTGCGATCCTCCATAACCATAGCCCTGCGGCGGCGCGTAACCTTGTTGCGGAGGCGGCGGATAATTTTGTTGCGGAGGCGGCGGTTGCGGTGCAGGAGCTGCTGCTTTTGGCGGCGGAGCAGGTGCAGACTTCGGAGCAGGTGCGGGTGCCGGAGCAGGTTCTTCTTCTTCGCCCATCAAAGCATCAACCATTTCTTTTGCAACTTTGATGGTAAGAATTTGCATTATCTCACTGTCAATTAAGCCGTCAACTTCCATACGAAATGCCGTGCGAACAACAGGTTCCGTGTTGTTCATTTGATTAGCAAGGTCTTCTTTGCCGAAGTCAACAAGATTCACTTTCGGCGGCGAAATATCAATTTTTTTCTTGAACATGGTCGACAAACTGGTTGCAACCGCGCCCATCATCTGATTCATCGCCTCGCCGACTGCGCTCATGTGAATTTCGTTGAGTTCGGGATCGGGATTGGTGCCGTCACCGCCCATCATCAAATCAGCAATGACCGCCGCGTCCGTAGCTTGAATCGCGAAAACGTTGTTGCCGTCAATGCCGACAGTGTACGCGACTTCGACGACAAGATAAGGCATCGGGTAATGCTGTTGGATAACGTTGATCGGCGCAACGGAAACGGAAGGCGTCGTAATGTTCACCTTGTGACCGAGCAAAGTCGATAACGTCGTTGCCGCAGAGCCCATTGAAATATTGCCAATTTCGCCGAGCGCGTCCTTTTCCATGTCGGACAAAAGCCCGTCCGCGTCATTGCTGTCTAAAGAGGCATCGCCGCTTGAAGAGCTGTCGCTCGAATCACCACCGCCGGCTCCGGACAACAGGGCATCAATTTCAGCTTGAGACAAATCACTCATCGTCATCAGTAGCCTCCTCATTTTCTTTTTGAACTACTTGAGTTATCTGCACTGCCAATTTTTTGCCGAAGGTGCCGGGTCTGCAATAAAATTTCGCATTCGTGCCAATCATGCAAGGAAAGTCGTCTTTAACTTTTGTATTGAGCTGTAACACGTCGCCGAAACCGAGCGTCAAGAATTCGCGAATTGTAATTTGCACGCGCCCGACTTCCACCACGAGCGGAACTTTTGTCTTGTTAAGTTTTTTACGGATGGCTTCGGCTTGTCCGACGCGTTCTTCTTTGGCAGCAGACGCCGCGACCCAGAAAGTTGTCGTCAACTTTGACATAATCGGCTCAAGCACGAGATACGGTATGCAAATGTTCATCATGCTTTCGACTTCGCCGAGCTTTGTGTGCAACGTGACGATAACGACCATATCATTTGGCGGAACAATCTGCGTGAACTGCGGATTTGATTCTGTCGCCTCAAGGACGGGATTCATCGGCGTGACGTTCGACCAAGCCTCTTTGAAACGTTCCATTGCCGAATTGACGAATCTTCGCATAACGGCATCTTCAATCTCCGTCAGCACGCGAGTTTTCATTGTCGTGGTACCGTCGCCGCCGAAAACGCGATCAAGATAAGCAAAGGCTATCTCCGAGCTGATTTCAAAGATAATGTTGCCTTTGAGCGGTTGCACGCCGAGAATTGAAATTACGCTTGGATTTGCCAACGATTGAACGAATTCTTGATAGGTGAGCTGTTCGACGGAAGCAACGTCAACATTGACGAGCGTGCGAAGGTGCGAGCTCATGTAAGTATTCAACATTCGCGCAAAACTTTCGTGGAGCATGTACAGCGTGCGAATCTGATCTTTGGAAAATTTATCGGGTCGCCGGAAGTCGTAGACTTTAATCTTCTTGGCGTTCTCTTCCATTTTGAGTTCTTCCAAAGAAGTTTCGCCTTCATTTGCGGCGGCAAGCAACGCGTCTATTTGTTCTTGAGTAAGTACATCAACAGACAAGATTTTACCTCCTAATCATTGCAAGAGGAAACTTGTGATGTAAACGTCGTAGACGGAACCTCCGCCGAGTGAGGCATTGAGCGCGTCTTTGAGCTGTTTCTTGAATTCTTCCTGCTTATCGGCGTCGAAGTCTTCAAGCTTTGTCGCGCGCAAAAATTGCGTGGCGGTGTCGTTGACTTTGACTTCTGCATCGGGCTGAAGAGCATTTGTATCGGGATTGATGACAGATTTTTTGGAAGGATTGAACTCGACGATAATGCTCGCCTTTAAGTATTTGCCACTGCGCGGACCGCCGACGTTGACGAGTATACCTTCTTTGGGATCGCCGATTTTGACGAAAATTCCCGCGTCGTGATAACGAGGCTCGCCGCCTTCTTCATGACCGCCGGGAATTTCGCCCATAAATTTTGTCACAACGAAAAGCGAAATGCCTGCCGCCAATGCCAAACCGACGACAACCAGCACGACGATTAATATGATTTGCTTCTTCTTTGATTGCGCGGGTGGAGGCGCGGGAACGGCAATATCAACGTCCTTTTCTTCATCAGGCATAATTAATTACCTCCGTGATCACAGTTGCTTCAGGGCGCGGCGATATTTCATGATGCGGCGCACCACTTCTTCGGCGGCTTCTTCGACGATGAATTTTTTCTCGTTGACCAGCGTGATGACAGTGTCCGGCGTCGATTCGATTGTTTGAATCAGTTCCGCATTCAAGATAAACTCTCCGCGCTTGTTCTGGTCGGAATTGAATTTCGTGAGCTTGATCATGGGTTGACCTCCTGTTTGATTTTTGCTGTGAAAGTTTTTCGCCGCAAACTTTTAAATCCCTTTTGACATGCAAAAATTTTCGCACAAATATTCTACACCTAAAGAGTACTTTGTCAATAAGCAACAATTAGAACGTGTTGGCAAAGTGGAAAAATAAAACATGAGCAAAACCTTTGATAAAATGAATTTGCCTAAAAACCGAAAGGTGAATGCTCATGTCGAATTTGTCTTCGAGAGCCCATGGCGCGATTTACCTGTTCACTGCGAGAACATTTTAAAAGTACCGGTAGCCGATACGAACAAGTATTTGCCCGTTCAAATTGATTCGACGTTCTGTAAGGTGCATCAGCACGCCGCCGTTGCTCGCAAAATCCGGGGCAATCAAGCACTCGGAGTATCGCGCGGCGGTAAGAACATCAAAATTCATGCTCTCATTACGAAAAATTTTTCAAATCTTTTAGGCGATAAAGCTTTTCCTTCCGTGAACATTCGCGGTTTCGTTCAAAAAAAGCTCATTCCGTCATAAGACGCCATTTTGTCTGCGAACTTTACAAGGCTCGCAATGTTGTTGGGCGTTTTCTTACGCATAAAGAATCCTCGCCGTATTGCCGCTCGTTACGACAAATTAATCACCTGCTTTGAGAATTTCATTTTTCTTGTTGCCATCATGATTCAAATCCAATGTTTACCGACAAGTTCCGGGAGGAAAGTTTCCGCGTAGTCACCTTCAACTAAGCGAAAATTTTCCGTATAGTCACGAAAAGCTTTAAAATTAGCAACTTAGAACTTGAAGTAATGGTTACCTTTGACAAAACGATCTTTGTTTTTACTAAAATTATCATGAATATTCTCTGCCGAGCATTTGTAAAACTCTGCGAGCTGAGCGGTCGTGAGCACTCGACGACTACTCCATTCGACGGGAACGAGCTTTGAAAAATCCATAAGGCATTCTCCCTTCTGACGATAATCTAGAGCGTGTTCACACTATGGAAAATAGAAAATAAAGCTGATAAAATGAAGTCATGAAAATCACACAAGAACAATATGAAAAGATAGAAAAATAT
>CAJOHG010000040.1 GCA_905234395.1 uncultured Selenomonadaceae bacterium
TGAGTTTGACATAAGCACTTTCCTTTGAATAGTTTTTCAAACTCATTTTACCAAAGATTTTGCTTATGTTTTATTTTTGGACTTTACCAACACACTCTAGCAAAAAGGACGGCGTGATTGTCACGAGTACAAGCAAGGCTGATTCAATCGTCAACAGTGACTCGAACGTTTCAATCAATGCCGGCGCAGGGAAGGACAGCATTTCAAACAGCGGTGCAAATGTTTCAATATCTGCGGGCGCAGGAAATAATTTAATCGAAAACAAATACCGTTCTTCTTATGTCACAATCAATGCAGGTGCAGGGAATGATTCAATCGGGAACTACGGCTCATACGCCACTATCGACGCGGGCAAAGGCAACGATTCAATCATAAACAACAGCTCAAAAGTTTCAATCAGCGCGGGCGAAGGTAATGATTCAATCTCAAACAGCGGCGACGATGTAACGATACTCGGTAGTACAGGAAATGACTCAATCTACAATTCAGGCGACAACGTTAATTTTATTTATGCGTCGGGCGACGGCAACGACGTGATTTTGCAAAGTGCAAAAATCGACAGCAGGAATTTGACCGTCAATTTGACGAGCAGCAGTTACTCGACGACGAAAAGCGGTGATGATATCGTTGTCAAAGTAGGCAAAGGTTCTCTCACGTTCAAGAATGCCCTCGGCGACAAAATCACCGTCAGAGATTCTAAAGGCAAAGAGACCGTCATCAACGCGGGCAGGACAGCATTTAAAAACACAACGGTTAATGAGACAATCAAAAAGACGACGGGCAGTTGGTACATTTCAAACAGCGGCTCTAAAGCCAAAATCACGACGGGCAAAGGTTCCGACGGCATAGAAAACAGAGGTTCCAACAGTTCAATCAACGCAGGCGACGGCAACGACTACATTAGCAACAGTAGATATTCCGGCTTGAACGTCAGTATCATCGGCGGAGAAGGTAATGATTCAATCGTCAGCAGCGAGCAAGACGTTTCAATCAGCGTCGGCACGGGCAACGACACCATTTACAACAGCTGGAAAAATGTTTCAATCAATGCAGGAAACGGCAAGGATATTATCTACAACTCAAGTCGCTACGCTTCAATCAACGGCGGTGCAGGGAATGATACTCTTTGGGGCGGTAGCGGAAAAGACACGTTCCTCTATTCAAACGGCGACGGTCAAGACGTTATCTTCGAATTCGGCGACAACGATCTGCTCAAAATAACGGGCACGTTCTCTGCCTCTTGCAACAAATGAGAGTCGGAAGTTTATTTCAAAGTCGGCTCAACGGCGAAGGCAATTATCTTGAGCGATTTCACCGCGACGACTTTCCACGTAAACGACGACACGTATAAAATCAGCGGCGGCAAATTCACAAAACAATAATCCGTGCGCAAAAAAATTTATCCCTCAACGTCTTGAACGTCGAGGGATTTTTTTATTGGCTGATAAAATTTACACGGTTTTGAAACCGTCTTCGAGGTCGGCAATGATGTCGTCAATGTGCTCGGTGCCGATTGACAGGCGAATCGTTGACGGCGTGATGCCCGATGCCAAAAGTTCAGCTTCCGTCATTTGCGAGTGAGTAGTTGACGCCGGGTGAATCACGAGCGATTTAACGTCGGCAACATTTGCAAGCAACGAGAAAATTTTTAAGCTGTCGATGAATTTCTGCGCGGCTTGAGCACCGCCTTTGATCTCGAACGTGAAAATCGAAATGCCGCCGTCAGGAAAATATTTCTTGTAAAGCGCGTGATCGGGATGATTTTCCAACGCGGGATGATTGACCTTTTCGACTTTGGGATTTTTCGCGAGGTATTCGACGACTTTCAACGCGTTCTCGACGTGACGTTCAACACGCAATGATAAAGTTTCAACGCCCTGCAGAATCATGAACGCATTCAACGGAGAAATTGCCGCACCCGTGTCGCGCAGAAGAATCGCTCTGATGTACGTGACGAACGCCGCCGCGCCGAGTGCCTTGTAAAAACTGACGCCGTGATAGCTTGGATTCGGTTCAACGAGTTGCGGGAACTTGCCGGACTTTTCCCAATCGAATTTGCCGCTTTCGACGATGATGCCTGCAAGTGTCGTGCCGTGTCCGCCCAAAAATTTAGTCGCGCTGTGAACGATGATGTCTGCTCCAAATTCAAACGGTCGAATTTGATACGGCGTGGCAAATGTGTTGTCGATGACGAGCGGAATTTTATGACGGTGCGCAATGTCGGCGACGGCTTGAATGTCAATCAACGTGGCGTTAGGATTTCCGACGGACTCGATGAAAATAAACTTCGTGTTGCTCTGAACAGCCGCCTCGAAAACGTCAACGCCTTTGGTCGGGTCAACGAACGTCGTTTCAATTCCAAATGCGGGCAGCGTGTGTTCAAACAAGTTAAACGTGCCGCCGTAAATGGTCGTCGCCGCAACGATGTGATCGCCTTTTTGCGCGAGAGCTTGAGCAACGTAAGTGACTGCCGCCGCACCGCTTGCCACCGCCAATGCCGCCGAGCCGCCTTCCAAAGCCGCAACTCTTTTTTCCAAAACGTCCTGCGTTGGATTCGTCAAGCGTCCGTAAATGTTGCCGGCGTCGCGAAGTCCAAATCTGTCTGCCGCGTGTTGGAAGTTGTGGAAGACGTAGGAAGTCGTTTGATAAATCGGAACTGCGCGGGCATCGGTGACGGGATCAGCCTGTTCTTGTCCGACGTGCAGTTGAAGTGTCTCGAATTTATATTTGCGTTCACTCATGGTGATTCCTCCTAAAACTGCTTGAAACATAACACGGCTTGAATCATACTTCGCGGGAATATTTCTGTCAAGGGAAGGATTTTTTTCGCCGCGCAGATAATTTCCCGTGATAAAACTTCAAGGAGGCAAAGCAATGCGTTCCGAGCATAAACAGCTGTTGAAACTTCGGCGAAGAAATATCGCTTTGACGGTCGCTTATGACGGCACGAATTACAACGGCTTTCAATGGCAGAGCCCGCCGCGAATCGCAGTGCAAAATGTTTTGGAGGAGCGGCTTGAAAAAATTTTCGGCGACAAGATTGAATTGGCAGCGGCAGGTCGCACAGATGCCGGAGTTCACGCCTTCGGGCAAGTCGTAAATTTTTTCACGGACGGACGAATTGACGTTGACAAAATCCCGATTGCCGCAAGAACCGTTCTGCCGAGTGATATTGTCGTTCGTTTGGCGCGAGAAGTCGATAAAAATTTCAGCGCATTGCACAGCGCGACGAGTAAAATTTATCTTTATCGAATCCTGCGCGGCGCGGCATCGAATCCGTTTGTAAATCGTTTCGCCTGGCACATTTTCAGACCGCTTGACGTTGAGGCAATGCGCGAGGCTTTAAGCTTGATTGTCGGCACGCATGATTATTCGACGTTCAAAGCGGCGGGCGGTGCACCGAATATGAATCCCGTGCGAACGATTTACGCGGCAGAAATTTTCGGCGAAGAAATTTTCGGCGGCGACATCTTGACGATAAAAATTCACGCGAGCGGCTTTCTCTATCACATGGCGCGGAATATCGTTGCGTTAGTCGTTGCGGTCGGGCGGCACAACGTGAGCTTGACTGACTTTGAAAAAATTTTCATCGCCCGCGACAGAAGTCTTGTTCCCGCCACTGCTCCTGCTTGCGGTTTATGTTTGCAGGAAGTTTTTTATTGAACGCCGCCGAAAAACTTTTGCTTGAAAAAAATTTTCACGTCGAATATAATCATCACGGAATCAAAAACGCTCCGACCATGTGTCGAAGCGCGGGCGAGTCGATGTTTGGTCGCGTCGACTCTCTCCAAGAATAGAAACGGCAATCAGAGAATCAAACGCGGTGGTCTGCTTAAGTGATTATTTGAAGTAATTTAGCAGAGACACTATGAGAGATCCGGCGGACAGTGCAAGGTTAATCTATTTGTATTTCAAATCGCTTGCCAACGATTATGTTGTAAAGCGATTATTTTTTTGCGAACAATTCATTTGGTCACCAAACTTTTCGAGAGACGAACAGCTTCCACGCCGTCGCGAGCATAGGCATCTGCACCGGCAGAATCAGCATATTCCTGCGTCAAAGCCGCGCCGCCGACCATCACTTTTGCAGAGCTGCCCGCCGCGTGAAGTTCAGCGATAACCTTGTCGATTTGAATCATTGTCGTCGTCATCAAGGCGCAAAGTCCGACAATATCGGCGTCGTGTTCAATGGCAGCGCGAACAATTTCCGACGCGTCAACGTCCTTGCCGAGGTCAACGAGTTTAAAGCCGCTGTTGGCAATTAACGCGCCGACGATATTTTTGCCCAGGTCGTGAACGTCGCCTTTGACCGTCGCGATAACAAAAGTTCCCTGCGTGGAAGTTTTCTGCGCGGGAAGAATTTTTTTCAGCTCGTCGAAGGCAAGACGCATAGTTTCCGCACTCAAAAGCACTTGCGGCAAGAAAATTTTTCCCGAACCGAAATCATCGCCGAGTTCATTCATCGCGGCAGTCAATGCGCGTTCGGTTATCTCATCGGCTGAAAATTTTTCGTCGACGGCTTTGCGAATCAGCGCAGGAATTTCATCCTTGTCGCCTTCCTGCACGGCAACTTTAATCGCGCTCAACGTGTCGAGTGAAATTTTTTTCTGCGGCGTATCGATTGTGACTTGCGCGAGTTTGCTGAACTGCAGACCGTTTGGATCTTTGCCGAGCAATGCGGCGGAAGACTTCAAAACGTTTTGCATAGATTCGTCGTAAGGATTCATAATCGGCGCGTCGAGACCTGCGGCGAGGCACATCGCGAAGAACGTCGAGTTAATCAGCGGACGATTCGGCAGACCAAATGAAATGTTGCTTAAGCCCATCGTCGTCGGCAAGTCAAATCGTTCGCGGTAAAGTTGCAACGTCTTCAGCACTTCGAGGCACGCATTTTTATCGGCGGAAATCGTCATAACCAGCGCGTCCAACAAAAAATCGCCGTCGTTGAGTCCGTGAGCTTTTGCCGCGTCGATAATCGTTTTCGCCACGTCAACGCGTTCCTGTGCAGTCTTCGGGACGCCGCTTGAAGTCAACGGCAGAATCAAAATCGCCGCGCCGTATTTTTTCGCGAGCGGCAAAAATTTTTCCAAACGTTCCGGCTCCGCACTGACCGAATTAATCAGCGCACGTCCGGGAAAATTTTTCAGTCCGGCTTCCAAAGCTTGAGCGTCACTCGTGTCAATGGCAAGCGGTGCGTCGACAATCTGCGAGACTTCGCGGACAGCTTGAGCCATCATTTTCGCCTGGTCAATGCCGCCGACGCCCATGTTGACATCGAGAACATTTGCGCCCGATTTGATTTGATTGAGAGCATCGCGTTTGACGCCGAGCAATGAGCCGTTGCGAATCTCCGCCGCGAGTTTCTTTCTGCCGGTCGGATTGATTCGTTCGCCGATTAAAGTCGTTGGCAAATTTTTATCGATAACGACGGTTTTACTTCTGCTTGCAAGCATTAAGCTTTTAGCTTTTAGCTTTAAGCTTTTAGGAGTGTCATCATTGCGCATTACGCATTTCGCATTACGAATTGCTTTTGCAAGTTCGCGAATGTGAGCAGGTGTCGTGCCGCAACAGCCGCCGAGATAAGTCGCGCCCGATTCAACGAGTTTGACAGCCCAACTGCCGAAAGTTTTTGCGTCCATCGGAAATTTCGTCACGCCGTTTTCAAGATAAGGCAGCCCTGCATTCGGTTGCACGCTGATTGGTTTGCAAGTGTTAGCCGACAAAATTTTCACGACGGGAACGAGTTGCTCCGGACCGAGCGAACAATTCACGCCGATAACACTTGCGCCCATTGCGTCGAGAATCACGGCGGCAGATTGCGGGTCGGTGCCGGTTACGGTGCGTCCGTCCTCGCTGTAAGTCAGTTGACAAATCACGGGCAAATTGCAAGCGTCCTTGGCGGCAAGGAGAGTCGCGCGCATCTCTTGAATGTCAATGCACGTTTCGATAATCAAAAAATCTGCGCCGGCTTCAGCGAGAGCTTGAGCCTGTTCGTAAAAAATTTCGTAAGCGTCGTCGAAGTCCAAATCACCAAGCGGCGAGATAAATTTTCCGCTTGGACCGATGTCGCCCGCAACTTTGACGCGGTCACCTGCAACTTCGCGAGCGAGTTTCACGGCGGCAACGTTGAGTTCGCGGACGCGGTCGGCAATTCCGTAATGCGAGAGCTTGAGCCTTGACGCGCCGAAAGTATTCGTCGTGATAATCGTGGAGCCGGCGTCGATATATGCGCGGTGAATTTTCTTGACGACTTCGGGATTGTCGACGTTCATCAATTCGGGACACGCACCTGCTTTAAGCCCGCCGGCTTGCAACATCGTGCCCATTGCTCCGTCAAAAATTTCAATCATAGATTTAACCTTCCTGCTTTTTTTGGAAAGTATAATCACCGAGCTGTATTTTTGCAATACTCTTAACACCACGCCGATATTTAAGTCTTGATACGCGGGAAAAATTTTTTATGTTATAATCTGCGCGGGAGGCTGAGGCAATGAGATCAGAGGCGGACTTCACGAATTACATACAGAATCGGCTTGAAGCGGTGGAAATTTCTTCGGAGATGCAATCCACTTGCAACGTCGAACTTAACGGAGCATTGGCAACGGCGTCGAAAAATCAGACGGGACTGCGCGGCTATCCCGACCACATTGCGATTGTCGACGATTTTATTTTGGTTATGGAAGATAAGCTCGACCGATTGAAACTTGTCCTTCGTGACGGCGGAGAAATTTCGCAGACTGTCGACGCCACGAAAAATTATGCACTCAACGGCGCACTCTTCTACGCGCACAAAATTATCGACGGCACGCACTACAAAAAAGTTTTCGCGTTCGGAAATGCCGGCGACAGAAAACATCACGTCATTCAACCGATTTTCATTGACGGCGACAAAAACATCACCGAATTGCCCGAAGTCTACACGTTCAAAAATTTCACGGCGGAAAATATCGACAGCTACTGGCGGCGCATGGTGCTCGGCGAAATTCCGGCTGAAGAGCTTGAGTTGCAAGAAATTCTTGGTTATGCAAAAACGTTGCATGAACATCTGCGCAACTACGGTCAGCTCGGCGAAGACGAAAAACCTTTGGTCGTCTCCGCAATTTTGCTCGCGCTTGCCGAAGAAAAAAATTTCAACGTCAATCAGCTAACCGGCGACAAAATTCACACCGACGGCGCAAAACTTTTTGAGCATGTGAAAAATCATCTGCAACGCGCCAATGTTCGTCCCGAAGTCAAAAAGGATCGCGTGCTAAGTCAGTTCCGATTGATTAAAGATCGTCCGCTGCTTAACACCGTCAATCGCGCGCTCAATAAGACGCCGCTGAAATTTTTCACGGAATTTATCGCCGACAACATTTATGACGCGGTTGTCAACAATTCGGCAGAAGATTATCTCGGCAGATTTTACGGCGAATTCATCAGCTACAGCGGCGGCGACGGGCAATCTTTGGGCGTGGTGCTCACTCCGCGACACATCACCGAACTTTTTTGCGACCTCGTCGACTTAAAGCCCGATGATACCGTTTTCGATCCATGTTGCGGCACGGGAAGTTTTCTTGTTGCCGCAATGAGCCGCATGTTAAAAGACGCCGACGATTATCAACGCAAACACATCAAACAACATCAAATTTTCGGCATCGAGGCGCGCGAGGATATGTTCTCAATCGCAACAACCAACATGATTCTGCGCGGCGACGGTCAGAGCAATTTAATCTGCGGCGATTTTTTTGCTCACGACGCAAATAAACTTCAGCTAAACGGCGCAACTGTCGGCATGATGAATCCACCTTATAGCCAAGCGAAAAATTCCGCGACGGCTCATCTGTCCGAATTGCGTTTCATAAATCATTTGCTCGATTCAATTACTCGCGGCGGCAGAGTTGCCGTTATAATTCCCGTCTCCGCAATGATTGGCAAGACTCGCGACGACAAAATCGACAAGTGCGACATTCTCCGCAAGCACACGCTCGAAGGCGTCATCAGTCTCAACAAGAACACGTTCTATCGAATCGGAACCGTGCCTTGCATTGCGATTTTCACTGCCGGCGAATCGCATCCGAAATCCAAGCGCGTGAAGTTCATCAACTTTGAAGATGACGGCTACGAAGTCAAAAAGCACGTCGGGCTTGTCGAAACTGAACGTGCCAAGGATAAAAAATTTTATCTGCTCGATTGTTGGCGCGGCAAAATTTCTGACGCTCCGAGCAAGTTCATGGTCACCACGACGATTGAGCCTTCCGATGAGTGGTTGCACTCTTTCTACTACTACAACGACGAGTTGCCGACCGAAAACGATTTTGCAAACACCGTTGCCGATTATCTCACCTTTGAATTCAACATGATTGCTCACGGGCGCGAATATCTTTTCGGCGCAAAAAAAAACTTCTCCGTGACTGACGTGCCGTCTCTTGCCGACAAAGTTTGGCGCGAATTTTTGTTGAGAGACTTATTTACTTTTGAGGCTGGCAAGTGCAGTCAAGCCAATCAGCTGACTAAATCTGACAAAGGAATTCCGTACATCGGCGCAACGAACAGAAATAACGGCGTCTTGGATTTTGTTGAGCCTGACGAAAAATTTATCAGTCGCGGGAACGCAATAGCTTTTGTTTGTGACGGCGAAGGCTCAATGGGCTTTTCGTTCTACAAAGCAGAGAATTGCATTGCCACGACGAATATCATTTTCGGCTACGCAGATTTTGTTAATGAATTCGTCGGCATGTTCATTACGACAGTTGCTGATAAAGTTCGCGGCAAGTACAGCTACAATTACAAGCGTCGTCTCTTGCGGTTGCGCAACGAAAAAATTTTCTTGCCGGTGACTGATGACGGCTCGCCCGATTTTGAATTCATGGAGAATTACATTCGCGCTCACGAAACAAAAATTCTGCAACGCTACATTGACTTTGTCACAATTTTGCCCCCCCCATGAAAATTCAACCGTTGAGCGAAAAGTCTTGGCGAGAATTTTTAATCACAGACATTGCGGATATTGTTTCTGGTCGCGACATATACGAAGACGAACGCGAAGACGGCGACAATCCCTATATCGGCGCGTCGGCGAATAACAACGGCATCTGTCATTTTGTCAGCAACGAAAACGAAACGCTCGAAGAAAATTGCATTTCAGTAAATCGAAACGGCTCGGTCGGCTACGCTTTTTTCCATCCATATGCGGCTTTGTATTCAAATGATTGTCGCAAACTTCGTCCGCATGTTCAAAACAAATTCGTTTCGATTTTCATTGCACATCAAATCACCGCTCAACGTGAAAAATATAATTACGGCTACAAAATGGGAACAGGAAGATTGAAGCGTCAAAAAATTTTTCTGCCCGTGACGGACGACGGCGCGCCCGATTATGAATTCATGGAGACTTTCACGCGCAACAAATTCGCGGAAACCGTGCGGCGTTATCTTGAATATTTAGGAGTCCTCGTAAGCTCGGACACGCAGATTTAAGCCGCGCTCGTCACAAATTTTTTTGCAGGCGTCAATTTCATCGGGCGGAGTGACTTTATCGACGACGGTCAAGACAACGTGCGGCACGAAATTTTTCATGTGCTCGGCGAACGTCAACATTGCGTCGAAAGATTTCAGTCCGTAAGCGGCGCGCGTGAGTTTGAAATATTTTTCGGCAGTGGCGGCATTGAGACTGATTGACGCGGTGTCAAGAATTCCTGCGAAGTCGGCGGCGATTTCTCTTCCGTGCAAAAGTTCGCCCAAACCGTTTGTATTGAGACGCGTCGGAACGTTCGGACGAATTTTTTTTATGTACGTCAACAGCTCAACAAGCTCGGCAAGACGCATGGTCGGTTCGCCGAATCCGCAGAAGACAGCTTCATTGATGACGTGCCACGGCGCATTGTCGAGAGCGGCTTTGACTTCGGCAACGGTCGGCTCACGTTCCAACCACAAGCTCGCGTCGTCAGCCATGGATTTTTTTTGACGCAAGCAAAAAACGCAGTCGCAGTTGCAACGGTTAGTAATGTTGACGTAGAGACCGCGCGGCGTCGAAGCGTCGAGTTTCAGACTTTCGGCGAACGGCAGATATTTTCCGCCGGCGTGTGTCGCGTAAATTATCATAAGAACACTTCCTTTTAATGCGGAGGATTGAAAATGATTGATTCGAGAATTGCTGCGGTGATGAATTTGATAACGGGCAGTCGCGTTGCCGATGTCGGAGCTGATCACGGCTACTTGTCGATTGAATTGGCGCGGAGCGGTCGCGTCGAAAAAATTATCGCCACTGAAAAAAATATCAAACCGTTTGAGGCGTTGCGGAAAAATATTTTGACTTCGGGCTTTGACGGCGTGATTGATGTGCGGCTCGGCGACGGCTTGAAAATTTTATCGGCGGGCGAAGTCGACACGATTTGCATTGCGGGCATTGGCGGCGCGTTGATTGCAAAAATTCTCGACGATTCGCCCGAAGTCGTCAATTCCGCGCGGCAACTGATTCTGCAACCGATGAATGCCGTTGAAAAAATTCGGACGTGGCTGGCGGAAAATGATTGGACGATTGACGACGAAGACCTTGCCGAAGCGTCGGGCATCATTTACGAAATTATCAGCGCGGTTAAAGTTGTGAAGTTGCCGAAAATTTTCAAGCGTGAGAATTCGCCGCTGCTGAAAAAATTTTTACGTCAACGGTGCGAAAAACTTCAACGCGTGCTTGACGAGATGAGCAAGAGCTCCGTCGCGCGAACGTCCGAAAAATTTTCCGCACTTCAAGCCGAAATCGAACGTCTGAAAAATTTATCGTGACTGCCAAAAAAAATTAACCCGCCGCAAGGTCAATGTCAAGTCCTTACGACGGGTTTTTGTTACGATTTTACTTCACGACGATGTTAATCAATTTTCCGGGCACGGCGATGACTTTGACGATTTTTTTGCCGGCAGTCAATTCGTCGACACGCGGCAACGTCGGCGCGAGTTTTTCCAAATCAGATTTGCTCAAGCCGACTGCAACTTTCACGTGTTCGCGAACTTTGCCGTTGATTTGAATGACAATCTCAACTTCGTCCTCGACAATCGCGGCAGGATCAAACGTCGTCCAACTCTGCTTGTGAACGTCGCCCTCGAAAAATTTGCTCCAAAGTTCTGCGGCAATGTGCGGCACAAACGGCGCGAGCATTATCAACAAATCACGGGCAAGTTCGCGCGCGAGATTCGGATTAATCGGCTTATCCTGGAAGGCGTGCATTGCGTTGACGAGTTCCATAAGCGCACTAATCGCCGTGTTGAATGCAAAACGGTCGCGGACATCTTCCGTGACTTTTTTTATCGTCTTGTGCAACGTGCGGCGCAGTGAAATTTCTTCAGCCGTCAAATTCTGCGCGGACGTGTCGAAGTTGTTGGCGAAGATATGAATTATTCTCCAGACGCGATTCAAAAATCTGAACGAACCTTGAACGCCTTCGTCGCTCCAATCCAAATCTCTTTCAACGGGTGCGGCAAATAAAATGAACAATCTGGCAGTATCCGCACCGTATTGATTGATAATTTCTTCGGGCGAAACGACGTTGCCGAGAGACTTCGACATTTTCGCGCCGTCTTTGATGACCATGCCTTGCGTCAAAAGATTTGCAAACGGTTCGTCGTAATCCAAAAGCCCGGCGTCGCGCAAAACTTTCGTGAAAAATCTGGAGTAGAGCAAATGTAAAATCGCGTGCTCAATGCCGCCGATGTATTGGTCGACGGGACTCCAATAATTTACTTTGTCGCGGGCAAACGGCATTTTGTCGTTGTGCGGATCGGTGTAGCGCATGTAATACCAACTCGAACAAATGAACGTGTCCATTGTGTCCGTCTCGCGATGAGCATGACCGCCGCATTTCGGGCAAGTGCATTCGTTAAAAGTTTTTGAAGTCGACAACGGACTCAACGCGCCTTGCTTAAATTCAACGTCGTCGGGAAGTTTAACGGGCAATTCGTCTTCGGGCACGAGAACTTCGCCGCACTTGTCGCAGTAAATGACGGGAATCGGCGCGCCCCAATATCTTTGACGACTTATCAGCCAATCGCGCAGACGATAATTGACCTTGCGCTTGCCGAAACCTTGAGCCTCTGCAAAATCGATTATCGCGCTCATTGCTTGATGCATTTCCATTCCCGTAAACTTGCCCGAATTAATCAGAACGCCTTCTTTGTCGACGTAAGCATTGGTCATCGTGTCGAAGTCGAGCGGCGATTTTGGATTGTCGATAACCCAAATTTTTTCGAGCCCGTATTTCGTGGCGAACATCCAATCGCGCTCATCGTGCGTGGGAACAGCCATAACCGCGCCCGTGCCGTATTCAAAGACAACGTAATTCGTGACCCAAATTTGAACTTCGCGACCGTTGAAAGGATTGACGCAATAAACGCCCGTGAAAATGCCTTCCTTTTCGGATTCGGAGCTCGTGCGTTCAATGTCGCTCTGACTTTTGGCATGTTCGCAGAAATTTTTAACGGCGTCGGCATTCGGACTGACAGCGCAAATTTTTTCAATCAACGGATGTTCGGGAGCCAATGCAAGGAACGTTATGCCGAAAGCCGTATCGGGACGCGTGGTGTAGACGGAAATTTTTTCGTTGAGCGCGGGAACGTCCATTGCGAATTCGAGACCTTCCGAACGTCCGATCCAATTTTCCTGCATGATTTTGACGCGATTGGGCCAGCCCTTGAGTTTGTCCAAATCGGCTAAGAGTTCGTCGGCGTAAGCGGTGATTTTGAAGAACCATTGCGCGAGATTTTTTTTGTGCACTTCAGAATCGCAACGCCAACATTTTCCGTCAACGACCTGCTCATTGGCAAGCACCGTGCCGCATTTGTCGCACCAGTTGACAGCCGCCTCTTTCTTATATGCAAGACCGCGCTTATAAAAAAGTTCAAAGAGCCACTGCGTCCAACGATAATAATCTTCGCGACAAGTTTCAACTTCGCGCTCCCAATCGTAAGCAAGACCCATCGCCTTTTGTTGAGCCGTCATGTTTTTGATGTTGGCAAAAGTCCAATCGCCGGGCTTGACGCCGTGAGCAATCGCCGCATTTTCAGCGGGCATTCCGAACGCATCAAAGCCCATCGGGTGCAAGACGTTATAGCCTGCCATCATGCGATAACGAGCGACGACATCGCCGATTGAGTAGTTGCGCACGTGTCCCATGTGCAAATTGCCGGAAGGATACGGGAACATTTCCAGTGCGTAATATTTCGGGCGTGATGAATCTTCAACCGTGCGATAATAATCGGGCGCGTTCCAAACTTGTTGCCATTTCTTTTCAACTTCCTGCGGATTATATTTTTCCATTAAATTCGCCTCCTGATTTTGAACGCGGCAATTATATCAGTCTGTGCAGGAAATTTTCAAGTATACGGCACAATCAAGGTTGGCGCAAAAAAAATTCTCCAACCTGCTCATGTGTTGAAGGTCAGAGAATTTTTTGTATGTGTTCGCTACGCAATACGCATTGACTTTACAAAGCCGCACCGATCTTATAAGCAACGTCGCCAAATTCCGAACGCTCAACCATTGAACGCGTGCCGCAACCAGTCGCCCAAACTTGTCCGACATCTTCCCAGCTCATGTAGCGCACCAAAGTTTCGTAATGCAATTTGAGAGCTTCCATTGTCCAATCGGCAGTGTTCCACGCAGTCGCGAGCATGATTGATTTTTTGCCGCCAAGTCGTGTCGTGCGCGAATAAAATCTGTCGACGATAGTTTTAAGTTGTGCGCTCATGCCGAAATAGTAAAGCGGCGTCACCAACACGAGCAAATCGGCTTCGAGCATCTTCGGCATCAATTTCGTTTGAATGGCGTCGTTGAAAATGCAGTCGCCGTCCATTCCGCAATGATCGCAGCCGCGACAAGGATTAGTCTCCTCGTTTGCCGCGTCGAAGACAAAAATTTCATGCCCGGCACTTTTTGCGCCGTCAACGAATTTTTGAGCAAGGTAACGCGACGTTGATTGCGTCTCTGAATGCGGACTGCTGTTAATCACGACAATTTTCATGCTGTTGCCTCCTGAAACAGATTTTTGCGCGGGAACGTCGTTTTTAGTCGCCGCAAGACCGCAACCGCTTAAATAAAGCGTCACCGCTCCGATTCCGACGACTTTTAAAAATTCGCGCCTGTTCATGATAAATCATTCCTTTAACATTTGAGCGCGGCGATAATCTTTGAATGTTGTTACCGTTAAGCGCGTCAGCTGTTCCGCCGCTTTTAAAGCGGCTCGCGGCGGTTCATGAGTAAATTTCCTTAACCATCGGGAAGACTGCCCAAGCTTTTGGCCAGCCCGCATAAAAGGCAAGTTGCGTGACGATCTCGATCATCTCCGATTTCGTGACGCCGTTATTTTTTGCGTTGGCAAGGTGATGTTTCAATGCGTCGGTGAAAATTCCCGCGCCAATCAGCGTCGACACCGTTACAATGCTCCTGTCGTGCAAGCTCAGGATATTGTTGCGGCTCCAAATTTCGCCGAAAAGAATATCATCGTTGTAGCGTGCAAATTCGGGCGCGAAGTCTCCGAGATTTTTCCGACCGGCAGTCTGCTGAATCTTTTTGCCGACGTTCTCAAAAGTTTTCGCCGCGTCGTCGCCGTAAACTTCTTTCGCCATAGGAAAAACCGCCCAAGCTTTTGGCCAACCTGCATAAAATCCAAGCTGCGTAACGATTTCAACCATCTCATCGCGAGTGACGCCGTTATTTTTTGCGTTGTGAATGTGATACTTCAACGAGCTGTCCAAAATTCCGCCGCCTACGAGTGCGCAAATCGTTACAATGCTCCTGTCGTGCAAGCTTAAAATGTCGTTGCGAGACCAAACTTCTCCGAACAAAATATCGTCGTTGTAGCGTGCGAATTCGGGTGCAAAATCGCCGAGCCTGTCACGTCCCGCCGTCTGAACAATTTTTTTCGCCGCAGAATTTTTATTCATACTTGCCGCCTCCGTCGTAGTAAAATTCATCGTGAACAACATACTTGCCGCAACCGTCGCCGCCAAAATTTTTTTCATGTCATCGCCTCCCGCGTAGATTATAACATAAAAAATCCCGCCGCGTTGACGAGATAAAATTTTTTCGTGCAGATTATTTCTTGACAAGTTTAGTGCCGCTGATTTTGTAAGAGTCGATGTTGATATGGAAAGTTGAGGCGGTGAAGTCTTTCAACGTGACGGAGCCGCCGCTGACGTTGAATGTGATCGTGCCCTTTGATTTGTTGTAAGAAGTCTTGAAGGCGAGATTGTCGAATGTGAGCGTGTCCTTGCTGTCGAAGCCGTAAATAATATCTTTGCCGTCTCCTTTTGCGTAGAAAAATTTATCCACACCGTCGTCGCCCCATAAAGTATCGTTTCCTTTGCCGCCCCAAATTGAGTCCTTGCCCGCGCCGCCTTTTATGCAGTCATTTCCTGCGCCGCCGAAGAGTTTATCATTACCAGCTTGTCCGTAGAGTTTATCATTGCCCGCGTTGCCGACGATTGAATCATGCCCTTTGCCGCCGTAAAGCGTATCGTTCTTCGAGCCGCCTTGAATAGTATTTGCAAGCGCATTGCCGGTAATTTTTACAGCTTTAGTCCGCGTAGATGCGTTGATAACTTTAACTGCAGAACTGACAGTCACGGGCGATTTTGTCGAGTTCGTCACGGTTAAGAGCGTCGGGTCGTTATAAACGCCGTCGATATTGAGCGTATCCAAACTTGCCGCGCCTTCCAACATGATCTTGCCTTTACCGACAGTGACAATAATATCCGAGCCGCTCTTGGTCGTCGAATAAGTGCCGTTTCCATCGGCGATTTGGAGCGTTGAAGTTGCATTAAAGCCGAAGATTGAATCGTTACCGTCACCGTCTGCATATTCAATCAAGTTGTTATTAGCTTCAGCTCCGAGAGAGATTGTATCGTTGCCTGTGCCGCCGTTGATTATAATTGAGTTACTCCAAGCGTTGTCAATGTGATCGTTGCCCGAACCGCCGTTTATGCTGACATTGTTACTGTAATCAACATAGCTGCCATTATTTAAAATGCTATCGTCTCCATTTCCGCCATTTATAGTAACATTGGAACCAGCCCAGTTGGAAATATAATCGTTGTCTTCGCCACCTGAAATATTAACATTGTTACCATATTCATTATTAATCCTGTCCGAACCCGCGCCACCCGAGAGTGCGGATTTATGTCCGTAGTAACTGTGAATTGAATCGTTGCCTTCACCGCCTGAAATAATGGCGTTTTTTCCATTATTGGCGATAGAATCATTGCCTTCATTGCCTGAAATAATGACATTGTTACCGTAAGGATTTTTTATTGTATCATCGCCCGAACCTCCATCAATGGTAACGAAATCACCTGAGTTATTAATTGCATCGTTGCCATAATTCCCTTGCAACATCGAATTACTACCGTGACTTGAGTTGTAAATTGTGTCATCACCGTCGCCGCTTTCGATTGTCACAAAAGATCCACCAGAAATATTGTATCGACCGTTAGCTATGTCGTCATTTCCCGCGCCTGCGTTAATTTTTACCAAGTTACCTTTATTGTCGATAGTATCATTGCCACCGAGTGCTCGAATTACCGCAAAGTCTTTTTGGTTTTTAATATTATCGTTGATTTCCGTGCCGTAAATGAATGGTGAGGCAACAGTCGCGGGAAGTGTCGGGAATTCGGGCGGCGGGACAGGAGTAGCAGTTGGATCTTCTTTACCCCGTTTGCGTGTCTTGTTGTTTATGTTAATATTTTTTTCCTGCCATGCCGACAAGCAGAATAGAACCTTTGCCAGCCGTGATAAGGAAATCGTTGCCGCTTGCCGCAGTTTTATAGGAGCCGCTGATTTTAATGCTGTCGTCCTCGTTAAAGCCGTAAATGGTATCATTGCCGTCGCCCGAAGAGTATTTAATCAGCGTATTCTTTGCCTCGTCTTGCATGACGATAAAGTCGTTGCCCTTGCCGCCGCTTATCGTATTATTGTTCGCACCATTGGCAATGTAAAGCTTATCATCGTCCTCATCGCCGAAGATTTTATTGTTCGTGCCGACCACATTGATAAAATCTTTGCCCGTGCCGCCGTAAATCGTGCTGTTCACATCATAAACGGAAATTTTATCGTCGCCAGGTCCTCCAAAGATAGAATTTTTCTGCGGCGTGGCAGAGTCTGTCTTATAGCTGCCAAGTGTGTCGTCGTCATGACCGCCCCAAATCGTGACGTTGGAAAAACCATAATTTCCAATATCATCGTTGCCGCTGTCGCCGTAAACCATGCTTTTATCTTCCAAGACGTAGAATTTATCATCGCCTGAAGTGCCGCTGTTTTTGTAGTTGAGCGTCTTAAGATAATCGGCGAGTACCGCGACATAATCTTCCTTGTCTTCCGCATATTTTATCCCGAACAAAGAGAATATCCACTTCGAGCCGTTAAAGATAACATCGTCCAGACCAACAACAATGCCGCTTAGAGTTTCCTTAATGAACTTTGCCAACGCGTCTACGAAAGCGTCGTGTTTAGCGATTTTTTCGGGAATGCCGTCGTTGGTGTATTTTTTCATGCTGAGTTTGTATTTGTCCACGCCGTTAAGAATTCCCGTGCTGAATGCCATGACGACGCCGAAAGCCTTAGTAAAAGTCTTGGAAGCACTTTGGAAAAATTTACCATCAGCGATAGCTTTTTCCATGACATTCTCGGTTAGAAGTCTATTGAATTGAGCATCGGTGGCGGCATTAAAAATTTTCTTGGCTAGGTCAGTGCCGAGCGTCCGCATGAAGAGGATATAACTCCGATTGATTGCTTCCTTCTCTTTAGGTTCGATACCGTCACTGCCCGCAATGATATTTGCTGCGAGTGAAATACCCGCAGAAACAATCGACATGAACCAGAGATTAGAACTTTTGCTGGTGAGTTTCTTGCTCTTGATAAGCTCTTCGGTCGCACCTGCCATTGACATCAAGCTTGCGGAAATCAATCCGAACTTTTGATCGCGATTTGCGTCAGACAGATTGCCTTGAAGGATAGCCAATGTGTTATCGACAATAGAAATTGAGCCTGTGATAAGCTTTGCATAATTTCCGAACTTCTTGCCGAGCGGAGTCTTTTTGCCGATGAAGCTTAAGATTGGGTTGGAATTCTTCTTCAACCATTCGGTCGCATTTTTGGCGTTGTCCAAATCTTCGGCGAGTTTCTTCAAGCCGAGCGTTGTGATAATTTTGCCAATAGTTTTCAACGTGTTGAGGTTTGATGTCTTGGCGAAACGTTGAAGATCGAAAACAAATTCTCTCATACAAATCTTATCCTTTAAAAATTTTTTCAATGATACCAAAAAATACGCCTCAATACAAGAAACCGCATAAAAAAATCCCGCCGCGTTGACGGGATAAAATTTTTTCCGCACATTTTATTTCTTAACGGGCGTGTAGTGAGCTGACCGTTGCACAGCAGAATCCGACGATAGCGTGATTTGCTTGATTAATTTACTCTTTCGCTTGCAGATATATCTTCCAATTTTTTGCTTGACAACCGGCGACAAATTGTTTAAAATAATCGCGCTGTGGGGGCGTAGCTCAGCTGGGAGAGCGCTTGAATGGCATTCAAGAGGTCAGGGGTTCGATCCCCCTCGTCTCCACCACATTGGAATATTTTCCGGGAAGCCGGTTATTTTGTTTGGCGGGGTATGGCGCAGTTTGGCAGCGCATCTGCTTTGGGAGCAGAGGGTCGCAGGTTCAAATCCTGTTGCCCCGACTGTCATATCGAAGACAACGCGCTGTGTGAGTTCAAGCGAATTCACCGGCGCGAAAATTTTTTTGCATTCAACATCTCGTCTGCACGGCAAGTAAAATTCAAATTGCATTGACTCCTTCGATTTGCTAAAATATTCTTAACGTTAATGTTCGGAAAACAATTCGCAATGCGTAATAAAATTTTTGCAATGAGGTTGCGCTTATGCGACGGACTTCCTTCATTACAGACGCT
>CAJOHG010000041.1 GCA_905234395.1 uncultured Selenomonadaceae bacterium
TCCCGATTATCGACACGTGGCACAAAAATCCCAAATATTTTTCGCGCTACGGCGGCAGACAATATTCCGGCGACGCTGACACGATTTGGGCTGATTTGAGCGTTCTCGGCGGCTGGAAAAAATTTTCGTGGTGGGAAGTCAAAAACAACCTTCAGCGCGGCGATATACTTTGCTTGCCCGAACATCACGTTGCGATTTACATGGGCAACGGTCAAACTGTCGAGGCTCGTGGAGTGAACAATCCCAGAAATCAAGGACACTACGAGACGGGAGATCAGGGCGGCGAAATTGATTTTTATTCGGCTTACAATCGCGGCTGGACTGAGGTTTATCGTTATGTCGGAACTTGAAATTATCGACGGCACGAATCACATTGACGAAGTTAAGCGGCTCGTGATTGAGTACACGAAATTTTTGGGGCGCGATTTGTCGTTTCAGCACGTTGACGACGAATTGAGCGATTTGTCCGCAAAATATTTGCCGCCCGAAGGTCGATTGCTCTGCGCGGCGATTGACGGCAAAATTATCGGCTGCGTTGCCTATCACAGACACGACGACACTCGTTGCGAAATGAAACGGCTTTTCGTGCGCGAAGGTTACCGCGAACAGCATGCGGGCAGCAAACTCGTTGATGCGATTATAAATTTTGCGCGGGCTGACGGCTTTAAAGAGATTGTTCTTGACACGATAAAGCCGCTTGAAAGTGCGATTCTTCTCTACAAAAAATTTGGTTTCGTCGAGTGCGAGCCGTATTATCACAATCCTTTTGCCGACGTGATTTACATGCGAAAGATTTTGAACACAACGTAATAAAAGACCGCGCAAGGACGCGCGGTCGTCGGCACACTGAGCGTGACGCGAAGTTTGCCGACACTCAACATTTCGGAAAGTCTCAACGTTGCGGCAATGAACGACTAACGCCCCTGCGAGGTGCCCTTTCTTTTTGTTACTTTTTCTTTGGGCACGCAAAGAAAAAGTAAATCCTAAACATGAAAAGAAAATTACGAGCCAAACGGAGTGTGCGCCCATGAACATGGACAAAATCATTGAGCTTATCGCCATCGCCGAGGCAAGCGGCAACTTTGAAAAATCTTTTCGTCTGCACATGGAAGCGGCTGAACGCGGCAACGTCGTGGCAATGAGCGAAGTCGGCAGCATGTACATGAAAGGCACGGGCGTCACGAAAAACGACATTGAGGGCTTTAAATGGATTCTTCGCGCCGCCGAACACAATTATCCTAAGGCAATGGCTATGGTCGCTCGAATGTATGAACTCGGCATCGGCACGGAACAAAATATCCACGAGGCTTTGAAATGGTACGTCGACGCCGCCAACGCCGGTGAAGAACACGCCAAAAATCGTCTTGAAGAGTTATTTAACGAGAGGAGATAAATTATGTCAGGTCATTCAAAATGGGCAACGATTAAACGCAAGAAAGGTGCCAACGACGCGATTCGCGGGGCAATGACGACAAAAATCAGCCGCGAAATTACAATCGCAGTCAAAATGGGCGGAGCAGATCCTACGGGCAACATGCGCCTAAAGCTCGCGCTGTCCAAGGCAAAAGCCAACAACGTCACCAAAGACAACATCAACCGCGCGATTCAAAAAGGTCTCGGTGCGTCCGATACGTCCAACTATGAAGAAATCACTTACGAAGGCTACGGACCCGGTGGAGCGGCTTTAATGCTCGATATTCTTACCGACAATCGCAATCGCACGGCGGCGAACATTCGACACATTTTTTCAAAGCACGGCGGCAATTTGGGCGAGAACGGTTGCGTCGCGTGGATGTTTAAGAAAAAAGCCGTCTTCACCGTCGACAAAGAAACTTTCGACGACGAGGACGCGCTTATGGAAATTGCGATGGATGCCGGTGCCGAAGACTTTGAATCGGACAGCGAATCTTTTGAGATAACCGCCGATCCCGACGACTTCAACGCCATTGAAAACGCGCTTGCCGAAAAGGGCATTGAGACTGCTTCCGCCGAGATAACGCAGGTGCCCGATACGACCGTCACTCTTGCCGATAAAGACGCCGAGAAAATGCAAAAGCTCCTTGACGCGCTTGACGAAGATGACGACGTTCAAAACGTTTACGGCAATTACGAGTTCGCAGAATGAAGAACGTTAAATATTTTTGTGCGCCGAATTTGCGTGAAGTCTTGCCCACAATTAAGCCCGGAATGTTCGATTATTTGGCTGAATCACCGACATTGCGTCCGTTTGCAATTCAAACGTCGCATAAGGGTTTTGCATTCGACTTCAACTGCGGACTTCGACTTCAAATTCCCGCGGGCAACTGGCACGTTACAATTCTCGACTTCGACAGCGAAGACATTTGCTTTGATGAGGACGTGTCGGACGTCCTTCTGATTTCGCTGGAAAAATTTTTCGTGCGCTGGAGATTTTTATTGTATCTTGACGGGAAATTGGTCTTCGCTCACGAGTTTAATCCGACGGGCTTGAAAGTTCACTTTTACTATCCGTCCGAAGTGATTGGCATAGGCGATCAAATCGCTCTCTTCCCGTACATGGAGGCGTTCCGTAAGAAATGGAACTGTCGCATCTCGTGCACAATCGGAGAAAATTTGCAGGAACTTTTGCGCGTGCAATTCCCTGCACTTGAATACTCTGCATTGCCGGGCGATTCTTACGCAACGTATCTGGTTATGCCCTGTTTCGACCGAATGTTGTTTCCTAAAAATCCGATCACGCTTCCTATGGAAAAATTCGGCAGGTACATTTTCGGGCTGAACAGTGCAGAAAAAATTATCTACCGTCCGACTAAACCGCGTCAAATTTCAGAACCTTACGTTTGCATTGCCGTGCAGACTTCCGCGACGATTAAAACGTGGCTCAATCCAAACGGCTGGTCTGAAGTTGTCGCTTATCTCAAAAGTTTGGGCTATCGTGTCCTTTGCATTGATAAAAATCGTGAGCAAACGGATCACGGCTTTACGGTGAAAATTCCCGATGGTGCCGAAGATTTTACGGGCAACTTGCCGTTGAGTGAACGCGTCAATCTCCTTGCCTACGCAGAATTTTTTATCGGTATGACGAGCGGTTTATCGTGGCTGGCGTGGGCGGCAAATATACCCGTCGTGTTAATCAGCGGCATTTCCGCTTGTTGGCACGAATTCTCCACGCCATATCGCATTGCCAATCAGCTCGTTTGCAACGGCTGTTACAACGACACGGAAATTCCCGTCGGCAAAGGTTTGGACTGCATAAAACACGGCGGCACCGACCGTGCTTACGAATGTCAGTGGAAAATTTCTGCGCGGCAAGTCATCAACGCGATTGACCAACTTATCAGCGACAAACGTGAGGAACGTTTCAGCTACCCGAATTTTCTTTGAACAGGTGATTTGATGTTGTCACTCGGAATTGATCCCGGTACGGCGATTTGCGGCTATGGTTTTGTCGAAGAGCTTAACGGGCGGCTTATCGCGAAAAAATTCGGCGTGATAACCACGAATCAGCTTGACGCGTTGATAAGCAGGTGATTTGATGTTGGCACTCGGAATTGATCCCGGCACGGCGATTTGCGGCTATGGTTTTGTCGAAGAGCTTAACGGGCGGCTTATCGCAAAAAATTTCGGCGTGATAACCACGAGTCCGCAAGCCCGTATGCAAGACAGATTGCTGAAGATTCACACGGAACTTGACGCGCTGATAAAAAATTTTCAGCCGCAAGTGATGGGCGTCGAGAAACTTTTTTTCGGCAGAAACTCAACGACAGCCATTCCCGTCGGACAAGCGCGAGGAGTCGTCCTTTTGAGTGCGGCACAAAATAATCTGGACGTGGTGGAAATCACTCCGAACGAAGTCAAACAATCGATAACGGGCTACGGCGGCGCGGACAAGAAGCAAGTCATTTACATGGTGACGAAAATTTTAAACCTTGCCGAACCGCCAAAGCCCGACGATGCGGCGGATGCATTGGCAATAGCAATAGCGGCAGGTTATGAGGCAAATTCATTGGCGCGACGAAATTTTTTTGGAGATTTGAAATGATTGGTTATCTTAGCGAGAAACGTGACGAGGCATCCAACGGGACTGCTTTGCAACCTTCGATAACTGCGATTGATTTACTTTACCGCGACGAAATTTTTTGGGAGATTTGAAATGATTGGTTATCTTAACGGCAACGTGAAGTTTCTTTTCGACGACAGCTGTATTCTTGACGTGAACGGCGTCGGCTACAAAATTTTCGTCGATTCGCAATCGCGACAGGCTTTGACGGTTGACACGGCGGCAGAATTTTTTATTCACACGGCGGTGCGAGAAGACGCGATAACTTTGTTCGGCATGGCAAATCGTGCGGCGTTCGAGCTGTTTGAAATGCTGTTGACGGTTTCGGGCGTGGGAGCAAAGTCGGCGTTGGCAATCGTGTCGAAAATTTCTGCGGCGGACTTCGCGCGAGCCGTCACATTGCAAGACATAAAAACTTTGACGCGACTGCCCGGCGTCGGAAAAAAATCTGCGGAAAGAATTTTGTTGGAGCTTAAAGACAAAGTCAAACCGCTTGCCGAAAATTTCTCGTCGAAAGAATTTCAGCCCGCGCAGATTCAATCGACGGTACAAGACGACGCGGCGGAAGCGTTGGAAGCATTGGGCTACACGTCGGCGGAAATTTCAGCGGCATTCAAACGCGCACCAAAAAATTCTTCAACGGAGCAGCTGATAAAATTCGCGCTCAAAGAATTAAATCGTTTCGCTTAAGGCGGTGAGAAATTTGTTAAGCACATTGGAGGCGTTGCGCCCGAAAAAAAGATTGTTCCTCGGCTTATTGTTGGCGGCGGAATTTTTCGTGGCATTGGCACTTTACGGCGCGTGGCGAATCAGTTATCTCGGATTGGAAAATATTTTCGAGTACCTGCCCGCAATCGTCGGCGCATTTCTGATTTTTATTTCGACGTTCTCATTCGGCGCGGTCTGCAACATGGTTTTGGCAATCAAAGGTTTGCCGACGCTTAAACTTTTACATCGCTACAGCTTTGCAATCATAAAATTTTTATTTCCTGTGGCGGTGCGAATCGGAAAAATTTTCGGCATCAAGCGTCGGCAAATCGAAGGCTCGTTCGTGGCGGTGAGCAACTTAATTTTCATGAAGAGCGGCATCAAAGTTCCCGCCAAACGTCTGCTCGTGTTGAGTCCGCATTGTCTGCAGCTGTCGACGTGTCCGCACAAAATCACTCGCGACCCGAATAATTGCAAACGTTGCGGCGGATGCAATGTCGGCGATTTGATGAAACTTGCCGATGAAATGGGCTTTACGTTTTTTGTTGCGACCGGCGGAACTTTGGCGCGACAAGTCGTAAAAAAAATTCGTCCGCAAGCAGTCCTTGCCATTGCCTGCGAACGCGATTTGATGAGCGGCATTCAAGACGTGTATCCTTTGCCGGCAGTCGGAGTGCTGAATATTCGCCCGAACGGTCCTTGCAACAACACCCGCGTCAATATGGACGAGGTACGCCGCGTTTTAAGTCAGATTGTCGAATAAATCGGAGGTTGGAATTTTGGCACCGAGAGAAATGCCCGCCGACATTGAAGTAGAAAAAAAACTTTTGAGCGCGATGATGCTAAGAGAGAGCACGATAATCCCGATGGTTGCCGACCTTTTGACCGACGAGGATTTTTATCGTCAAGAGAACAAAATCATTTTCCGCGCCCTGCTAAACGTTTACAATCGTGGCACGCCGCCCGATGTTTTGCTTGTCGAAAATGAATTGCGGCGCACAGGCGAGATTGACCAAGTGAGCCGCACTTATTTGTTTTCGCTGATTGATATGGAGTTCACTACCGCCCGCGCTCAAGCTCAAGCACGAGTCATAAAAGAGAAAGCGATTTTGCGGCGATTGATTTATGCGGGCGAAGAAATTGCCGACGAGGCGCGCAACGAACAAAATATCGTCGAGGACGTTTTGGAAGACGCAGAGAAAAGAATTCTTTCCGTGACGAGCAAAACGACTCAAACCGGCTTTGAAAGATTGTCGGCGGTTCTGCAACGTTCATTTGAGAGAATTCAACACATCCACAACAATCCCGGCGAAATGGTTGGCGTCACGACAGGTTTAACGGACTTGAACAGGATAACGAACGGTTTGCACAAGTCGGATTTGATTTTGCTTGCCGCGCGTCCGTCAATGGGCAAAACTGCACTCGCGCTGAATATCGCCGCAAATGCCGCAAGTTCAGGAAAAGTCGTCGTGTTGTTTTCATTGGAGATGAGCAAAACGCAACTCGGCAACCGTCTGCTTAGCACTAAAAGCGATGTAGATTCTCTGTCGTTGAGCACGGGCAATTTGTCCGACGCGGATATGAACAAGCTGATTGACTCGCTCGCACAAATGGAAAATTACAAACTTTTCATTGACGACACGGCAAGCATCACGCTTTTGGAAATGCGCTCGAAGGCACGGCGAATCAAACATGAACACGGACTGGATTTGATTGTTATCGATTATCTTCAGCTCATGCAGGGCGGACGTTCGCGATTGACCGAACAAAATCGTCAGCAGGAAATTTCCGAAATATCGCGCTCTCTCAAAGCGTTGGCTCGCGAATTGGACGTGCCGATTCTCGCGCTAAGTCAGCTAAGCCGCAGTGTTGAAATGCGTGCCGAAAAAAAACCGCAACTCTCCGATTTGAGAGAGTCCGGCTCATTGGAACAGGATGCCGATATGGTAATGTTTCTTTACCGCGACGAATATTACAACCGCGACGATACGAACAACCAAAATCTCGCGGAGCTCATTCTCGCGAAAAATCGCAACGGTCCGACGACTTCAGTCCGTCTGCAATTCAAAAAGGAGACAATGCGTTTTGGAGACTTGACTCGCGCGGACATGTAGTTAGGAGAAAATTTTTCGCCGCGTCATGAACAACGACTTGTTCAATAAAATCGCTCAAGTATTCGTCGAAAATTCCTTCGCGGTCGCAAAGCTCAATCAGCCGCCGAAAATTTTCCTCAACGTCAATGCCGTACTCGATACGATTAAGAATTCACGATAAATCAGCGCGGACACGAATAAAATTTTTCGCCGCGTCATGAACAACGACTTGTTCAATAAAATCGCTCAAGTATTCGTCATTCCTTCGCGGTTACAAAGCTCAATCAGCCGCCGAAAATTTTCCTCAACGTCAATGCCGTACTCGATGCGATGAAGAATTCTCGATAAATCTGCGCGGACTTCGGGCGTGAACAAATCTTTCAGCGCGGCAACTTCGGCGGTGCACTTACACGCTTTGACGAGCCAAATTTTCGTCGTGAGGTCGTCGTTGAAATTTTCAAAGCCGAAACTTTCCCACGCGTCAGCCGAAAAATTTTCTTGCACGCCCGGCAAAAAGTGAATCTCTTTGTAAATCGCGTCGTCCAAAAGTTTGACAACGTCAGCCTTCGCCCAAAGTCGCCGCTCATTGTTCGAGAAACGTCCGCAACGCAAACTTTCCAACACGCCGACAAATCGCACGTTGAAAAATTCCGTCAACAGTGCGCCCGAATCTTTCAGCAGGTGATTGAGCGTCAACAGCGTCGCGTAAAAATTTTCTCCGACGGTCAAGACTTGCGGCGCGATTATCAGTTCAAAAATTTTCGGTGCGGTCGGTAGCTCGTCAATCAAATCTGCACGGCACTCGTTGCAGATTTTTTTTGTTGCGGACGAAGGTTCGGCAATCAAGAGCGCGATTTTTGCGGCGGGCAAAATTTTTCGCAGGTCAGATAAAATTTTTTCCGACTCAATCACAAGGACGGTTATCGGCAAAAAATTAGGCGGCACGAATTTTAACAGCTCGCGCCGCGTGTCGTCACTCAACATTTTGATAGCCCCATTTGAAAATGTTCTTCAGCGGAATGCTCAAGCCGTCAAGAATCTTAACGGGTATCTCGTATTTGACTTCGGCTTTATCCGCGTCGGTCATCGACAACAAATCATATTCATCCAAGAGCGCGTAAACGTCATCGAGAAAATATTTTCCGTCGCGCAGAAGATAAACGTCAATGTTTTTGCTCCAAGGATCGACAATCCAATACTCTTTAACGCCGTTCGCCTCGTAAATGTCTTTTTTAATGGTGATGTCTCTTTTGCGAGTCGAATACGATAAAACCTCAACGACCATATCGGGCGCACCGAAAATTCCTTTGTTCCAATCGATAATCGACGAATTCTCTTTCAAAACGACAATCAAATCCGGCTTAAAAAGCGGACCTTGCGGAAGATAAACGTCAACATCATCGACAAAAACATAACCGGCGTTCTTTGCGTCAAGGTAAGTGCCGATAAACATGTACAATCTTCCGATAATGCTGCCGTGAGTCGGGTTTGCTGCAGGTGCCATAATTTTTTTCCCTCCGATAATTTCGTAAGACGGATAGAGCAGGCGTTCGTTGAAAATTTCGGTTGCCATTTAAATCGCCTCCAATTTGCTGTAAAAATCTTCGACAAAAGTTTTCGTGTCGGTGAGCTTATCAGATGAAATTTTGTTCGTCAACGCGACAAGTTTCGCCCGATTCTGCGCCAAATCAATCGCCGCAGCAATGTAGTCGTCAATGTTCGTGACAATCAGCTCGTCAGCGTTGGCAATGTGCAAAATGTCCGCGCCTGTTCGAGTGTAAGCCAATTCGCCGCGCAGATTCAAAACAGGAACGCTCATATACAAAGCCAGAGCCGTCATCATGCCGCCGGGATATGGAAATGTATCAAGAATCAGATCGGCTTGCGAATAGTCCGTATAAAAATTGTCGGAGCCGCGTCGAATTTCAGCGCGTTCAATCCCGAAACTTTCAATCCGATTCATCAGCGCACGTTGACGACTTGCAAGCGGTGTCGTGTCGCGGAAAATGATTTTTGATTCGGGCACGGCGTCCAAAATTTTTTTCACGGCGTTCAAATAATCGTCGCTGATTTTCATGAAGTTGTTGAGACTTGCGAACGTGAAAGCTCTGTGCAGGAACGGACGACGAGAATTTTTTTCGCGAATCATGCGGACGTTCGGCTTAAAGGCAAAAGCATTTTCCAATCGCAAAATTTTTTCCGTAAACGTCGCGTCGCAAGCCGTCAAAAATTCGTCGCCGATATAAAAATCAATCGCGTCAAGTCCCGTCGAATCAAAGTAGCCGATGCCGCAAATCTGCACCCGCGCAGGTCGATGAGCCGCAACTTGCAACGTCAAGCCGCCCTCGGTGTGTCCGCCCAAATCAATCAAAATATCGGTGCCCGCGTCGCGAATTTGTTCAGCCGCCTCAAGAAAGCTCGTCTCGGAAATGTCGTGGTAGCCGTCGACGTTGCGTTTAATTTTTTTCGTGAAGGCGTCTTCTTCATGCGACAAAGTCCACGCCGTCACGGAAAATTTTTCGCGGTCATAATCGGTAAGTAATGCCTCGTAAAATCTCGCGGCGGACGAATCACAGAAATGCGGAGCGATAAACGCGACAGAAATTTTTTCGGCAACGTGATTTATCGGCGGCAAAGTCTCAACGTCACGATAAAGCGAATTGTAAACGGCAAGCTCGTTGATTAACGTCGGCGCGTCAATTTGCGGCAGATAGTGCAACGCGAACAGATAATTCGAGAAATGCGAACGTTGACTGCGCAAATATTTATCGGTGCCGGCGGCATTGAACGACGCCTGCACAACGCCTTCCGCATTGCAAAGGTCGTGGAAAGTCGCGCCAATCAGCTCATGAATGCGCCACTCGTCATCGGTCGGCAAAAGTTTTTTCAATCGTTCAAGAGCCTCCGAAGGTTTATTCTCGTCCAAAAATTTTTTCGCAATGTCCATGATTGACCTCCGTTTGAGGATTCCGGCACTTTTTTACTCTTGCGAATATCAGCGCGGACAAAAAATTTTATTGGGAGATGATGAAACGGAAAATTACAACGAAGAAGACGCCAAGATTCTCACGGGAACAAACGGTAACGATTTTAACGATTCAATCGACGCGGCTGACAGCAACGATACCGTTATTAGAGCGTGTTGGCAAACGCTAAATTTGAATCATGATGAAAAGCTTTCGACAATATGAGCCCTGTACACTTTACCGACACGCTCCGGTTAATCAATCGCAATGACGAAGCCGGTTGAAAGTCTGTTGCCGCAAAAATTCATGAACTCTTCGCCGGAGCAGTGGCACGGAAAAATTTTCTTCACGCCCAAAATTTTCAGCTCATCAAGCGTGCGAGTGATTCGTTCATTCGTCGCGCCAATCAAATGCAATCCGCCAATCACGCAGGCAATCGGCAAGGAAAATCTTTCGCGCACGTCGGCGACAATGTTCAAAATGCCGCAATGAGCGCACGCCGTCACCAACGTCAAGCCGTCACGTCCGCGCAGAATCAAAACAATTTCGTCCGAAAAATCATCGGGCGATTTTTTTTCGCCGCAGACAAATTTTTTCGGAATGCTCTCGAAATCGTAACGCCGCTTGAAATTTCCGACAAGCCACGCGTCATCATCAACGGCAAGAACGTCGCGACAAATTCTCTGCTCAATGCCGCGCTCTGCTAAAAATTTTTCGTCGAAACCACAGCCGCGATACTTGAAGCCGCCGTTATCGTCACGAGAAAATTTCTCTGCCCAAAAATTTTCGCCGGTAATAATCGTTTCAATCGGCGCGAAGTTCAAAAGTTTTTTGAAGCCGCCCGCGTGATCGTAATGCGAATGACTAAGCGCAACGAATTTTATTGCGGACAAGTCGACGTTCAAAGCTCGCGCGTTAATCCAAGCCGCGCCAGTGTGTCCGCAGTCGAACAAAAATTTTTTCCGTCGCGTCTGAACAAAAAAACTCAAGCCGTGCTCCGCAACAAGTGAAGAATTTTCGGGCGCAGTGTTCTCAATTAAAATCGTCAACTGCAAGTCAATCACCTCGATTGAGCCTCGACGCCGCCGACCTTTGTATAAATCATTCCGCGTTTGCCGCGTGTTGAAGACATCAACGAAACGACGTTGACTTCCATTTGTCCGACGGGCGAATTTTTCAGCAACTCTTCAATGGTGCCGTTGAATTCGGCTCTGCGCACCAAAGTGATGTGCGGCGAAAATTTTTTCCTGTCGAAAGGAATCTCGTGCTCCGCCAAAGCTCTGCGCAAACGACGAACATAATTTGACAGCGCGGTATTTTCTTTAAGACCCGCCCAATAAAGATCTCTGAACGTTCCGATGCCGTCAAGAGCCACGTTGAAGGGCGCGAAGTTGACGGAATTCATGGCATCCAAAACGGCGTTAGGGTTGCCGTATTCGCCGATGAATGCCAAAGTCAAATGAAGATTTTGCAACGGCGTGAAATTGCCGCGCACTCCCAAAGCAGTCCACTCGCTCTGCAAATTGATTAGAGACTCAAGAATGGATTCGTTGAAATTTATGGCGATAAAAAGTCGCATCAGATCACTCCCTGTCGTTAATGTTAAAATCAATATCCCTGCGCCAGTCTAACAAAGCTCCAAAACTTTTTAATGAAATTTCCTTGAATATTTCGGGCGTGTCGGTTACAATAGCGGCAGAAAATTCAAACGAGGTGAAACAGTTTGCGTAAAATTTTTTTCTTGACGGCGTTGCTTGTGATGATTCTGACGACGACGGCATTTGCTGAAGAATCTAATCAAGAGGACGGTCCTTACAACTACACGAGCGACTACTTCCAATATTCCATCACGTGCCCGATTAAACCTGTGGCAGTCGTCAGAAATCCATGGAAAGAGCCGGAAAGGCACGGCGAAATGCTTGTTTTTGCCAATGAGGGTTTCGACATTCAATATGCCTACATCATCGAGATTGACGCCTTCGACACCAAACAAGTTCCCGACTTCAACAAGGGCTCATTGATGGCTATCGGCGATTATCTGCTTGATCTCAAGAGAGTTAACGGTTTTGCCGTCGCCGACCTGGTAAACATCACGAAAAACAATAAAGGCGTGTATGCCGTCACCGCCGACAAAATCGATATGCTCAACAAAGAGACCGGCGAAGTCGAAGGCGAACTCGTTGCCGACAAGCAATACGTCTTTACATACTTTCGCACTCCAGAAGGTCGTTGCATAAGCATTCAACTTATAAGTGCCAACCTTGAGGACAAAGTTTTTATCGACACTTATCGCGCGGGCGTCGCCAGTTTCAAAGACACCGGCAAAGCCGACAATAAGAAAGACAAGAAAGGCAAGAAGGATAAGAAAGACAAGAAGGACAAGAAGGACAAGAAGGACAAGAAGGATAAGAAAGATAAGAAGGACGAAAAATAATTTCACCGGAACGGTTGACAACAGGGCGATTCGCCCATTTTTTTTGGAGGAAAAAGTTTTGATCGTTAAAAAATTTTTCGGCGCAATTCTAATCGGCGGATTGATTTTGAGCGGTTGCGGCAGTGAAAAAAATTCTTCGCCCGTCGAAATTCAACAGCAACAAATTTTCGCGACAATCACTGACGACGCGAACAGGACAGTTTCAATCGCCACGAAGCCCACGCGGATTGTTGTGACCAGTGCGGGATTTTTGGAGCCGTTAAACGCCGTAGGAGCTGTTGTCGTCGGACGACCCGATTCAAAAAATCAGATGCCTGATTGGGCGAAAAATCTGCCGAGCGTCGGACAAGTTTATCAAATCGACACGGAACGGCTTATCGCTTGTGCACCGGATCTCGTCATCGTCAACAAGGGCATGAACGAAAAACTTTTGCCCGTGCTTGACGAAAATAAAATTCCCGCGCTTGTAGTCGAGATGAAAACTTATGACGATGTGAAACGTTCAATTAAAATGTTCGCGACATTGAGCGGCGAAATTCAAACGGCGGAAACTCTGATTCAAAAGATGGACGGCGAAATTCAATCGACAATCGAACGTCTGCCGAAAGATAAACTTCGCGTCGCGATTCTTCATTCCACCGCGCAAGGCTTGACGGTTCAGCTTGACGGCTCAATAGCCGGTTCAATCGCCAAAATGTTCGGTTGGGAAAATGTTGCCGCCGGTATGACGTCGCTTGAAAAAAATCCCGACGCCGCACCTTACAGCATGGAGACGCTTGCCGCGCAGAATCCCGAAATAATTTTCGTAACAAGCATGGGCAATATCGACGAGATTAAAGCGAACATGTTGCAGGCAATTTCCGAAAATGCGGCGTGGCAATCGATAGGTGCCGTCAAAAATAATCGTCTGTACTTCCTGCCGCAAGATTTATTTTTGTTAAGCCCGGGACTGCGCTATCCCGAAGCCGTGCGAAAAATGGCGGAGCTGATTTATCCTACGGAGGCAAAATAATGGCTGGGAACAGAAATTTGAATACGGCGGCTAAGGCTAAGAAAGATAAATTCTACACGCAACTTGAGGACATTGAAAACGAGCTTAGATGGTATCGAGAATTTTTCATCGGCAAAACGATTCTTTGTAATTGCGATGATCCGTTTGAGAGCAACTTTTTTAAGTACTTCGCGGCGAAATTCAACGACCTTGAACTCAAAAAACTCATCACGACGAGCTACGCAGATTCGCCGATTGCCGGGCTTGAGATAAATCTTTTTCCCGATAACAAGACTGCTTACATGACGGAAGTTACAGAACTGCGCGATTGGACAGGAGACGGACGCGAATCGATTTACGATGTCGAATATGCCATCAAACACGGCATTTATAAAACGCAACCGCTTATCGGAGACATGAACTATTGCGCGGGAGATTTCCGCTCAAAAGAATGTATTGAACTGCTCAAGCAAGCTGATGTTGTCGTGACCAATCCGCCGTTCAGTGTCTTCCGTGAGTTTGTCGCGCTGATGATTAAGCACAATAAAAAATTCATCATACTCGGCAATAAGAACGCGCTCACTTACAAAGAAATTTTTCCGCTCATCATGCAGAATAAAATTTGGACGGGCTTCACTCCGTGGGCCGGCGGCATGTGGTTTATTTCCGACCATGAAGATTATTACGACGAAATTCGCGACGGCGTGTTGATGAAAAACGTTGCGTCGATTTGGTTCACGAACTTTGACATTTCCAAATTCCGCGAAGAGATTGCGCTCTATAAAAAATATTCGCCCGAAGAGTATCCGCGCTACGACAACTACGACGCTATCGAAGTCAGTAAGACTGCGGAGATACCTTGCGATTATTTCGGAGTTATGGGCGTGCCGATTACTTTCCTCGACAAATACGACCCGCGACAGTTTGAAATAATCGGCATGGCTAAACGCGGCGCAGGTGACCCTGCATTGAAAACAAAAGTTTACACCTCAAACGATTATCCGAATTACAGCGACTTGAACGCGGGCCCGGTTTTGATAAAAGACGGTCAACCCAAGAATACTTATCCAAGGATTTTGATTCGCAGGAGGAAACAATGAGTTATTATTTTGTGTCAATCGGCGGCACGGGAGCAAAGGTCATGGAAAGTTTGACGCACCTTTGTATCGCGGGACTGTTGCCGAGCAATGATCGACTTTACATCACGGCGATTGATCCGGACGTTGGCAACGGAAATTTGGAGCGCACGGCGACTGCGTTGAATAATTTTGCCGTCTTCCAAAATTTTTCCGTCGGCAACGATACGCCGCTGTTCAAGAATAAAATTTCGATTGTGCGACCGTTCCCGTGGAATCCGACAGGTCACGACAAGACGCTCGACGATTTGATTGAGTTTTATCATCACAGCAACACGCCCGTCGGCAAACTTTACGAGGCACTTTACACGCGCGCTGAACGTGACACGACGCTAAACGAAGGCTTTCGCGGACATCCTTCAATCGGTGCGGCAGTTTTGGCGAAAAATTTTGATGACGGCTCGAACCGGCGGACACTTACTGCGCAGATTGAAAAGACTATCGGCGAGGGCGACAATGTGAAAATTTTTCTTGCAGGCTCTGTTTTCGGCGGAACCGGTGCGGCGGGACTTCCAACCGTTGCGCGACTGTTGAGAAACAATCTTGCAGACTACGCGGACAGAGTTTCAATCGGCGGCGTGTTGATTCTGCCGTATTTCAGTTTCACGCCCAAAGACATTGGCGACGAACTTTTTGCCCGCAGTGAAAATTTTCTGCCCAATACAAAGGCGGCGTTGAAATATTATTCCGAACGTGAAAATCTTTTTGACACGACGTATTTTGTAGGCGATTCGGTTATGACGGCGGTAAAAGAATTTTCGGTAGGCTCTGCCAATCAGCGCAACGAGGCTCACGTCGTGGAACTTTATGCGGCATTGGCGGCGACTGACTTTTTCGCACGACCGATTAACGCTCCGAAAATTTTCAAGTACATTTGTCGACACGAGCGCGATAAATTTTCCTGGAGCGACTTTCCGACATCAAACGAGCAATTTGTTCAATTCGCACGATTTATCTTTGCATACGTCCACTTGATTAAGCCGGTGATGAACGATTTAATTTCGGGCGAGGCGAAAACTTACAAGTATCCTTGGTTTGTCGATTTGCTGGACGACGTGGATTTGACGGCTCCCGACGTGGTGAACTTCAATTTTTATGCGGAGGCATTTGCGGCGTGGCTGAAGCAGTTGGAAACGTTGAGCGGACGAGAAGTCTTTCTGATTGATTCGGCGATGTTCGAGGCGAATCCCGCGCGGCTGGTCGACAAAAAAATTTTCGCGGCAATGGACGGCACGCAGAGCAAATTGACGTTGCACGAGGTATGGTATCGCTTGACAGAGCCTTTCAAACTTGAATCGACGGTAAAAGGTTTCGGGAAGTTCTTGCGGCGACTTTATGATTCGTGTGCGGCGTGATTAATCGACGTGTAAATTTCTGTCCGCTAAAAGATTCATCGCGCCGATAACTTCCGCTCGTTCATGCAAATCAATTTCCACCGTTAAAATTTCTTCGCCGCGACCGCTTTCCGCAATGACTTCACCGCGAGGATTGACGACTTCCGAAATTCCTGAGCTGTTGGCGAATACGACGAAAATTTGATTCTCAATCGCGCGTGCCTTAGTCAAAATTTGTCGCGGCGTCAAACGTTTCAAGCTCCATGCGGCGGGAATGAAAATAATTTCCGCGCCCGTCAACGCAATTTTCCTGACGAATTCGGGAAAACGCAGGTCATAGCAAATCGCAAGTCCGCACTTCACGCCGTCAAGTTCAACGCCGGAAATTTTATCGCCCGCCGTGAAAACGTCATTTTCTTTTGCAAAGCTGAACAGATGAGTTTTGTCGTAAGCCGCGACGATTTCACCGCGACGATTGACGACGTGACAGCGATTGAAAATTTTGTCGCCGCTTTCGACGATGACCGAGCCGCCGATTATGTTCACGGAAAATTTTTTCGCCGCCGCGCAGAGAAAATCAATCGTGCGTTTGCCGTCAATGTCAGCGAAATTTTTAACGGGCACAGGATAATATCCCGTCGACCACAACTCCGGCAGAATTATCACGTCGGAGTTTTTTGATGCGTCAATCAATCGAGCCGCCGTCAAAAAATTTTCATCGACCGCGCCGAGTTCCGATTTGAATTGAGCGATTGAAATTCTCATTGATGACCGTCCTCATTAAAGTTGCACCATGGTTCGCCGCTCATGAAGTCGCCGCCGTTGTAGCAAGCCGCTCTGGCACGACAGCCGCCGCAACGATTTTTGTAACGACACACGCCGCAATTTCCGCTGTAGTCGAGAGTTCGCAACGTCCGCAAAATTTTGTTTGACCGCCAAATTTCGTCGAAAGGAGTTTGTCGCACGTCGCCGAGTTCCATGTTCAGATACGCGCACGGTTGAACTTTTCCGCGCGGGCTGATAATGCAATAACTCAATCCTGCGAGACATCCGCGTTTAAAACGCAACTTCATGCCGAGCTGATCGGCGATGCGTAAAAATTGCGGAGCACATGTCGGCTTAAGTTCGATTGAAACTTCCTGTTGCTTGCGCATGATTCGCGTTAAAACATTTTCGTAACCTTCGGCGCGAAGAGATTCTTCCTCAATCGTCGCGGCACGTCCCGTCGGCACCAAAAAGAAAAAGTGATGAGCCTTTGCACCGATTTTAACTGCGAAGTCCGTCAACACCTCAAGCTCATGTTGATTCCAATCCATAACCGTCGTGTGAATTTGGAACGGCAAATTTTCCGCGCGACAATTTTTCATGCCGTCAACCGCACCTTGCCACGCGCCTTGGAACGAGCGAAATTTGTCGTGCTTATCGGCGTCGAGCGAGTCGAGAGAAATTCCCATGCCTTTTGCGCCCGCAGATTTCAAATCGTGAGCCATCTGCCGAGTGATAAGCGTGCCGTTGGTTCCGAAGACTGCGATTAACTTTAAACGTGTCGCATGTTCAACAAGCTCCAAAATATCGGGACGCATCAGAGGTTCGCCGCCGGAAAAAATCATAATCTTGAAACCTGCGCGGGCAATTTGATTGAGCAGTTCCTTGGCTTCGGCAGTCGAAAGTTCTTCGTCGGCTTTGCAACCTGCGTCGCGATAACAGTGCGCACAATACATATTGCAAGCATTCGTCGTGTTCCATGAGACTATCAAATTAAATCCCTCCTGCGCGAAATATTCTGCCGCCAAAATTTTTTTCCTGTCGACGATTGAATTAATGCGTGACAATGTTGCCGCGAAAAGTTACAATGTTAAAAATGTTTCAAGGAGGATTTTCAATGACAAACAAAAAATTTGCCTTCGAATCGGACGAAGTTTCTATCGCATTAATGTTGACACCGGCATTGGGCGATTTGGTTCTTGCAAGGAAAATTTTTGATGCGCTGATTAAACTTGCGCCAAATTGTCTGATTGACATTATTTCTTACAACGAGCCGGCTAAAATTTACATAAAAGCTTTCTATGGCGACAGCAAGAACTTAAATAAAATAATCAATCTTCAAAACGTGTCCGAAGAATTTTTTCAAAATTACGATGCGGCTTTGAGCGTATCCACTGCTCACGCCATCCTTATAGAACATGTCAATGTTCAGCGGATTAAGCTCATGTCTCCGACTTTGTTTGAAAGCATAATCAAACTGGACGCATATAACAAAGAAAATGTTTATCCTTTCATGCACTCCAACTTTTTTTCTTATCATTTGCGTCTGCGAAACGTTATGTTGGCGCGTATTTTAAATAAGACTTGCTACGAAATTTTGTCTTGCGAAGGTGCTCTTCCCATTAGCGAAGACACAGGTAAAATTCCTCTCTTATCAGGATACAAAAGTCACTTCGACAGTCTCGGCTTAAAAAAGTACATTACAATTTATTCCAATATTGAGCGCGATAATATGCCGCCAAAAATAAAAACGTGGTCTATCCATTATCTGCGCGAATATGTTTCTCTGCTCAAGAAGAGACTCCCACAAATCGAGATCATTCAATGCGGTGGGGGGGGGGATATTAAGGTTGATAATGCCGATCGTCATTATCTCGGCGTCGACTTGGAATTGACCAAACACATCTTGGCGAACAGTCTCTTGCATGTCGGTTGTGAAGGCGGCTTGATTCATCTGGCGACTGCTCTCGGCACGAAATGCTTGGTTCTATTTGGTTCATCACATGCTCCTTTTCAAAGCTATCCTCAAAATATTAATTTAGTATCAGATGTTTGCAACTCCTGTATGTATATTTCAGATGGCGGAGATTCAAGAACTTGTCTGCGCGGAGCAAAAGAGCCGCCTTGCATGTTAAGTCACACACCGCAACACGTTTGTGAAGTCACCTGCACCTGCCTGCAACATCTTGACTTGAAAAATAAGGCGTGACAATGTTACCGTAAAAAGTTAAAATCTCCTTGAAAATTATCGAGGAGGATTTTTAATGAGCGACAAAAAATTTGCCTTCGAGTCGGACGAAGTGTCCGTTGCTTTTTATTCGATAGCCGGGCTTGGCGATTGTCTCATTGCCCGAAAAGTTTTCGATGCTCTTGTTGAGTTGGAGCCGAATTGCGTTGTCGATTATTGTTGCACGACCGAGGCGCACCGTGAATTTGCCAAAGCTTTTTACGGCGACAGCAAAAATTTGAATCGCATTTTGAGTGCGCAAGAATATCGCGCCAATCAAAAGAATTACGATTTGGCTTTGTATGTCGGCGGTTGTCATGCAATTTTTTTCGAGTGGGTGAACAATAAACGTTTGCAAGCGATGTCTCCGAAATTTTTGCAGAGTCTGATTAAAATCGATGAGTACAACAAAAAATATATTTTGGGCTTGGGAAATTGGAAATTGACGCTCGGACTTCGCAACATGACTTCCGGAAAAATTTTGGGCAAAAATTTTTTTCACTTCCTCTCTTATGAAGGCGCGTTGCCCATTCGCGACAACAAGATAAAAATTCCGTTGCTGCCCGAATACAAAATCAAATTCGACGCGCTCAAGCTCAACAGGTACATCACGATTTACACTGACTTGCCGGAAAAAGAACGCGCTCGCCCGAAAGTCAAGGCTACTTCACGGAATACGTTGCGCGAATGAAGAAACGTTTTCCTGACGTTGAGATTGTTCAAGTCGGCGGCGGCGATGAAGTCAAAGTCGAAAATGTTGACCGTCATTATCTCGGCGTCGACTTGGAATTGACCAAACACATTTTGGCGAACAGTCTCCTGCACGTCGGCGGCGAAGGCGGACTTGTTCATTTGGCGACGGCTCTTGAAACGAAATGCCTGGTTATCTTCGGACCGAACGGCGCGGAATATTTCGGCTACGCTCAAAATATAAATCTCGTCTCGGAAATGTGTCATCCTTGCATGTACATCGTTCCAGACTTTCAAGTTTGTATGCTCGGTGCGAAGGAGCCGCCTTGCATGTTGAGCATTACGCCGCAACTTGTCTGTGACGTGACGAGCAATTATCTGCGAACACCGGACTTGAAAAATAACGCGTGACAATATCGCCGTAAAAAGTTAAAATCCTTCTTGAACATTATCAAGGAGGTTTTTTTATGGACTTTGCGCATCAACTCGTTCAGCAGTTGATAAACGGCGTGAGCCTGGGCAGTATCTACGCGCTGATTGCTCTGGGCTACACGATGATTTACGGCATCATAAAGCTCATTAATTTTGCGCACGGCGATGTTTACATGGTCGGCGCGTATATCGGCTTCGCGGCGGTCACAATCGGCAACCTTCCGATTTTTCCCGCGCTGTTAATTTCAATGGCGTTGACGGCGTGCTTGGGAATGTTAATCGAACGAATCGCTTACAAGCCTCTGCGTCACGCACCGCGAATTTCTCTGCTCATAACGGCGATTGGCGTATCATTTTTCCTTGAATATGCAAGCATGTATTTCGTCACACCGACACCGCGAACTTTTCCCGATACGTCACTGAATTTCGCCTTCAGCGTCGCAGGATTCGTCGTCAACGGTCAACAGCTTTTGATTTTCGGAATTACAATCGTGCTTATGGCATTGCTGACTTACATTGTGCAGAAAACGAAACTCGGCAAAGCAATGCGCGCGGCAAGTTTCGACACGGAGACGGCTCAACTTATGGGCGTCGACTCTGACAGAATCATTTCAATGACGTTTTGCATTGGCTCGGCACTGGCGGCGGCGGCAGGAGTTCTCGTCGGCATTTACTACAACACGATTGATCCGTTAATGGGAATTATGCCCGGCGTCAAAGCGTTCGTTGCGGCAGTTCTCGGCGGCATCGGCATTTTACCCGGTGCAGTCGTCGGCGGAATTGTTTTGGGCGTCGTTGAAGCATTGGTCGCGGGATTTTTATCGTCGACGTTCAGAGACGCGGCAGCCTTCGCGATTTTGATTTTGGTACTTCTGTTCAAGCCGACGGGTCTTTTCGGCAAGAACACGAATGAAAAGGTGTGACGATATGAATTCGGCAAGGAAAAGAGATTTGGTAATGCTGGTCTTCGGCTTGATTCTCTACGGCGCGTTGCAGACGATGATCAGCACAAAAATAATCGGCTCGTTCTGGGAGCTGAACATAATTTTAATTTGCGTCAACATAATCCTGTCCGCAAGCTTGAACTTGATTAACGGCTACACGGGACAATTTTCACTCGGACACGCGGGCTTTATGGCGGTCGGTGCATATGTCGGCGTCGTCGCGACTGTCAAATTCGGTCTGCCGCTGATTGTCGCGTTGATTCTCGGAGCGATTGCCGCAGGATTTTTGGGCTTTCTAATCGGTTTGCCGACGTTGAGACTTCGCGGCGATTATCTTGCGATTGCAACGCTGGGACTCGGAGAAATTGTCCGAATCGTCATCATGAACATTGACTATGTCGGCGGCGCGGCAGGTTTCAAAGGCATTCCTCACTTGACAAATTTCACGTGGGTTTTCATGACGATGCTCGTTACGCTCTTCTTCATAAAAAATTTCGCGAACTCGTCACACGGCAGAGCTTGCATTGCGATTCGCGAAAATGAAATTGCGGCGGAGGCAATGGGCGTCAACACGACAAAATACAAAGTCATGGCGTTCACATTGGGCGCGGCATTCGCGGGAGTGGCAGGCGGACTTTTCGCGCACCAATTCTATTTGATAAGCCCGACTTCGTTCACGTTCATGGCGTCGTTCAATTATCTGATAATGGTCGTTATGGGCGGCTTAGGGTCAATCACCGGCTCAATCGCGGGAGCATTCGTCGTGACGTTCATATCGGCGGCGTTGGCATCATTCCCGGAAGTGCGCATGATAATCTACGCGTTGGCACTGATTTTGATGATGTTCTATCGCCCGCAAGGACTTTTCGGCTACATGGAGCTTACGAACGTCGCGCCGATAAAAAAATTTTTGGATAAAGTTTCGGGCGTGAAGGAGGTTTCAACATGAAAATCGCGTTGATTGAGAGCATTCCCGACGAGAAATCGGAAGCCGTGCTGAAAATTCTTGAAGGCGTCTGCGAACTGCTCAAAGTCGATTCTAATCGTAACGAAATTTTGACGGAACGCGTTGAAGAAAACGTTGCATTGATGGAAGAAGCGGAAGCTATGGTCGACGAGGGCATGTGGGACTACAAAAAATTCCACGATTGACAGCAACAAAATAGACCGCGCATGGACGCGCGGTCGCCGACATGCTGAGCGTGACGCGAAGCCGGCGGCACTCAACACTACGGAAAGTTTTAACGTTGCGGCAATGACGACCAAACGTTAGGACAGTTACGAGCCGAATCGAAATGAACGGTTGAATGTGTCGAAAAGTTTGTATCGCTCCGCGCGCAGCGGCGGCTTTCTTTGCTACTTTCTTTCGCCGGTGAAAGAAAGTAGAATAAAAAAATTAAAAACAATTACACGCTCAATCGACGTGAGCGACAAAAATTTAGTGAAAGGAACTTTCTATGGCTGATAAAAAACATTTGCTTGAAACCGTCGACGTGTCGGAAGTCTTCGGCGGACTGAAAGCTGTCTCCGACTTCAACATCTACATCGACCAAGGCGAACTTATTGGGCTAATCGGGCCAAACGGTGCGGGCAAAACGACGGCATTCAATCTGATAACGGGCGTCTATGTTCCAACGACGGGCGAAATCACCTTCGACGGCAAATCAATCGTCGGGCTCAAACCTTACGAGATAACTCAACGCGGCATCGCACGCACTTTCCAAAACATTCGACTGTTCAGCGAGCTTAGCGTCCTCGACAACGTTAAAATCGCTTACCATTGCCACGTTAAGTACGGCTTGATTGAAACGGTCTTTAGAATCGGTCGCTACTTCGGCGAGGAAAAGGCTATCGAAGACGAGGCTCTTAATCTGCTGAAAATTTTTAAACTCGACGGTCACGCTCACGAGGTCGCGAAAAATCTTCCTTACGGTGCGCAACGTCGATTGGAAATTGCCCGCGCTCTTGCCGCCAAACCAAAACTTTTGCTCCTTGACGAACCTGCCGCCGGCATGAATCCGCAGGAAACTCAAGAGCTTATGGAAATGATCCGTTGGATTCGCAAGCAATTCGGCTTGACGATACTTTTAATCGAACACGACATGAGTTTGGTTATGGGCATTTGCGAACGAATTTACGTCCTCGAATATGGCGTTATTATCGCTGACGGCACGCCCGCCGACATTCAAAATAATCCCGAAGTCATTCGCGCATATCTGGGAGCGGAGGCGATTAACTGATGGCGTACAAAACTTTGCTTTTCGGCACCGACGATCTTTTTTCGCACTTGAAACCGTTTTATGCGGCACAAGTTAAACGCGGTACGCTTGATGTCATTGTCACCGCCACGATAAGAAACAATGAAATTGTATTCATTTATTACGACGGCAGACAGAGAGAAATTGAAGATTTTTCCATGTTTGATTTGGCGATTATCTCTTCAAACAATAACTTTTATAACCGCATGAAAAAACTCGAATTGATGGGCTTCCCGCGCGAAAAAATTATCGACGGCAGAATTTTTGAAATGCCGCATTTGGATTTCCCGCGCCTGCTTGAAGAAGGCATTGCTCACGGAGTTTTTGATAACAGAATATTTAAAGCCGACACTCACCCGATTTATCCGCAAGTCTACGAATTCAAAGGCACTAACTTAAGCTTATCTCTGGGCGTGAAAAGTTGCATTGTCGGCGGCGACATTGAAGGTACCGTCGGCAAAGTTTCTATCGGAAAATTTTGTTCGGTGGCGGCGAAGACAACCTTTGAACTCGGTCGCAACTATACGCACAATTATCACAACGTGGGCGCATATTCTTTTTCGCGTCTCGATTGGAAGGCTCCCAAAAGATTTTATCCGTCAAAAGATTCGTGCAAAATTTCATTGGGCAACGATGTGATGGTTGGCAGCGGTTGTTTCTTCAAATGCACCAATCCAAACAAGCCGCTCGTTATCGGTGACGGTGCCGTCATTGCCGCAAACAGCGTCGTAGTTAAAAACGTCCCGCCTTATGCTCTTGTCGGCGGCAATCCTGCCAAAATTATCAAGTATCGTTTTTCGGAGGACGTTATCGAATCGTTGCTTAAAATCAAGTGGTGGAATTGGACTCTCGACAAAATCCATGACAACTTCCGATATTTCAACAATGTGGAAAAATTCATCGTTCTGCACGCCGAGTAAAGGAGGTTGACTAATGTTAAGGAAAATTTTCGGCGCAACGTTATTCGCGATTCTGTTCTTGTTTACGCAAATTTCTCACGCGGCTGACATTGACGCGGCAACGGAGTCGGCAAAAAACATTTCCGCAAAATATTACGCCAACGCCCGCGAAGTCGCTAAAAAATTTGTTGAGCTTAGAACTTACAGCGATCACGGCACTCATCACGCGGAACTTGTCGCCGTAAAATCGCGGGAGGCTGCCGACGCCATTGACAAAGCTAATCGCGGAAATTTGCACTACTCGACGATTGACCGCGTAGAATTGCAAGTTGCGGCGTTCATGCACGATACCGGCATGGACGGCGGACAATTCAAGACTTACACTGACGGCAACGCTTTGCGAAAAGATCATTCGCTGAATTCGGCGATTCACGTGCTGGAAAATCGTGCGGCTCTCGAAAGTCTCGGCGTCAACGTCGACTCCGTTGCGCTTGATTGCATGGGTCACAGCAAAAGTTGTTCGGGTGTTCGCGACTTGACAAGTTGGGAGCAGTGGACTAATTGTTTCAAACGCATTGATGCCGCCGTTGAACAATACAATCAAAAATTTCCTGCCACGCCGATTTACTTCGACAAATCGCACTGGACGGACGGCGAAACTTTTCATCAACCGTCGGAGCGGAACGCTCAATTTCTCGTCAAAATCTACCGTTTCAATCGCGAATCATTGGCTCGTACCGCGTCGACCGTTGCGGTGTTGAGGCTCGGTGATGCAAATCGTGAGGCGGCTCAATTCCCTTACACACAGACCGGCGACACGATTGAGGTTGATTTTGATTCATACGTCACGCCCGCAAAAGATTGGCACGCTGAAATTTCAAAGGCGAAAATTTTTACGGTTGACGAATTCGGAACGCGGACTTCACTTTTAACGCAAGGCGTCGACGAAAACGGTTTCGGACGAATGTACATGGCAGGCGAGGGCAATTTGTCAATGAGCTGCGAATTCAATTCCGCGACGAACAATTTGCGCGAAGTCTTCAAAATTTTGCACGGCGCGAGTTTTCCGTTGTCGACGCAGAATTGCATTGAGGAACGGCTCGGCGAATTGGACACGATGAAAAAATTTCCCGTCGAAGCGCATGTTCAGATTGTCGGCGACTATTCCAAACATGAGCGCAAAAAAATTTCCCGCATTTACGAACGCTATTGCCGCGACGCCGGGCGCAAACATCAATTTCCCGTGACGTTTGAATTTGTTAAGGAGTGATTTTTATGGCGCACAAAGTTTTGATCTTCGGCACCGATTCTCTCTATCCGAAATTGAAACCTCTCTACGACGCAGAAGTCGAGCGCGGCAATTTAGATATTGTCGCTGTTGTTGACGATGTAAAGACGTGGGGGGGGGGTTATGACATTGACGGCTTCGACCTGGCGATTATCTCTTCCAAAGGAGACTTACATCACAGAATGAAACTGCTTGAGTCTCGGGGCATTCTGCGTGATAAAATAATCGACGGTAGAATTTTTATGATACCAAATTTGGATTTCCCGCGCTTTTTAAAAGAGGGTGTCGCTTACGGAGTTTTTGAAAACAGGACGGCTTTCCAAGACAAAACGAGCCTTATTTATCCGCGTGTCTACAAATTCAAAAATGCCGACGTGACGTTGAATCTGGGAATCAAAACCAGGATAAACTCGCGCAAAAATTTCTTGGCTCGCATAGAGACGAACGGCATGAACAAAAATAATATCATAACTTTCGGAAGTTGGTGTTCGGTTTCTTGGGGTTGTCTTTTTCAAATCGGATTGAACGGCTCGCATAACCTTAATGCTTTCACTACTTACGGACACACCAAATTTGATTGGAAAGTTCCGTATAAATTTCGTCCGCCTCTTGGACAATGTAAGATTCTAATCGGCAATGACGTTTGGATAGGTCGAGGTTGCACTTTGAAGTGTTCGGATACCACCAAACCGCTCGTTATCGGTGACGGTGCGGTTATCGCCTCGGACAGCGTCGTCGTTAAAAATGTTCCGCCCTATGCCATTGTCGGCGGCAACCCTGCTAAAATTATAAAATATCGTTTCGAGCCGCACGTTATCGACGCGCTGCTTAGAATCAAATGGTGGGATTGGGATATCGACAAAATCCACGACAACTTCCAATACTTCAACGACATAGAAAAATTCATTGCTCTGCATGACCATCGCGATTAAGGAGGTGAAATTTTGGCATATAAAACTTTGCTCTTCGGTACCGACGACCTTTATGATACACTCAAGCCGCTCTATTACAAAGAAGTTAAGCGCGGCAATTTGGACATCATCGCGATTGCCGAACTTAAAGGCGAAGAAATTAAGTTCGTTTACGCTGACGGCAGCCGGGAAAATGAACTTGAAGACATTTCAATTTTTGATCTGGCGATTATCTCTTCAAACAACAAATTTTATAATCGAATGGAAAAGCTTGAAAAAAGAGGTTTACCGCGCGAAAAAATCATTGACGGCAGAGTTTTTCAAGTGCCCAATCTGGATTTCGCACGTCTGCTTGAGGAAGGCATTGCTTACGGCGTCTTTAAAAGAAAATCATTTACAGCCGACGCTCACCCGATTTATCCGCAAAGCTACGAATTCAAAGGCGGCAATTTAACTTTGTCGCTCGGCATGAAAAGTTCCATTCTCGGCGGCACCATTGAAGGCAGGAGCGGCGAAGTTTCTTTTGGAAAATTTTGTTCAATCGGCGTTAATACAACCTTTGAACTCGGTCGCAACTACACTCAAAATTATCACAACATAGCCACATATTCCCTTTCGCGTCTCGATTGGAAGCCGCCCAAAAGTTTTTTGCCGCCGGAAGGAACGTGCAAGATTTTATTCGGCAATGATGTCTTGAGCGGAAGCGGTTGTTTTTTTAAGTGCACCAACATTAACAAGCCGCTGATCATCGGTGACGGAGCCGTCATTGCCACGAACAGCGTCGTCGTGAAAAACGTCCCGCCTTATGCCGTTGTCGGCGGCAATCCCGCGCAGATTATCAAATATCGTTTTGAACCCGAAGATATTGAATCGTTGCTAAGAATCAAATGGTGGGATTGGAGCCTCGACAAAATTCACGAGAACTTTACGTTTTTCAACAGAATAGAAAGATTCGTCGCTCTGCATGACGAGTAAAGGAGTTTTGCTTATGGCAATGCTTGAAATCAAAGACATCAACGTTTATTACGGCGCGATTCACGCGATAAAAGGCATAAGTCTTTCCGTCGACGAAGGTGAAATTGTCACGTTGATTGGTGCGAACGGTGCGGGCAAATCGACGACGCTAAGGACAATATCGGGACTGCTCAAACCTAAAACCGGCGCGATAAATTTTCTCGGCAACAACATCGCGGGAATGCCGGCGCATAAAATTGTTCGCGAAGGAATATCGCAAGTGCCCGAAGGTCGGAAAATTTTCGCGGAGATGACCGTGCTGGAAAATTTGGAGCTCGGAGCCTTTACACGCTCGGACAAGGACGGAATTCAAGCCGATATGAAAATGGTCTTCGGACGTTTCCCGCGATTGGAAGAACGCAAATTGCAACTGGCGGGAACTTTGTCGGGCGGCGAACAGCAAATGTTGGCAATGGGACGCGCGTTGATGAGTCGCCCGAAACTTTTGCTGATGGACGAACCGAGCATGGGACTTGCACCGCTTTTGATTCGCGAAATTTTTAACATCATCGTCGACATCAACAAGACGGGCACGACGATTTTGCTCGTCGAACAAAATGCAAATATGGCTCTGTCCGTTGCAAATCGCGCTTACGTTTTGGAGACCGGACGCATCACAATCAGCGGCGACGCCAAAGAACTTGCCGCAAGTGAAGACATTCGCAAAGCTTATCTCGGAGGATAGTTCAGTGTGGAGTTTGGAGTTAGGAGTTAGGAGTTAAAATGTTTGAAAGCAAAATTTTAAACGTGACGATTCGCAAGCCGAAAATTCATTTCGTGCCCGATGTCGTCTATTCGCAGGTGCCGACGTTTGAAAAGCCGATTCAGCCGTTGCAAATGGACTTGCTCATTCCGCAGGCGTCGAAAAAATTGCCGGCAGTGATTTTCGTGACAGGCGGCGGATTTATGTCGGCAAATCGTGCGCGGATGCCGCAACTTAGAATGTTCCTTGCCGAAAGAAATTTCGTCGTCGCGAGCATAAATTATCGCACGGTGCCAAATTCGCGTTTCCCGCAACCGATTGAGGACGTGAAGTCGGCGATTCGTTTCATCAAAGCCAACGCTCAAAAGTTCAACGTCGACGCGGAAAAAGTTTTCGTTATCGGCGACAGTGCCGGCGGATATTTGACGGCGTTTGCGGCAGTCACGAACGGCGATAAAATTTTCAACGTCGGAGAAAATCTTGACGTGTCCAGCGAAATTGCGGCGGCTGTCGATTTGTACGGCATTTCCGATTTGACAAAGATCGCCGATGATTTTTCTGACGACGTTCAATCGCTGTACAATTCGGCGGGAAGTGTCACTGCGCTTTTCGTAAACGGCGTGCCTGCATTCGGCGGCGTCGACGGCGGAATCAAAGCTCATCCACTCGCGGCGGAAAGAGCCAATCCAATCAATTACATCACGAAAAATTCTGCGCCGATGCTTTTAATGCACGGAACTGCCGATAACGTCGTTTCTCCCGCGCAGACCGATTTGCTGTTCCAAGCGTTGAAAAATCGCGGCGTGGAAGCTGAACGTTATCTTATTCCGAACGCGAATCATGCCGACGAATATTGGCAGCAAGATGAAGTTTTGGAACTTATCGCGGACTTTTTAACGCGCCACTTGAGTTGAGGAGGTTTTGAAATGGCTGATTGTATTTTCTGCAAAATCGCGGCGGGCGAAGTTCCTGCGCAAAAAATTTACGAGGACGATACCGTTATCGCCTTCAAGGATTTGTCGCCGAAAGCTCCGATTCACGTTTTGATTGTCCCGAAGAAACACATTCAGAGCGTCGCGCATTTCCAGGCGGAAGACAAGGAACTTGCCGCGCACATTTTTGTTGACGTTGTGCCGAAACTCGCGACTGAACTCGGCGTTGCGGACGGCGGTTTTCGTATCGTGATGAACACGGGCGTCGACGGCGGACAAACTGTCAATCATTTGCATGTACACTTACTCGGCGGCAGAAAAATGACTTGGCCGCCCGGTTGAATCATGGACAAAAAAATTTTTCTTATCGCGGGCACGGAAGACGGTCGCGAACTTGCCGACTTTCTTCAACGACGCGGCTTTGAAGTGACTGCTTCCGTTGTCAGCGATTACGGACGAAAACTTTTGGAAACTTGCGCGGGCATAAAAATCAACGACAAGCCGCTTGACCGTGACGAACTCGAAAAAATTTTGTGCGCAGAAAATTTTGATTGTCTCGTCGACGCCAGCCATCCTTACGCGAAAAATATTTCCGCCAATGCGATTGACGCCGCAAAGTCCGCGCAGATTGTCTACGTGCGCTACGAACGTGCTCAAATCGCGCCGACTTACGAAAAAATTTTTTACGTCGACAGCTGCGAAGAGGCGGCAATCAAAGCGTCCGAACTCGGCAAAAATATTTTTCTCACGACCGGCAGCCGCAACTTAAAAATTTTCGTCGACTTGCTCAAAGGTTGCAACTTAACCGCCAGAGTTTTGCCGACCGCCGAAGTTTTGACCTTGTGCGAAAGTTTGGGATTGTCGCCGAAACAAATCGTCGCAATGCAAGGCTCGTTCTCCGTCGCGTTGAACGTTGAGCTGTTTAAACATGCAAACGCTGAAGTTATCGTCACGAAAGACGGCGGACAAATCGGCGGCACCGATACAAAAATTTCGGCGGCAGAAATTTTAAATTTGCCCGTCGTGATGATTCGTCGCCCGAAAATTTTTTATCCGAATCTCGCCGCAACCTTCGACGATGTGCTGAAATTTTTAAGGAACAAATGAAAGCAGGTGAAGCCTATGATTGACGTACAAAATCAGCCGGACGCACGCGGCATCAAAATACAACGGACAGGCGTCACAAAAGTACACCTGCCATTTTTTATTGCGGACGCGGGCAAAGTTCAACAAGTCGCGGCGCAAATTCGATTCACCGTGGCACTCGCCGAAAATCTGCGCGGGACACACATGAGCCGCCTCGCAGAAATATTGACGGATTGGACGGAGCGAACATTGACAATCCCCGACGTGGAAAAAATTTTGCTCGACGCGCTGGAAAAACTTTCGACAGACTTCGCGGCAATTTCAATCGCGTTTAAATTCTTCGTGAAAAAATTTTCGCCGGTCTCGAACAAAACATCACTTTCCGCCGTCGATTGCGAATGGATTGGCGAATTGACTTGCGGCAGTCGCATGAAGTTCACGTTGGGCTTGACGGTGCCGTTCACGTCGCTTTGTCCGTGCAGCAAAGAAATTTCGGACTTCGGCGCGCACAATCAGCGATCAATTTGCCGCGTGAAGTTGACTTTTGCCGACGCCGATAAACTTGCCGACGTGTCGACAGAAAATTTTGTGCGATTAATCGAGGCGCAAGGATCTGCAGAAATTTTTCCGTTGCTCAAACGAGAGGACGAGAAATTTGTCACCGAAGCCGCTTATCAAAATCCAAAATTCGTCGAGGATATTTTGCGCGACATCGTGACGGCATTGCGGCGCGTGGAAAATTTATCGTCGTTTGCTGTCGAGTGCGAGAACTTTGAATCAATTCACAATCACAACGCCTTTGCAGGTCACGAGGAATTTTTTTCGCCATAAACAATAAAAAGACTTGTGTTTTCTCTTACACAAGTCTTTTTAAATTTTCTCTGATTCTCTTAGCCGAAATAATCTTCGATGCCGTCAAGAATGCCTTGCGCGGCTTTTTTTACGCCTTCATCAGAGTTTAGGAGTTTCTCTTCGTCCTTATTGGAAATGAAACCGAGTTCAATCAGCGTGGCGGGCATGTCGGTATGTTTGACGACGTAGAAATTGCAAGGTTGAGTTCCGCGACTGGGCGTGCCGAGTTGTTCAATCAGATTGCGGCGAATGCAGTCGGCAAGCTTCTGTCCTTGACCTGTAGTGCTCTTGCTGTAGTAATAGCCGGTAGTGCCGCGCGCTTCGGGTCGAGTAAAGCTGTCTGCGTGAATGGAAATGAAAATGTCCGCGCCGATTCGATTGGCGACATCGCAACGTGCGCCGAGTTCCTCGATGTCGGATGCCGCCGCACCTTTTTCGGAAACAGTTCTGTCGGTGTCGCGGGTCATTACAACTCGTGCGCCTTCTGCCTCCAGCAAACGTTGCAATTCCAAAGCGACTTTGAGCGTAACATTTTTCTCCATGACGCCCGTAGGACCAATGGCACCTGAATCGTTGCCGCCGTGTCCGGGGTCAATGACAATCGTTTTGCCGCTTAGCGTGGTAACATTACGCAAATCGTTATCCAGCTCTGTAAAAGGTTTGTCGATTTCCTTGTCGTCCTTTTCGGAATCAATCAGCTCAACATCTTTGATCCTGTCTTTAAGCTTTTCTTTTTCCTTCTTTTCGCGACGTTCTTGTTTTTCCTTTTCCTTACGTTCCTTTTCTAATTCTTTCTCACGTTCGCGCTGTTCCTTAAGTTCGCGCTCTTTTTGTTCTTTAAGTTTTTTCTCTCGTTCGCGTTGTTCTTTGAGTTCCTTATCGCGTTGTTCTTTGAGTTCTTTATCGCGTTGTTCTTTGAGTTCTTTATCGCGTTGTTCTTTGAGTTCCTTGTCGCGTCGTTCTTTGAGTTCTTTATCTCGCTGTTCTTTGAGTTCCTTGTCGCGTTGTTCTTTAAGTTCACGTTCGCGTTGTTCTTTAAGTTCACGTTCGCGTTGTTCTTTTTGAATGTCGGCTTCGGATTTGTTGAGGTCGGGATTTTCCTTGAACTCTGCGTTGCCAATGTCAATGACAAATCGATGACCTTTTGTGCCGCCGCTCAAATGAAACGGTCTGATGTCCGCCATGCTCTCGATGACGATTCGGACAGTCGACGGGTCAAATTGCGCAATGCGAAGTTTTTTTGCCGCCAAAGATTTAAATTCAATCTCGCGCTGAACGTTCGGACTAAGCCACGCGTTTTTCAAGTCGATAATCACTCGCGAAGGATTCTCGGCATAAGATTCGGTGAAGTCAACTTTCTTTGTGATGTCAATGACGACGCGAATTGTGCCGGAGCCGTAGCTGTAACGGACTGCGTTGACCTCGGCAAGATTAGCCTTCCGTTCGTTGAAACTTTGTTCCTGCGCGTGAACGGCTGATGTCGCCGCAAACAAAATGAGGAGACTCAGCAATATTCGTTTAATCAATCCAAAGCCTCCTCACTGAAAGCTTTTAGCTTTGAGCTTTTAGCTTTTAGGAGTTGTCCCTTAAAGCTTAAAGCTTAAACCTTAAAGCTTAGGTTTCGTATGAGCCGTAACGTTGTTCGAGTTTCTTGAATATCCACGTCAAGACCGCCGTCATTATCAGATAAAACGCGCCCGCGATAACAAACGGTGTCATGTCGAATTCGCGTTGGACAATCGTGCGTGCCACGCGGAGCAAATCGTTCATTGCCAGGATGTAAATCAGCGACGTGTCTTTGACAAGGTTAATCGTCTCGTTGGAAATTGGAGGCAACACGACTCGCAAGACTTGCGGGAAAATTATGTAGCGCATCATTTGCCAATGCTTGAGTCCCAGAGCTTTAGCCGCCTCGTATTGTCCGCGCGGTATTGCTTGAATTCCTGCCCGAAAGACTTCTGCGAAATATGCCGCATAGTTTAACGTAAATGCCAGCAAAGCCGCAGCAACGTCCGGCAACATGATACCGACCATCGGCAATGCGAAATACACGAACAAAAGTTGCAACATCAACGGCGTACCGCGCATTATCCAGACGTAAAATTCCATCAGATAGCGAATCGGCGCGAAACTCGAAATTCTGCCCAATGCCGCCAATGCTCCGATTGGCAAGCTTAAAATTAAAGTCACGAAGAAAATTTCCAGCGTGACTTGTGCGCCCTCCATGATGAGGAGCGTCATATCGAAAAATTTTTCCATAACAGATATTCCCTAACTCCCGCTTTTTACAATTAGGAATTAGGAATTTGAAATTTGGAATGATAAAGCGTCAAACAATTCCACATTCCTAATTGAATTGGCGGCGGTCACCGTTTAAAATAAAATTTCGTAAAGTTTGTAAGTCGTCCAACCGGTATCTTCATAAAACATTTTCAGCTCGTCGACAAAGCGGAAACCTTCTGCCGTGTAAAGTTTTTCTGCAGGAGTGTTGCCGTCGAGAACGTCTAGGCGCATCGTCTTGAAATTTTTTCGGCGAGCAAAATCCAAAGCAAAACGCGTCATCAACTTGCCGACGCCACGCCCTGAAAATTTTGGTCGAACGCCCAGCGCGTGAATCACAAGCAATTTCTCGTCGTCGACTTCAACAGACCAGCGAATCTTTTTATAGCCGTCGTTGTATTCGTGATTGAGCACCATGCACGCGGCAATTTCGCCGTCAAGTTCTCCGATAAAAAGTTCACCGTCAGCAATCGATTTGCTCAAAAATTCCGGCGTTGGATAGATGTCTTTTTGACAGCCGATATAAAATTCCGAGTCGCGCATCTCGTCCGTCAACACGTGATAAAACTTTCTCACCGTTGCAAATTCGTTTTGTCGCGCACGCCTTATCGAAATGTTCATGGATTATTTTTTGATAAGGTCGGCTTTGAACCATTGCTCGGAAATTTTCGCGGCGGTGCCGTCTTTAACCATCTCGTCGAAAACTTTTTGAACTTTGTCGCGCAACTCGGTATCTTCTTTACGGAAGGCAATGCCGAATTGAGTCGGAGTGCCGATTGTCACGTCAAGCGCGTCAAATTTGCCGTCCTGCTTGCTGAGAGCATAACGCCCGACAATTTCATCACAAACAAGCGCGTCGATTCTGCCGTTTTCCAAATCCGAGAACGCACTCACATATTCGCCGTAAGTCTTGAAATTTTTAAAGCTGTCCTTCAAGCCCGTTTTGCCGAGAATGTAAGTTTCGGCAGTGGAGCCTGCCTGCGTGCCGACGGATTTGCCCGCGAGGTCTGCTTCAGATTTGATGCCCTGATCGTTGCCGGCTTTCACGAAAACGATTTGGCGATTGTCCATGTACGGTTTGCTGAAGAGCATGTTCTGTTGACGTTCGGGCGTGATGTCCAGACCGTTCCAAATGATGTCAATGCGTCCGCTTTTGAGTTCAGCCTCTTTGGAATTCCAGTCAATCGCCTTGAATTCGACTTCGGAGCCGAGACGTTTGGCGGCTTCTTTGGCAAGGTCAACGTCGAAGCCGACAATTTCATTCTGCTCATTCTTGAATCCCATCGGCGCGTATTCGTCGTCGAGCCCGATAACGATCTTTGTCTGTTCCTTGGAAGAGTCGTCCGTTTTGGCAGGTTCATTGCCGCCGCCGCAGCCCGCAAAAACCATTGTCACCAGAAGCAGGGCTGCCATAAAAATTTTTCTCATTACCGTAAAACATCCTTTCGCTTAAAAAAAATTAACAAGCCGCGTTGCATTATACTTTACAGTTAATTTCATTGCAAGGGCGGCTTGAAAACATTATGAAAATTTTTTTTGCGCACGTTCGGGCTGATAATTTTTTTATGTTTATTATCTGCTTTCTTTTGCGTTTAGGATCTACTTTCTTTTGCTTGCCCAAAAGAAAGTAGCAAAGAAAAAGGCACCGCTGCGCGCGGGGCGATACAAACTTTTCGGCAACTTCAATCGTCCACTTCGATTCGGCTCGTAACTGTTCTAACGTTTGGTCACCATAGTCGCAACGTTAAAACTTCCCGTAATGTTTAGTGCCGCCGGCTTCGCGTCACGCTCAGCATGTCGGCGACCGCGCGTCCTTGCGCGGTCTAAATTCCGTTGCACGTGTCAATTAATTCTCTCATTTGCTGTACTTAATCAAGTCGGCGCGAAACCATTTGTCGGAAATTTCTTTGGCGGTGCCGTCGGCAATCATTTCGTCAAAAACTTTTTGAACTCTGTCGCGCAACGCCAAATCTTCTTTGCGGAAACCGACAGCCATTTCCATTATCTCGCCGATTTTCACGTTGGCAATCTTGAATTGAGACGGATTCTGATTCATTTCATAGTGCGCAACCATTTCGTCGCAGATAATCACGTCAATTTGTCTGTCTTGCAAATCGGAAAGTGCGTCTTTGAATTTGCCGTAAGTTCTGAAGCTTACGAACTTTTCTTTGAGTTGAATGTTCTCGTTGACGTAATCTTCCGAAGTGGAGCCGCTTTGTGCACCGACGATTTTGCCCGTCAGATCGTCTTCGGAGAAAAAGCCGCGATTGTCGTTCCTGCGCACCAAAAGAATTTGTCGGTCGTCCATATAAGGTTTGGTGAAGATCATATATTCCTTGCGTTTGTCGGTGATGTCGAGTCCGTTCCAAATCATGTCGACGTTGCCCGATGTAAGTTCCTCGCGCTTTTTATCCCAATCAATGGGCTTGAATTTGGCTTTGAGACCCATGCGACGAACAGCCTCTTTGGCAAGGTCAACGTCAAAGCCGACGAGTTCACCGCGTTCATTACGAAAACCAATCGGCGCAAAATCATCGTCCAATCCGATAACAATTACTTTTTGTTCGTCCTCCGATGCATTGAAACAACCCGCCACGAGCAGTGCCGTAAATAAAACAAACAAAAAAATTTTCCTCACGTTCAAGATCTCCCCGTAGATAATTGATTCGCAAGTTTAGCAGTTTAAATTTTGAACGTCAAGACAAGGACGCGGCAAGCTCCAATAAAAAAATAATGCGGCTTATGAAAAGGAATAATCGTTGTTGCAGCGAAGTTAGCGGTTGGCAATTAATCCAAACCAATCATTTGAAAGGAAGTAACAGGACTATGAATCCTAAAAAATTTGCGAAGATAATTTGCGCGGCGGCAGTTGCGGCGGCGTTGACTTTCAGCGGTTGCTCCACTTTGACGGGCTTAACTGATTCGGACAAACCTGCCGACAGCAAATCTGCAAGCGACTCTGCCTCAAAAGTTGCTTCGGGCTCTCACAGCGAGGCGTCTCCCAATCAACCCGAAAGCAACGCGAAAATTTCTGATGCACGCAATACTCCTGCGGTGCGCGTGGCAAAAACTGTCGGCCCGGCTGTCGTGGGCATAACCAACAAAGCTGTGGCGCATGACGTTTTCAACAACGCATTCGAGATGGAAGGCGTCGGCAGCGGCGTCATTTTTAAAAGCGACGGCTACATCATCACGAACAATCACGTCATTGCCGGTGCCAACGAAATTATCGTTTCTCTGTCGGACGGCAACACGATTAACGGCAAACTTGTCGGTACGGACGAAATGACCGATATTGCCGTTGTAAAAGTCGACGCCAAAGATTTGCCGACAGCCGTTTTGGGCAACTCCGATGAAGTTGTCGTCGGTGAACCTGCCATTGCAATCGGCAACCCGATGGGTCTCGAATTTCAAGGTTCCGTCACTGTCGGCGTTATCAGCGCGTTGAACAGAACACTCAATTTGAACGACAAAAATTTTAAACTCCTTCAAACTGATGCGGCGATAAGTCCCGGCAATTCCGGCGGCGCACTTGCCAATGCGGACGGTGAAGTTATCGGCATAAACAGCGCGAAATTGGCAACTACCGGCGTCGAAGGCATGGGCTTTGCAATTCCGATTAACACCGTCAAAACAATCGTCGAAGAGCTCATGGACAAAGGTTACGTTGCGCGCCCGTGGCTCGGTATCACGCCTTTTGATAAACCTACTGCCGCACGTTACGGCTATCAAATGTCCAACGACAAGGGCGTTTATATTTTCCGCCTTGAACTCGGTGCTCCCGCAGATCGCGCAGGTTTGCAACGCGGCGACATCATCCTCAGCATTGACGGCGTGGAAGTCAACACCATTGCCGAATTGCGCAGTGAAATTGCGGCTCATAAAGTCGGCGATAAAGTCAAAGTTAAAATTGACCGCGACGGCTCGGAAAATACTTTTGAAGTCACGCTCGAAGAAATGCCGCAACCTTCCAGACAGTGAAGATAACGTTAATCGTCGTCGGCAAGCTCAAAGAAAAATTTTTAGTCGCGGGCGTCGCAGAATATCTGAAACGTCTGCAGAAGTTTGCAAAGATTGAAGTCCGCGAAATTCCCGAAGGTCGCACGATTGAAGAGGAAGGTCAAAAAATTTTGTCGCTCGTCCCGAAAGATTCGTGGCTTTGCGTTTTGGACGTTTCGGGCATGGAAATGACTTCGGAAGACTTTGCAAAAAAAATCGCGGCACTTGCACTCGACGGCGTGAGCAATTTGACATTCGCAATCGGCGGAGCATTCGGCTTGAGCGAGGAACTTCGACACGCGGCGGCATTCCGATTGAGCTTGTCGCAAATGACGTTTACTCATCAAATGGCGCGGCTGATTCTCGTCGAACAAATTTATCGCGCATTCAAAATCAACCGCAACGAGCCCTATCATTGGTAATCGTCAGCCCTGTCGGAATTCGTTTCGATAGGGCAATTTTTCGTAAAGGAGTGATTCGCATGTTCATCAAAGACCCGATGGCTATCGAAGACCGCAGCATGAAAATTATCGCGCCGCATTTGGAAGGACTGGCACTCACGGACGACGAGAAAATCATTTGCTCGCGAATCGTTCACGCGTCGGGCGATGTCGGTTACGCGCCGATTGTCCGCATTCATCCCGATTTGATTGACGTTGCAAAGTCGACGCTCTCTGCCGGAAAAAATATTTTCACCGACGTGGAAATGGTGCGACGCGGCATAAACATTCGGACGTTTCGCAAATTCGGCGGCGAAATTTTTTGCAAGATCTCCGATGTCGACACGCGCGAACTTGCAAAACGTGAAGGCATTACTCGTTCGATGGCGGCAATGAGAATTTTCGGCAAGCGGCTCGACGGACAAATTATCGCGATTGGCAATGCACCGACTGCGCTGTTTGAAGTGTTGCGGCTCGTTCGCGATGAAAACATTCGTCCGGCAATTATAATCGGCGTGCCCGTTGGATTCGTCGGCGCGGCGGAAGCAAAGTCTCAACTTATCGCGCAACGTGAAATTCCTTACGTCACGGTCGTCGGCACGAAAGGCGGCAGTTCAATCGCGGTCGCAACCGTCAACGCACTGCTGTACATGCTCGACAATTCGCGAGGTTTAATTGAGAAATGATCACTTTGCGACGCCGGACTTTGGCAGATGTTGATGAGCCGGTTGCGCTTGCCGACAATAAAAAAATCGCCGACAATCTGTGCGACCGTTTCCCGAATCCTTACACGCACGAGGACGCCGAATATTACATAAAACTTTGTCGTCGTGACAGATGGGAGCTTAGCCGCGCCGTGGAGCTTGACGGGAAAATTGTCGGGTGCATTTCGTTGAGCAGAGAAAACGATGTCAGCGCGAAGACTTCCGAGCTTGGTTATTGGATTGGCGAAAATTTTTGGGGACGCGGCATTGCGACGGCGGCGGTTAAAAAAATTTGCACGTTCGGCTTTGAAGAACTCGGACTCGTGAGAATTTTTGCGATCGTCTCTGAAAAAAATTTCGCGTCGATGAGAGTTTTGGAGAAATGCGGTTTCGAGCGCGAAGGTCGTCTGCGAAAAGCCATTTTCAAGAACGGCGCGATTCAAGATGCGTTTTTGTACAGCCGGATTGTTTAAGGAGTGCTCAACATGATGAAGAAATGCAAAATCACAATCCTCAAGACGACGTTGCAAAAAGATTTGGCGGCGGAATACGGCGTGCCGAATTTGTCGACGTGTCCTTTGATGCGTGAAGGTCAAATTTTTTACGCGTCATATGCCAAGCCCGAAGGTTTCTGCGACGAGGCGTGGAAGGCAATTTATCAATACGTTTTCGCGTTGGCAAACGGTTCGCACGGCTGGTATTTGGACGATTGGATTGATCCCAAACATGACGGCGTTGCAATTTGCTCGTGCAATGACGGTTTGCGCCCGGTTATCATAAAAGTTGAGCGCACTGACGAAGATGAGCACTATTAATTTTCCGCGCCTGATTATTGCGGCAACACAGAGCGGCTCCGGCAAAACGACGATAACCGTTGGATTGCTCGCGGCATTGAAAAATCGCGGACTGAACGTTCAACCTTACAAGGTCGGCCCGGATTACATCGACACGAGTTGGCACGAACTCGCTTGCGGAAAAATTTCGCACAATCTGGACACGTGGCTCGTCGGCACCGATAAGCTCAAGAAAATTTTCGTCAACACTTCAAGCGGTGCGGACTTGTCGATTGTCGAAGGCGTAATGGGACTTTATGACGGCGGTCGCGGCGGAATTTCTTCCACGGCGGAAATTTCTAAGCTCCTCAATGCACCTGTCGTGCTGATTATCGACGCGAAAAGCATGGGAACTTCGGCGGCGGCGATTGCGCTCGGCTTCCGCGAATTCGACAAATCTGTCAATCTTGCGGGCGTGATTCTCAATCGGCTCGGCTCCGATTCGCACAAAAAAATTATCGTCGACGCATTGAACGCGCTCGGAATAAAATGTTTCGGCGCACTCAAACGCAACGACGATTTTATTTTGCCCGAACGTCATCTCGGACTTGTGCCGACGAGTGAAAATCCTGCCGACGACGTGTTGAAAAAAATCTGCGCGGCTGTGGAAGAGCAAGTCGACGTTGACGCGCTGATTGACCTTGCGAAAAATTCTCCGCCGCTTGAAAGTGTTACTCATGCCGAAAAATTTTCTCCGTCCGTAAAAATTGCTGTGGCTAAAGATTCGGCGTTCAATTTTTATTACGGTGCGAGTCTGCGCGAATTGGAACGTTGCGGCGCGGAAATTGTCACGTTCAGCCCGCTCAATGACGAACACTTGCCCGCAGTCGACGGCTTGATAATCGGCGGCGGCTTCCCCGAAATGTTCGCGGCTCAACTCGAACGCAATAAAAATCTTCGCGCGGAAATTTTTGCGGCGGCTCAAGACGGCTTGCCGATTTTTGCGGAATGCGGCGGCTTTATGTACTTGCTGCGCGAACTCGTCGACTTCAGCGGCAAAAGTTTTTCGATGTGCGGCGTGATTGACGGCTCGGCGACGATGACAAAAAAATTGCAGACGGTCGGTTACGTTGACGCAGAAATTTTGCGCGATTGCGTGATTGGTCGAATCGGCGAAAAAATTCACGCGCACGAATTCCATTTTTCGGCGGCGGAAATTTCTGCAGAAAAAATTTTTCATTGCACGCGAATGAGAACCGGCAAAAAATATTTTGCGGGCGCAGTCGTCAAAAATGTCGTCGCGTCCTATTTGCATGTTCACTTCGCCGGCTGTCCGAATGTCGCGAAAAATTTTGTCGACGCCTGCAAAAAATTTTAACATTGAATAGAATCTGAACCCGGCGCACAGGGATGTGCGCCGCCGGCAATAGAAACAGGATGTTTCTTTGCCGGTCAAACGCCCTTTTCTTTTGCTTACTTTTCTTTTGGGCGCAGGAAAAAGTAGATACTATACATAAAAGAAAGTGCACTGCAAATTGAAAAGGAGCCGCGTTGGCGACTCCCGATAATTCAGTCCAAAAAATCTTTGAGCTTCTTTGAACGCGCAGGATGGCGGAGTTTCCTCAACGCCTTTGCCTCGATTTGCCGAATGCGTTCGCGCGTGACGTTGAAACTTTTGCCGACTTCCTCAAGCGTGCGTGCTCTGCCGTCTTCCAATCCGAATCTCAAGCGCAAAACATTTTTCTCGCGCGGCGTCAAAGTTCCAAGTACGTCTTCAAGTTGTTCTTTGAGCAACATGAACGACGCGGCGTCGGCGGGCGCAGGTGCATCTTGATCCTCTATGAAGTCTCCCAAATGTGAATCGTCCTCTTCGCCGACGGGTGTCTCAAGCGATACCGGCTCTTGCGCGATTTTCCGAATCTCGCGGACACGCTCAACCGGGATTTCCATTTCTACTGCGATTTCCTCGTCCGTAGGCTCACGTCCGTTTTTTTGCAACAGATTGCGCGAAACTCTGATGAGTTTGTTAATCGTTTCGACCATGTGCACGGGAATGCGGATTGTGCGCGCTTGATCGGCTATGGCACGCGTTATTGCCTGTCGAATCCACCACGTTGCGTAAGTCGAAAATTTGTAGCCCTTGCGATAATCAAACTTCTCGACGGCTTTAATCAGTCCCAAATTGCCTTCTTGAATCAAATCCAGGAAAAGCATTCCGCGCCCGACGTAACGTTTGGCGATTGACACGACGAGCCGCAAATTTGCTTCGGCAAGCTGTTTCTGCGCCTCGGAATGTTCGGCGTCGTCGGGTGATTCCATACGCATTGCCAATTCTTTTTCTTGGTCGGCGGTCAAAAGCGGCACGCGTCCGATCTCTTTCAAATACATGCGAACGGGATCGTCGATTGAAACGTTGTCGGGTATCAATTCGACTTCCGCTGACGGTTTGACGGTGCCGGAACTTTCTTCTGCGGAAGTTTCATGAGTTTCTGCGCGTTGAAGTGATTCGTCCTGTTCAATCGGCGTAGTTTCGAGTACAAGTGCGGCTTCGGGATTTTCTCCGGCGTCGTCCACAAAATCGTTTTCGGTGTCTTCCTCGTCGGTGATTTTTATGCCTTCGCGCTCGCAAATGCTCAAAATCTCTTCGATCTCGTCCGTATCGTTTGGCACGCCGAGGCTCTGCATGATTTTGTCCAAATCGCCCCACGTGAGCTTGCCGCCGTTTTGTTTGCCCTTTTCAATCAAAACCGAAACGATTTTTGGCGGACGACCTTTGGCAGTTTTATCTTCCGCTTGACTTTCCGCCACAGGCAATGATTGTTTCTTTGCGGAATTTTTTTTGTTCACCGACAGGCTGCCGCCTTTGGTCGGCTCGACAGATTTTTTTTCTCCTGTCATATCGCAGCCTCCTTTCAAAAGCAATGTGTATTATGGATTGCCTTTAAGTTTGTCCATTTGGTATTTCAAGTCAAGTGACTCTTGAATCATCTTGGCATAAGTTTCTTCGTCACTCTCGATATATTTTTCGGCTTGCGAAAGAATTTTGTCGTATTTTTTTTTCATGACGACTCGACGCAAAACTTTGAGCGAATCTTCAAAAATGCTTAGTTCCTTATCGCGCGGGTCATTTGCACCGCCCATCAATATTCGCGACAGTTGAGCATTTGCCGCCTCGCTCAATTCCATTGCCGCCGCAGTTTCATCAAAACGTAAACTTTGCGCCATACGATTTTCCATCCAGCCGATTATTTCCCGATTAACTTCCGAAAAATTTTCTCGCGGTATCAAATTCAACACGAAGTCCACAAGTTCATCCTCGTACCACATCATTCGCAAAACCGTTTCGCACGCCTCGCGAATCATGATGTTTTCGTCGCTTGAAAGTATTGTCCGCTTGACGATGTTTGAATTTTTTTGAGCCTCGCGAATCGAATTCTGTTGAGCAGTCCGCAAAGATTTTTTCCACTCGTCAGCAACAAGTTGTTCATCCAAGAATAGCACGGCGGCAATTTTTTTCTGATATTCGTTGCGCGTGATATTGTCCGGGATTTTTATTACGGCGGGCAAAATTTCTTGCAACGCTTGAATTTTTCCGCGAATCGTCGACAAATCCGCGTGCTCAAGGACGTATTTCATGCGATAATCAATCAGCGTCGCCGCATGTTCAACAAGATTTTCAAACGCCTCTTTGCCGTGCTTGCGAATGAATTCGTCGGGATCTTTGCCGTCGGGAACTTTGACGACAAAAACTTCTGCGCCCGCCGCCTGAACAATCGGTAATGCCCGATAAGTTGCGCGTTGACCTGCCTCGTCGCTGTCGTAGCAGAAAATAATTTTCTTCGCGTAACGCAGAATCAACTTGGTGTGTTCGGCAGTGAACGCCGTGCCGAGTGTCGCGACAACATTTTTAACACCCGCGCTGAACAAGCTGATGGCGTCCATGTAGCCTTCGACGACGATAACTTTTCCCGCCGCACTTATCGCACGATTGGATTTGTCAAGCCCGAAAAGCAAGTTGCGCTTGTTGAAGAGCACAGTTTCCGCGGTGTTCAGATATTTTGGCGTATCGTCGGCAGAATCAATCACTCGTCCGCCGAAGCCGACGACGCGTCCGAAAACATCAGCGATTGGAATCATCACACGGGCGCGAAATCTGTCGTAATAGCCGGAAATATTTTTCCGCTTGACAATCAGTCCGACCGCCTCAAGTTGTTGCGCAGTGAAGTCTTGCCGCGTGAATCTGTTGAAAATATTTTCCCATTCATCGGGCGCGAAACCGAGTTTGAACGTTTCAATCGTCTCTTGCGTAATTCCACGCGCCGCAAGATATTTCCTGCCGACTTCGCCGCGAGCCGTCTTGATTAAGCAGTCGTGATAAAAATCTCGCGCCAATTCGTTTATCTTGAGCAGAATTTTTTCTTCGCGACGACGACGTTCTTCTTCGGGCGAAAAATTTTTCGTCGGCAGATCGATGCCCAAACGTTGAGCTTGAAGCTTTATCGCCTCGAAGTAGCTTACATTTTCAATGAGCGAAAGAAACTTGAACACGTCGCCGCCCGCGCCGCAACCGAAGCAATAAAAAAGTCCTTTGTCCGGGCTCACGGAGAAAGACGCGGTTTTCTCGTTGTGAAAGGGACAGCATCCCCAATATCGTCCGCTCTTTTGCGTAAGCTGTACATAATGTGACACCACGGAGTAAATATCTGACCGTTCCCGCACGCGTTCAACAAACTCGTCCGAAACCATACCTTGCATTTTCTACCCTCCGCTTTTTTTATATTCCCTGCGCCGCTGAAATTTCCTTTTAGACGCGCAAGAATTTTTGAGCGCACGATTGAAACGCAAAAAAATAAGCCGTGATTGTTTTATCACGGCGCGAGAATTTTTCAAACGTCAGAGAAATTTTGTTGCCAATTCGTTAAGAGTTATCGCCGACGAATAGTAATTGCCTTGCACGTTGGTTATCGGGAAGTCTTTCACGGTTTCGCGAATCGACGAATCTTCAACGCCCTTGAGACAAACTTTGGTGCCGAGTTCCGACGCAAGCTCCGACAGGTGCCGAACGATTTGCAAATTGCCGGGCTTGTCGTTTATGTGCATGATGTAATCGCGTTCCAGTTTGATGAAGTTCGGCGCAAGATCCCGCAGAAAATCAATCGACGCGACGCCGCTGCCGAAGTCGTCAATCAAGCAGAGAATTCCCTTGCGTTTAAGTGCGCGAACGATTCTGCGTAAAATGTCCGGCTCAATCAATCGGCAGCTCTGCGTCAGCTCGAAACAAAGATTTTTCAGCGGAAAACCGACGGCGTTCGAGATTTTGTCAATTTCTTCAAACAGCAGGTCATCGACAATCTGCGCGGGCGAAATGTTGACGTTGAGCATCAAGTCGGGCTTGCGTTGCAAAAGTTTAAGTCCGTCTTCCATTGCGCGGCGCAAAATCCAATAGCCCAGTTCCTCGAACAAATAATCGCTCTCTATCACGGGCACATATGCCGACGGCGACACATCTCCGAAACGTTCACTGCGCCAACAGAGTAAAGCCTCCATTGAAGTTAATTTTTCCGTTTGCGCGTCGAAAACCGGTTGATAACGCAGAGAAAAATTTTTACAGTCCATCAAGATACAGTCGCGAACTTCGGCGAGCAGTTCCAAAGATTCGTGCGTAGTTTTGCCGACCGCTCCGTTGTAATTGACGAGTTTGCCGTTGTGATAAAATTTCGAGTCGTTGTAAGCAAAAGCCATGCAAGCGTAAATCGTGCGCTCATCAGCCGCTCCGCCGTCGAAGTGAATCATTCCGCCGTTAATCGACAGCACTTGACGAACATTTTCAATCGGCAAACCTGCCTGCGCGGCACGACGAAGTTTATCATATTTGACGGCAACTTCTTCGGGCGAAAGACTTTCCGTCAGAAATGCAAACTTCGCGCCGTCCATGCGATAAACCGTGCCTTCCTGCCCGATGATCTCTTGAAGAAGCCAACCGGTTTGTTGCAGGACGTTGTTGCCGAAAGTGTAACCGTGCTCGTCGTTTATGTTGGTCATGCGATTTATTCCGCACAAAACCGCCACGCAAGATTTTTTCAGCTCAATGGCGGCGGCAAGGTCACGGAAAAAGCCGTATTGATTGCGCAGAACGGTTATCGGGTCGGTGCTCTCGGTCAAGCCTTCGTTAATCATTATCCCGCCGACAAGTTCGGGATTGCCATCCGAATCACGAATCACCGCGCCGATATATCGCAATGTGGCATAGGTGCCGTCGTTTAGTCGCGTGCGATAAGTCAAGTCGTAGCCCTGCGATTTGTTCTGCATGATGTTGTCCATGATTTTTTCGTAGCGAGCACGATCTTCCGGATGCACGAAGTCCGACCAGTTATAGGCACCGTCGGGAATGTATTCGCCGGGCAAACCGAACAGATCAACGGCGGCGGGAGTATAACGCGTCACTTGTCCCTTAACATCGTAAACCGAAACATAACTGCCGCGCCCCAAAAGCGTGAAGGCGTCAAACAGATCGTCGAGAATTTTCCGATGGTCAATTTTATTTGTCATGCTGTCAACTCCTTTTTAGCTTCCGATTTAATATAGCACAGAAAATTTTTTTGGCAACAGTCCCCAATTCATTGTGATGCGATGTGTTTGATACAGACTTTTCACTTCTTTTATTTCTAATGTAATCCCGATTTAAATGCAGTCGAGAAGATTTGAATCGACTTTTTGCCTGCAATCGCATTTCGGCTCTCGTCCGGAATAAAATTTTAGAATTGCACCGCGAAAGGTTCCGCTCCAAAGGAGATTTGCAAAAAGCCTTGAAAGGTTTGTACCCGATAAACTCTCAAAGTGTACAAGCCGTGACCGACAAATATTGTGCCGCTTGTTTGGCGACAAAATCAGTCGGAGATAACGGATTAGAGAATAAATATCCGTGGCGGCGCAAGGGAAATTATCCGATGACGCGTAAGGCAGAGGCTTCAAGCTCAAAGGTAATCGCTTGAAATTAAGTTTGGGAATGTTCTTTGGCAAGCTATTTCATCAGCAGACGAATCTCTTCCGGGTTATGCGCGACTTCACCTTCTCCGACTTGCGACAAGCCTAAGTGCCGTCCGACAAAGCTCGCCGTCGTATTGAGCAGCCACACGAAAGGATACATGACTTTC
>CAJOHG010000042.1 GCA_905234395.1 uncultured Selenomonadaceae bacterium
GTGTCCCCCCAAAAGGAGGTGTGGGGAAAAGTCCGTTTCCCCCATCGGAAAGGTTGCTACGAGAAAGCTAATCGAAGGGAAGATTTCAAAAATTTTGAAGAGTTGCGGAAGATAAAAACAGCAACCTTTCCTCTTTCGCTGTTTCGGGGGTTTGGGGGTGTCCCCCAACTCGAAGCGATTAGCTAGGGTATTTTAGGTCAATGCTTACTGGGTGGGGTGCCGGGGCTGAGCGTAGGCAATTTAGTGAACGTAGCGTAGCGCAGTGAACGTTTTGTAGCGTAGCGAAAAAAAATTGCCGTCTAACGACGAGGCTGAAAACAAGGATCGTAGCCCCTTGCCCCGTAGGGGTGCCTGAAGCGATAGCGAAGGCAGGGCGTAGACCGCAGTTTTCGCCCGTCGTTAGTCGCTCAGGGGCGGCAATGCAGTTTTTAAAAATTTGGGTACGTGAATGAGGTGAGATAGTTGATGGAGCGTTGACTTGACAAAGGATAGCAAATTCGATATTATCTGCCGCATAATTGTATATGACATTAAGAGTGATTCGATAACGAAAGCTCGTAAGTCCGATTCAGTTTCGGATTTGCGGGCTTTTCGGCATTTCAAGGAGGTTTTCAGATGTTCAATCTTGCAAAAAAGCTTCGGGCGTTAATCGCAGTCGGATTCATTGCTTGCACCGGGATAGCGATTGGTTGCTCTAACGAAAAAACAAATTCTGGAGCACAGGAACTTTTGAACGTGTCTTACGACCCAACTCGTGAGCTTTACGCGGCTTATAACGAAAAGTTTCACGAGCATTGGACGAAGGAACTAGGTAAGAGTGAAATTGTGCTGAATCAGTCGCATGGCGGTTCCGGTAAACAAGCTCGCGCAGTCATCGAAGGATTGGAGGCAGATGTCGTGACGCTGGCTTTAGCTTACGACGTTATCGAGATTAAAAACGCTGGACTGATTCAAGGCGGTTGGCAAAATGAATTTCCCGATAACTCCTCGCCGTATACTTCCACGATAGTTTTTCTCGTTCGCAAGGGCAATCCGAAAAATATTCGCGATTGGGATGACTTAATCCGCGACGACGTGGACATCATCACACCGAATCCGAAAACTTCGGGTGGTGCGCAGTGGAATTACCTTGCGGCTTGGGAATACGCTCGCAGGAAATTTAACGGCGACGAGGCTCAAGTTCGCGACTTCATGAAGAAGCTTTTCGGCAATGTCGTAGTTCTCGATAGCGGAGCCAGAGGCGCAACGACCAGTTTTGTGCAACGCGGTCAAGGTGACGTGCTCATTGCTTGGGAAAATGAAGCGTTGCTCTCGAAAAAGGGAGACCCCGCTAACTACGAGATAATCACGCCGAGTTTGAGTATTCTCGCTGAACCTTCAGTAGCCGTCGTGGATAAAATTGTTGAGAAAAAAGGTACTCGCGACCTTGCTGAAGAGTACATTAGCTATTTGTATTCGCCCGAAGGTCAAGAAATTGCCGCGCAGAACTTTTACCGTCCTCGTAACCCTGAAATTCTGGCGAAATACTCCGAGACGTTCGCGCCGCTGGAGTTGTTCACGATAGATGAGGCGTTCGGCGGTTGGGTCAAAGCTCACGAGCATTTTGTTGACGGCGGCTCCTTTGACCAGATTTATCGAAAGTAAAAACGTCATGATTTGCCCTGTGAGGCGTTCAAAATTGCTTGGACGGGTAAAAACCTCGTGTAAGCCCTTGAAAATGCGTCTACGGCTATTCTGGGGGCTTCTAGGGGCATATCTGCACTTTGCTTTGTAGGGGAATTTGAGGTGGAAAAATGTTTGGCAAAAACGACGTAATTCCCGGACGACGCCTGACTTTTGGAATTACGCTGACTTTCGTGAGTTTATTCCTGTTCATACCGCTTTGCGCGTTCGTTTTGTTCGCCAGCGGCATGGGAATCGAAAAATTTTGGTCGGCGGTGACTGATTGGCGCAACGTTCACGCTTACGGAGTTAGTTTTTTCTGCGCATTAGTAGCAGGACTGATAAACGCGATGTTCGGATTGGTAATCGCGTGGGTGCTGGTGCGCTACGATTTTCGCGGGAAAAAAATTATGGACGCGCTGATAGATTTGCCGTTCGCGTTGCCGACAGCGGTTGCGGGCATTGCGTTGACGACGCTTTATGCTCAGAATGGTTTACTCGGACAATTTTTCTACAGCGTCGGAATTGAGTCGGCATTTTCGCCAATGGGAATAACAATCGCGCTGGTTTTCGTCGGGATACCGTTCGTAGCGCGAAGTGTTCAGCCTGTGTTGAAAGACCTCGACCCGCAACTTGAGGAGGCGGCTAATTTGTTCGGCACAGGGAATTGGACAATCTTCAGCAGAATAATTCTCCCTGAACTGGTGTCGCCATTGCTCACCGGTTTTGCATTGGCATTCGCAAGAGGAATCGGCGAATATGGCTCGGTCGTCTTCATCGCGGGTAATATGCCTTACGAAACAGAAATCGCGCCTCTGATGATTATGACTAAGCTTGAGCAATTCGACTACCAAAGCGCGGCGGCAATCGCTATCGTGATGATGTGCCTTTCACTGGCTATTCTGCTTGGCATTCATGGTTGGCAGTCGCGGCAGTTGAAACGGATAGGAGGTGTAGTCAGTGCGTGAATCAATTTGGCTGAGAAGATTCTTGATATTCCTTGCGGCAACATTTTTATTCGTGATGCTGATTATGCCGTTGATTTTGGTAGTGAAAGAGGCACTGGCGAAAGGCTTCGAGGTTTACTTCAAGGCATTGACCGACGAGTTTGCGCTGAAAGCACTTTACTTGACGGTTGAGGCGACGATTTTGGCGATCGCGTTGAATACAATTTTCGGTTTGGCGTCGGCGTGGCTTTTAACGAAGTTCGACTTCAGGGGAAAGACGTTTCTCGGTTCGCTGATAGATCTGCCGTTCGCGATAAGTCCGGTTATCGCAGGATTGTTTTTCATCATGTTATTTGGGCGAATGAGTCCACTTTATCCGATTTTGCAGGAATATGACGTGGCGATAGTGTTCGCGATACCGGGAATAATTTTGGCGACGGTGTTTGTGACATTTCCTTTCATAACCCGCGAACTTGTGCCTGTAATGGAAAGTCAAGGACGTTCGGAAGAAGAAGCGGCGGCGACGTTTGGCGCGAGTGGTTGGACGATTTTTCGCCGCGTGACATTGCCGAACATCAAATGGGCGTTGGGTTACGGAATAATTCTTTGCTCAGCGCGGGCAATGGGCGAATTTGGAGCTGTAAGCGTCGTAAGCGGACACATACGCGGCAAGACGAACACATTGCCCTTGCACATTGAAATTCTTTACAACGAGTACAACTTCACGGCGGCATTTGCGGTAGCGTCGGTGTTGGTCATGCTTGCAATTTTCGTTTTGATACTGCGCAACGTGGTAGAGTATTACAGCAAAGACATTGAACGTGAGGAAGTTGTTGAGCCATCTGCCGATTTGAAAGTTGGTGTGGCAAATGGTTGAAGTCGAAGTCCGCAACGTGAATAAGACTTTCGGAAATTTCAAGGCATCTGACAACGTGAGCTTTGAGATTGAGCGCGGGAAGTTAATCGGCTTACTCGGACCAAGTGGAAGTGGAAAAACGACGATATTGCGAATGATAGCGGGACTAGAGACGCCCGACAGCGGAGAAATATATATCGGTGGGCGAAAAGTGAACGATTTACCGCCGGGCGAACGCGGAATAGGATTTTTATTCCAAAGTTATGCGCTGTTTAAGCACATGACGGTTTTTGAGAACATTGCGTTCGGCTTGACGGTGCAAAAAAAATCTAAAGAGGAAATAAAAAGCCGCGTCGAGGAATTGGCGGAGTTAATCGGGCTGAAAAATTTCACGCGGCGTTATCCGTTGCAATTATCGGGCGGGCAACGTCAGCGGGTCGCGTTTGCAAGAGCCTTAGCTCCGAATCCTGAACTTTTATTGCTAGATGAGCCGTTTGCGGCGATAGATGCGAAAGTTCGGCAAGAATTGCGCGGTTGGCTGAAAAAAACGATACATCAGCTTGGAATCACGGCAATATTCGTGACGCACGACCAAGACGAGGCAGTTGAAGTCGCCGACGAGATAATCATTACAAATCGCGGACGAGTGGAGCAAGCGGGCGTTCCAATAGAAATTTATCAGTCGCCAAAGACGCCATTCGTAGCGAAATTTATAGGCGAAAGCGTTCAAGTTCCCGATTATACGATTTTCAAGGGGTTTGAAGGCTACGAGCAACACGAAGGAATTTTGAGACCGGAATTTTTGGAAATCGGAGCGACGATAGAGGAAATGCCGCAACCGATGCCGGTGACAACGGAACGCGGAATAGTTCGCGGCACATATTTTCGCGGGAGCACGATTCAGATTGACATTGAGGTTAAAGGGCAACTTCTGCGCGGCTTTCGAGGATTGGAGCAACCGCCGTTGCACGAAGGCGACCTGGCATTTGTGTTCATTCACAAGATTTACGGTTTTGACGGCGACAAGACGCAAGTCATAGAGAACGCCGCCAAATTCAGAGAGTCGGTGATTATATGACGGAAAATATTTGTCAGTTCAGCGAAAATCTGCGGCGGAACATGACGATAAAAGTTTACGGCACAGACGGCTTGCCGATTCTGGTTTTCCCGACGCAGGACGCCATGAGCGATAACTTTGAAAACTTCGGAATGATTGATACGTTGAAAGATTTTATTGACGGCGGGCAGATTCAGTTGTTCTGCGTCGACACGGTTGATTATGAGACGTGGTCAAATGTTTGGGGCGACAAAGTTTGGCGAGCGTCACGTCAGGAAAGTTATTACCGCTACATTATCGAAGAAGTTTTGCCGTTGATTCGGGAAAAAAACTCATCGGGCAGATTGCCGATAGCAACGGGTTGCAGTCTGGGCGGACTTCACTCGGCGATAGTCTTCCTGCGTCGTCCTGAACTTTTTGGCGGAATTTTATCGTTGTCTGGCGTGTATGACGCAAAATTTTTCTTCGATGGCTGGTTAAATCCCGTGCTGTATGACAATTCGCCGACAGATTTTCTTGCGAACATGCCTACGGATCATCAGTACATTGAGCTTTACAACGCGAAGAAAATAATTCTGTGCGTCGGTCAAGGTCGTTGGGAAGAAGAGGGAGTGCGCACTACCGCAATCCTGCGCGACATCTTCCGAGCAAAAAAAATCGCCGCTCAGACGGACTTTTGGGGCTACGACGTTGACCACGATTGGCTTTGGTGGAAGAAACAGATTTTGTATTTCTTGCCGGAGTTTTTGAAGGAGGCAACGAGATGAACTTTGTTTACATCTCGCCGCAGTTCCCGAAGCATTATTGGAAATTCTGCGACCGCTTGAAAAGAAATGGCGTGAACGTGCTGGGCATTGGCGACAGTCCCTACAACGAATTGCGCGACGAACTCAAGGCGGCATTGACGGAATATTACTACTTGCCGACGCTGGAAGATTATGACGCGGTGTTTAAGGCGGTATCATTTTTCAGTTTCAAATACGGCAAGATAGATTGGCTCGAATCGAACAACGAATATTGGCTTGAGCAGGACGCGAGACTTAGGACGGATTTTAACATTACGACGGGCGAGAAAGTTGAAAATATCAGCAGAATAAAAAGCAAATCGGCGATGAAAGCTTATTACGGGCTTGCGGGCGTTGCGACAGCTCGACTGCATAAAGTCACGACGCAAGACGCCGCGAAAATTTTTATAGCTGAAGTTGGTTATCCTGTTATCGCCAAGCCGGACGTTGGAGTCGGTGCGACCGATACTCTCAAGCTGTCGAACGATGCCGAGCTTGAAAAATTTTTTTCGGACGGTCTCAAAGTGCCTTACGTTTTGGAAGAATTCATTACGGGCGAAATTTGTTCCTATGACGCGATTTTGAACAGCAAATCCGAGCCGCTGTTGGAGGCAATGACGGTATGGGCTCCGTCGGTTATGGATATTGTCTTGAAACAGCTGGATTTGTCATATTACACGACGGACTGCGCACCCGAAAAACTTTGCAAGGTTGGACGTGCGACGGCAAAAGCGTTCGGCGTAAAAAGTCGCTTTGTTCATTTGGAATTCTTCAGATTGACGGAGGCAAAGGCAGGCTTGGGCGAAGTCGGCGATTTCATCGGGCTTGAAGTCAATATGCGTCCTGCAGGCGGCTATACGCCCGATATGATAAATTTTGCTCAGTCGACTGACGTTTATCAGATTTGGGCGGACATGGTAACGAGCAATGAACGCAAACTTCTAGACAGCGGTGAACATTTTTATTGCGTATATGCCTCACGGCGCGATTTTCATCAATATATTCACAGTCACGAAGAAATTTTGGCGTGCTATGGAAAAAATCTCGTCATGTGCGAACGAATGCCGGAAATGATGGTTCCGCAAATGGGAAATCAAATGTACACGGCGAAAGTAGCGGATTTGGCGGCGACGAAAGAATTTATTCGTTTCGTGCAGGAGCAACGGTCATGAAAAAATTTTTTACGTCGGACGTGCTGATAATCGGCGGTGGCACGGCAGGGCTTTTCGCGGCTATCCGACTGAGTGAACTCAACCCTCAGATAAAAATTCTCATCGTCGACAAAGCGGACATTCGACGCAGTGGGTGCCTTGCGGCGGGAGTAAATGCTCTGAACGCTTACATTGGCAAAAATCACACGCCCGAAGACTATGTAAACTACGCGATAACCGACGCGCACGGAATTGCAAGTCGAAAATTACTTCACACAATGGCTCAACGTCTGAATCACGTTACAAAAGTGGTTGAGCGGCTCGGCTTGGTGATTGAAACTGATTCTGAAGGCAATTATGTTGAGCGCGGCTGGCGTAACGTCAAAATCAATGGTGAGAACATCAAGCCGATTCTTGCTGACGCCGTAAAGCGATTGCCGAACGTGAAAATCTTTAATCATGTCAACATAACGGATTTTTTTCGTGACGGCGATAAAATTATCGGCGCATACGGATTCAGCACGCGAGAAAAAATTTTTTACGGGTTTACGGTAAAAGCTACGCTGATTGCGACTGGCGGCGCGTCCGGAATTTATTTGCCGAACCACGCGGGCGGCTCTCGTCATCAAATTTGGTATCCGCCGTTCAATACGGGCGCGGGTTATGCAATGGGAATTCGAGCCGGTGCCGAAATGACGACTCTTGAGATGAGATTCGTGGCTCTGCGTTGCAAAGACACAATCGCGCCGACTGGAACTCTTGCTCAAGGCGTCGGAGCGGCTCAAATCAATTCTCGCGGCGAACTTTACCAAAAAAACTACGGCAACACGACGAGCGAACGAGTTTTCGCGGTCACGAGCGAAAATTTAGCAGGTCGCGCCCCGTGCTACTTGAAAACGGTTGGGATTTCAGCCGAGCAAGAGAAATTTTTATATGATGCCTATCTGAACATGTCGCCGGCGCAAACTTTACGTTGGATTGAAACAAACCAAACGCCGCGAAATTTTAACGTCGAAATTTGCGGCACGGAGCCTTACATAATCGGCGGACACACGGCGGCAGGTTATTGGGTTGATGAAAATCGGCGCACGACGCTACAAAATCTCTATGCGGCGGGCGACGTGGCGGGCGGATGTCCTCAAAAATACGTCACGGGAGCATTTGCCGAAGCAGAAATTGTTGCCGAAAAAATTTCCGAGACGCTGAATGAAATAAAAATGCCCGCGCAGATTGACTTCGACGCAAGCGAGTTTGAAAAGTTCTTTGAAAATGATTCGGCGTTCACGATTGAGGAATTGGAAGTGGCAATGCAAACGACGATGGACGAATACGCGGGCGGTTTGACGCAAAATTATCGATTTAATGAGCGGCAGTTGAATTTGGCGGCTAAAAACATTGAACGGCGCGTTGAAAATTTATCGGAAAATCTTCACGCCGCCGATATGTACGACCTTTTGAAGATTTATGAGTTGCGAGAACGATTAACGGTCGCGAAAGTTTTGATTGAACATCTTAAAGCGCGTCGGGAAACTCGTTGGGCGGGCTTTGCTCAAAATTTAGACTACCCTAACCGCGACGAGGCGTTTAATCTTTTCATAAATTCGATAACTACGGACGGCAAGACCAAAATTATTTTTCGGGAGCTGGGACGATGATTAGCATTGACAGAAAAAAATGTGTCGGTTGCGGCAAGTGTATCGACATCTGTCCCGGCAACCTGCTTGAATTGAAAAACGAAAACGTTTGCGCTTTTTGTCGAGATGTACGCGATTGCTGGGGTTGCTGTGCTTGCGTGAAAATTTGTCCGGTCAACGCAATTTGCTATCAACTTTCAGCGGATTTGGGCGGAGCGGGCGCGAAATTATTTGCTCACGATTCAAAAACTAAGTTGATTTGGGAAATTATTAAGCTCGACGGCGAAAAAATTTTTCTGGAAGTAGATAAGCGGCAAGCGAACAAATTTTAGGAGGAAATTTATGAATAAACTCGACGAATTGGAAGCAGAAAGTATTTTTATCCTGCGGGAGGCATATTGCAAGCTGGGCAAGCTCGGAATGCTCTGGTCAATCGGCAAAGATTCAACTGTTTTGCTGTGGCTGGCGCAGAAAGCATTTTTCGGGCACGTGCCTTTCCCATTTATCCACGTCGACACGCTGAGAAAAATTCCGGCGATGATTGAGTATCGCGACCGCGTGGCTAAAGAACTTGGGATAAAGTTAATCGTTCATACGAATTGGGACGCGGTAAAAATGGGCGCAAGTCCTGCACTCGGTCGGCTTGAATGTTGCAGACTGCTTAAAACCGAAGGATTAAAGCAAGTCGTGAAAAAATATGGTTTTGACGGTCTGATAGTCGGTGTTCGTCGTGATGAGGAGGGTTCGCGCTCAAAGGAAAGAGTTTTTTCGGAACGCAACGCTGAAGATTCATGGGATTATACGAATCAGCCGCCCGAACTTTGGAATCAATTCAAGACGGATTTTCCGAAAGGACATCACATAAGAGTTCACCCGCTGTTGTCGTGGACGGAGCTGGATATTTGGCAATACATACGCCGCGAAAATATCCCTATAATTGATTTATACTTCTCCAAAAACGGCAAACGCTATCGCAGTCTTGGTTGCGAGTGTTGTACGGGAAAAATTGACTCTGACGCGGACACTTTGGACAAAATCATTGCGGAATTGAAGACAACGAACGTCGGAGAGCGGGCGGGACGCGCTCAAGACAACGAAGACTCCTACGCTTTGCAAAAATTGCGTCGTGAAGGCTATATGTGAGGTGATTGACGTGAGCGAATTAAAAATTGTGTTCGTCGGGCACGTAGATCACGGCAAAAGTACAATAATCGGGCGTCTTCTACACGATACAAAGTCATTGCCTCAAGGCGTCGTCGATAAAGTTCAGCGAATCGCCGATGAAACGGGCAAAAATTTTGAGTTTGCGTATCTGTTGGACGCTTTTGCGGAAGAACGCCAGCAGGGAATAACAATCGACATGACGCAGATAAAATTTTCGACGAGAGCGCGGGAATATCTGATAATTGACGCGCCGGGGCACAAAGAATTTCTGAAAAACATGATAAGCGGCGCGGCAAATGCAAATGCGGCGTTTTTAGTCGTCGATGCACAAGCAGGAGTGCAAGAGCAATCGCGAAGACATGCTTACCTTTTGAGTTTGCTTGGCATAAAGAAAATTTTCGTCCTCGTGAACAAAATGGATTTGGTCGGTTATTCGGAGCAAAGGTTTCGCACAGTTGCCGACGACATCAAAATTTTTCTCGCGTCGCTTTCTGTAACGCCCGAAAAAATTATTCCACTCAGTGGAATAGCGGGCGACAACATCACGCGCCGTTCAGAAAATTTTTCGTGGTACACCGGTGGCACGCTGATTGAAACTTTAGATAAAATTTCTGACGTTGATGAAAAAATTTCTGCGACGTTGCGGCTCCCGATTCAAGACGTGTACAAATTTGACGAGCGGCGGATAATTGCGGGGCGAATTGAAAGCGGCTCATTAAAAATCGGCGACAAGATAAAAATTTTCCCCGAAGGACGCGAGACTTTCATAACGGAGCTTGCATATTGGCAGGAACGCGATAAGAAAAAATCTGCGCGGGCGGGCGAGAGTGTCGGAATCATCGTTGCGGATGAATTTTTCAACAAGCGCGGCGAAATTATCACGTTGTCAGATGATAAGCCACCGAAAATTTCAAATCGCTTGCGTGCGTCGGTTTTTTGGATGGGAAAAAATTTTCTAAGCGTCGGGAAAAGTTATAAGCTCAAGTTGGCGACGACAGAAGTTGAAGCGACGGTTGAAAAAATAATTCGCACGGTAGACGCCGCGACTTTGGTACGCCAAGAAAATGCCCGCGAATTAAAACGCAATGATGTTGGCGAAATAATTTTCAAGCTCAAGGATAAAATTGCGTTTGATGAATTCGGAAGATTTCAAGCGACGGGGCGATTCGTGTTGGTTGACGGTTACGACGTGGCAGGCGGCGGCATAGTTCTTTCTGCGCAGACTGCCGAATTTGAAGGAACGATTTTTAGAAACGGTGAGCTGAGTTTTCGCGCCGAGCTTTTCGACGAATTTTATTATGATGTAGAGCGACGGGAATTTACGCAAGTCGCCGAGACGGAAAATAAACTTTACGAGGTCGGAGACAAGATTCCGACGAATGGTTTCAGTTTCAATTATCCTGCCAACTTCGATATAATTCTCTTAAACGCAGCGGGTTTTGTCAAGATTCGCGGCGCGAAAGTCGATTCAATCGGTCAGCTTGAAGATTACGTCTTTGAAAAAATCCCGCTGATGAACGGTCGCGGCTTTGGGCTTAAAGTAAACTCGGCGGAAAGTTTTGCGGAGTTCTTGAGAAGGTTCAAAGCAATAGAAAATGTCCGCGAGCTTGCTGATTTCTCGAACAAATATTTTTTCCTGAATCAGTTCCGCGAGCTGAAATTTTATTTCGACTACGTTATTTAGCAGGTGATTAAGTTGAAGACGCGGCAATTAACTTTGACGGCGATGATGACAGCATTTGTTTTTGTGGCGACATTCGTACCCAAAATTCCAATCCCATTGGGCTATGCGCACTTGGGCGACGCGGCGATTTTTCTGACGGTAATGTTCTGCGGACGGCGTGTTGGAATTTTTAGTGGAGTACTCGGCTCGGCATTGGCGGATTTTTTAAGCGGCTTTCCGATATGGATGGTGCCGACAATTTTTATCAAGGCGGCAGAGGCAGAAATTTTTTGGCGACTGCGCGAGAAAAATTTTTTACTCGGACTGATTTTGGCAAGTTTGGCGATGACGACGGGTTATACACTGGTCGGAGCATTTTTATATGACAGTTTGAGCACGGGAATTGCGTCGACGCCGGGATTATTGCTCAAATCGGCGGTTAATATTTCGGTTGCGATAATTTTGAGTGTGACGATAAAAAATCGAGCAAAGAGGTTTTAATGATGGAAGGGCGCAGAATGAATTTGAGTCCGTTGACGTTGTGGGCGTTGGCGTTCGGCTGTTGCATAGGTTGGGGCTCGTTCATCATGCCCGGCACGACTTTTTTGCCGACGGCGGGCACTGCCGGCACTGCGCTTGCGATTTTCTTTGGTGCGCTCGTCATGATTTTAATCGCCTACAATCATCATTTCGTTATGCAAAGAAATTCCGGCGCGGGCGGCGTGTTCACCTTCACGAAAGAAATTTTTGGGCTTGACCATGCCTTTTTCTGCGCGTGGTTTCTGTGGATTGCTTATGTCTCGTTACTTTGGGCGAATGCGACTGCAGTGACGCTCATGGGCAGAAATTTATTCGGCGAACTTCTGCAATTCAGCTTCCATTACACTTTCGCGGGTTACGATGTTTTCGGCGGAGAAGTTGCCGTGATGTTATTCCTTTTGTGGCTGTTCGGGATTTTATTTGTGCGTGCCAGTCCGCTTGCCAAACTCTTGGAGAAAATTTCGGCAGTCGTCTTGTTTTTCGGAGTGATTTTCTGCTTTGTGTCGGCGGCAAATGTCGCAACTGAATCACCGACATTTTATTTTGTGGAGAGCGCGGGGCGATTGGAGCAAATCTTTACGATCTTCGCGCTGATTCCCTGGGCGTTCATCGGCTTTGAGACGATTTCACTTTACACGAACGAATTCACGGCGAACGCAAAAAAATCTTTCGCGATAATGGTTGCGGCGATAATCGGCTCGGCAATCGTCTATATGTTGATGACAATCCTCGCCACGCTGAATTTTCCCGAACAATTTCAAACTTCAGCGACGTATCTGCACAATTTGAAAACTTTAACGGGCATTGAGGGCGTCCCGACCTTCTTCGTCGTGTCGAAAACTTTTGGCGGCTATGGATTGTTGATTCTCGGCGTCGTGATTTCAGCCGCGCTGGTTACAAGTTTAATCGGCTATTATCGCGCTGTCAGCACATTGACGGTTGCTTTTGCGAAGGAAAAAATTTTGCCGGCAATGTTCATCTCGCGCAGAAACGCTTTAATTTTTGTTTTTATCACGTCGATAGCAGTTCCGTTTTTCGGACGCACGGTTGTAAGCTGGTTGACGGACGTGACGACGATTGGCGCAACGATTGCTTACGGCTACACGTCGGCTTGCGCTTATCGGCTTGCTTGCGACGAAAATAATCGTCGGGCGAAGTTCACGGGCTTGGTAGGATTGATTTGCTCGATACTGTTTAGCTTCTTCCTGCTGATACCCAATCTTTGGTCGATAGCAGCATTGGAACAGGAAAGTTATTTTATTTTGGCGATATGAGGCTTGCTCGGCTTCGCGTACTTCAATTTTCTGTTCAAGCGCGAGGAAAAAATTTTTGGCACGTCGTCAACGGTTTGGCTGATAATGTTTTTTCTCGTATTCTTCTCGGCGTTAATGTGGATGCGCGAACGAATTCACGACGAATTGGCAATTTTTATCGAAGAAATTTACAAGCTTGAAATGCGAGAAGTTTTGCTCGAAAACACGATGATTCTGCTGATATTCACGCTGGCGGGCTTAGGATTTTTGTTTACGATCTATCGCCGAATTCAGCGCAAGGAAATGAACGCTTTGGCAGAACAGAAACGCCGCGCCGAAGAAAGTTCCAAAGCTAAAACAACGTTCCTGTCGAACATGAGCCACGATATACGCACGCCCATGAACGCTATCATCGGCTACACGACGCTTGCCAAACGCGACGATACGACCTTTGCACAGCTGAAATCCTTCATGGACAAAATCGACATTTCGGGCAAGCACTTACTCGACTTGATTAACGATATTCTCGAAATGAGCCGCATTGAAAGCGGACGCATGGAGCTTGAACTCGGCGAAGTCGATTTGCAAAAAAATCTTGAAGACTTGAAGACGATGTTTCAAACGCAAATGGAGGCGAAGGGCGTTTCGTTCACTGTCGACGCGGAAAAACTTCGTCACCGTTGGGTAATTTGCGATAAAAACCGTTGGAATCGTATTCTGCTTAACCTCGTCGGCAATGCTTATAAATTCACGCCGTCAGGTAAAAGCGTCGCCGTCATTTTGTCGGAGCTTGACGACGGAAAATTTGAGTTGCGCGTCAAGGACACGGGGATTGGCATGTCGGCGGAATTCGCGAAGAAAATTTTTCAAGCATTTGAGCGCGAACGCACGTCGACCGTCAGCGGCATTCAAGGCACGGGACTGGGCACCGCGATAACCAAAAGTATCGTTGAACTTATGGGCGGCACGATTGACGTTGCAACCGAACAGGGCAAGGGCACCGAATTTATCGTTCGCGTCCATTTCGACATAATCGACAACCCGACAATTTCCGGGTCCGCGCAGATTGATGAGCCTTCGTTGACGGAATTCAGCGGCGTGAAAATTTTGCTCGTCGAAGACATTGACGTTAATCGCGAGATTGCGACGATGATGCTTGAGCAGTTCGGCTTCACGATTGAAACGGCTGAAAACGGGCGCGAGGCTGTCGGCAAAGCAGGAAAAAATTCCTACGACTTGATTCTTATGGATATACAAATGCCGATAATGAACGGCTACGACGCGGCGCAGGCAATTCGTTATTCGGGCAATTACACTCCGATAATCGCAATGACGGCAAACGCAATGCCCGAAGACATCAAGCGGACGCATAAAGCCGGCATGAACGCCCACATTTCAAAACCGCTCGACGTGCCGAAAATGCTTGCGACAATCAGCCGCATTCTAAAATCAAATCGAGGTGGTGTCAGTGAAAAAAATTAAATCGGGAGCTATTCCCAACGAGGTGTTAGACTTCGCGCTCGACGAAATGCAAAAAATTTTGAGCGGCGAAGTTATCTTCGTGGCTCAAGACGGACGACTAATGCAAGTCGAAGTTACACAGCGGCGGCGACTTGTCGATTGGTCGGAAAAAAATTCGTCGTGGAGCAATGAAGTCAAAGTCAATCTCGCAAATCAAATCGCTCGTGAATTCTCGACGCTTGCTTACGGGCGACTGGTTATCAAAATCCAGAAAGGTCGAGTCTCGCAAATGGAGCGCACTGTCCAAAGCCGTTTCACAGGTCTGGACGGCGAAGGAATTTAGGAGGTTTTTACTATGGCAAAAATTTACAACCACTTCAACGAACTGATTGGGAACACGCCGCTGTTTCGTCTGCACAATCTCGAACGCAACAACAATCTGTCAGCGCGGCTCTTGGCAAAGTTGGAATATTTCAATCCCGCCGGAAGTGTCAAAGACAGAATCGCTTGGGCAATGATTGAAAAAGCTGAAACCGAAGGTTTGCTCAAAGCCGACAGCGTGATTATCGAGCCGACAAGCGGCAACACGGGTGTTGGATTGGCGGCAGTGGCGGCGGCTCGCGGCTATAGGATCATTATCGCTATGCCGGAGACGATGAGCATTGAGCGCAGAAAAATTCTCAAAGCTTATGGCGCGGAACTGGTTTTGACTGCAGGCTCTGCCGGCATGAAAGGTGCGATTGCCAAAGCCAAAGAACTCGCCGACGAAATTCCCAACGCCTTTATCCCGTCGCAGTTCACAAACCCTGCCAACCCCGCTTGCCATAAGCGCACGACTGCAAAAGAAATCTGGGAGGCAACGGAAGGCAAGCTTGACATTTTTGTTGCGGGCGTCGGCACAGGTGGAACACTTTCGGGCGTCGGAGAATTCCTCAAGGAAAAAAATCCCGCGATAAAAGTTGTTGCCGTTGAACCGGATTCGTCGCCGGTGCTTTCGGAGGGCAAAGCCGGTCCGCATAAAATTCAAGGTATCGGCGCGGGCTTCATTCCCGACACTCTCAACATGCAGATTTATGATGAAGTTTTCCGCGTAACAAACGAGGCGGCATACGCAACTGCTGCCGAGATTGCTCGCTCGGAAGGGCTGTTGGTAGGAATATCTTCGGGCGCGGCGGCTTATGCGGCAAAAAAGCTCGCCGAAACAAATCCCGATAAAACTATCGTTGTGCTTTTGCCCGATACCGGCGAAAGATATTTGTCCACTCTGAACTTTGAATCATGAAAAAAGTTATGGTAGCGATGAGCGGCGGCGTTGACAGTTCGCTGACTGCGGCACTTTTGCTTGAACGCGGTTTTGAAGTTTCAGGCGTAACAATGTTGCTTGAGGGCGGCAATGTTCATGAGCGAAGTTGTTGCAGTTCAAAAGAAGTAGAAGATGCCGCCGCCGTCGCGCAAAAGCTCGGCATAAAGTTTCATGTCGTCGACCTGCGCGAAGATTTTAGAAAAAGTGTCGTGAATTATTTCGTGGCAGAATATCTTCGCGGTCGCACGCCCAATCCCTGCATCCGTTGCAATCGGGCAATTAAGTTCGGCAAGCTCTTCGACTTCGCAACTTCAATCGGCGCAGATTATCTGGCTACGGGACATTATGCACGAATTATCTTCGAGGACGGTCGCTTTAAGTTGAAAAAAGCCGTCGACATTAAGAAAGACCAATCGTATGTGCTCTATAGCTTGACGGCGGAGAAATTGGCGCGAATTATTTTGCCGCTCGGTGATTTTTCTAAGTCGGAGACCAGACAACTTGCCGCAGAAAAAAATTTGCCCGTCGCTCATAAGCCCGACAGTCAAGAAATTTGTTTCGTGCCCAATGACGACTACAAAAATTTCCTGCAGACTTTTGCACCCGAAGCTGACGCGTTGAAATCCGGCGAAATTGTCAGCACGGACGGAAAAATTTTAGGTCATCATAGTGGAGTTGCAAATTACACGATTGGTCAGCGTAAAGGGTTGGGAATTGCCGCAGAATGTCCGCTTTACGTCACAAAACTTGATGTTGATGCCCGAAAAATTTTTGTCGGCAAGAACGCAGAACTTTTCAGCAAAACTTTGACGGCTCGTGACGTTCATTGGATTTACAAGCCGCAACTCCCGAAAATTTTACAAGCTAAAATTCGTTACGGCTCAAGATTTGCAACTTGCGGTGTCGTCGAGGAAGAAAATTTTCTGCGCGTGAATTTTTCCGAGCCGCAAAGAGCAATCACGCTGGGTCAATCGATTGTTTTCTACGAGGGCGACGAGGTTTTGGGCGGCGCGATTATCGAAAACGGAGGTTAAAATTATGATTGTAAAAGTCAACGGTGAAAATTTGGAGCTTGAAAAGTCTTTGAACGTCACTGACCTTTTAATTGTGGCTAAGGCAGAGCAACCCGAATATGTCACGGTGCAACTAAACGGCGAATTCGTCGAGCATGAAGACTTTGCCAAAATTTTTGTGAATGACGGCGATGAGATAGAATTTTTGTACTTCATGGGCGGTGGTCAGCTTGGATAACCTCACCAACGAGCAACTCGAAAGGTATTCGCGTCACATAATTTTGGAGCAAGTCGGCGGCATCGGACAGAAAAAAATTCTCGACGCAAAAGTTTTGATAATCGGCACGGGCGGGCTTGGTGCACCTGCGGCAATGTATTTGGCGGCGGCAGGTGTCGGACACATAGGGCTTGTCGATTATGACACGGTTGACTTGTCCAATCTTCAACGTCAAATTATTCATCAGACTAAAGACATTGGCAAGGCTAAAATCGAATCAGGACGCGAAACTATAAACGAAATGAATCCCGACGTTCAAGTTCATACTTACTCGGAGCAAGTCACGGCGTCGAATATCCGCGACATCATTAACGACCAAAATTACGACTTCATAATCGACGGCACGGACAACTTTCCCGCAAAGTTTTTGATTAACGATGCTTGCGTCTTGCTGAAGAAAGCGTATTCGCACGCAGGGATTATTCGTTTTCAAGGGCAGACTATGACTTACGTCCCCGACAAAAGTCCGTGTTATCGTTGTGTTTTTCCGACCATGCCGCCTAAAGACGCCGTTCCGACTTGCCGTCAAGCAGGCGTTTTGGGAGTTATGGGCGGCGTTATCGGCACAATTCAAGCTACTGAAGCTTTGAAATACGTTTTGGGCGTCGGCGAACTTTTGACTGGCTACTTGCTCACTTACGACGCTTTGACGATGACTTTCCGCAAGATTAAAATCCCGCGTAACAAAAAATGTGCGGTCTGTTCAAAAAATCCGACGATTACTGAGCTTATCGACTATGAGCAACCGACTTGCAGTTTCGGAGCGTGACGCCATGATAATTTTGAGCAAAGAACAATTTGATTCGCTGGTCGAGCACGCGAAAAAAGTTTTGCCGAACGAAGATTGCGGACTTTTGGGCGGAACAATTTCGGGCGACGTTAAAACCGTTGAAAAAATCTACTTCCTCACGAACACGGACGCAAGCCCCGAACATTTTTCAATGGAACCCGCCGAACAATTCGCCGCCGTCAAAGATATGCGCTCTGAAGGCTTACAACTTTTGGGAAATTTCCATTCGCACCCGAAAAGCCCTGCACGACCGAGCGAAGAAGATAAACGCCTCGTCTTTGACACAAAACTCAGCTATCTGATTTTGTCGCTTGAGGCTCAGCCGTCGTTGAAAAGTTTTACCTTCGACCGCGATAAAAATGTTTTTCCGGAAATGATATTGACGGCGGAGCTTGCCTTAAAGTTTGAGCGGTTGAAAAATTATCTGCGCGGGCTGGGAAGTGTAGCAGTCGCATTTTCGGGAGGCGTAGATTCAACTTTCCTGCTCAAAGTCGCGCACGACACTTTAGGCGATAAAGCAATCGCGTTGACGGCGGCAAGTGTATTCGTTCCCTACCGAGAACTCGACACGTCAAACAAATTCTGCGCGGAAAATAAAATTCGGCAGATAATTTTTGATGCGGACGTTTTGAGCATCGAAGGTGTTGCCAAAAATCCCGTCGACCGCTGCTATCTTTGCAAGCGTGCGCTGTTTGAAAATTTTCTGCGCCTTGCCGAAGATAAAATTTTGGTTGAAGGCTCCAACGTCGATGATGCGAGTGACTATCGTCCCGGCATGAGAGCTTTGGCTGAACTCGACGTCAAAAGTCCGCTCCGCGCTGTCGGCTTAAGCAAATCTGAAATTCGCGCTCTTTCGCAAGCTATGAATTTGCCGACGTGGAATAAGCCGTCAATGGCGTGCTTGGCGTCTCGGATTCCTTACGGCGATCCTCTGACGGCTCAAAAACTTTTGCAGGTCGAAACGGCAGAAGACTTTTTGTTAAGTGCGGGCTTTAAACAGTTGCGCGTGCGAGTTCACGGGAAAATTGCGCGGATTGAAGTTTTGCCCGAAGATTTTCCTAAGCTGATAAAAATTCGAGAGGAAATATCTGCGCGGGGCTTTGATTATGTCACATTGGATTTGCAAGGCTATCGAACCGGCAGTTTGAATATCGACGTGTGAAATTTTAGGAGAGATTTAACATGAGCATAAATTATAAAGAACTCAAAAAGGGCGGCTTTATGCGTCAACGTCAGCAGAATTATTTTTCCATGCGGCTGAAATGTGTCGGCGGGCATTTTACGGCGGAGCAATTAGGCATGATTCAAAGCGTCGCGGAAAAATTCGGCAAGGGTTACGTCCATTTGACTTCGCGGCAGGGAATTGAAATTCCGTTCATTCATCTCGACGACGTTGACACGGTAAAAAAAACTTTAGCGCAAGGCGGCGTTCAAGTCGGCGTGTGCGGTCCGCGTGTCAGAACGATTACTGCCTGTCAAGGCAACGCTGTTTGTCCGTCGGGTTTGATTGATACTCAAAAACTTGCCGCCGAGTTTGATAAACGTTATAGCGGGCGCGAACTTCCTCACAAATTCAAATTCGGCTTCACAGGTTGTCACAACAACTGCCTCAAAGCCGAAGAAAACGATATGGGCGTTAAAGGCGGCGTCAAACCGAATTGGAGCGCGGAAAATTGTATTTTTTGCGGCGTTTGCCAAGCCGTTTGTCCCGAAAAAGCCATCACCGTCGACAAAGCGGCGAAATCTGTCACGTTGGACGAAAATAAATGTGTTTACTGCGGCAAGTGCATAAAAAGTTGTCCGACTGATGCTTGTAAAGGTGAAAGCGGTTTTGTCGTCTCGTTCGGTGGGCTTTACGGCAATAAAATCGCTGTCGGGAAAAATTTTCTGCCGATTATTTTCGATGCGGAGAAACTTTTCGCTATCGTCGAAGTCGCTCTACAATTTTTCAAGGATCATGCCAAAAGCGGCGAACGTTTCAGAACTATGCTCGACCGTGTAGGCTGGGAAAAATTTATTTCAGAAGTGGAGGCGGTTGCTAATGAAAGCTGATGATTTTTTGGACATAACCGACGTAGTTTGCCCGATAACTTTTGTAAAAATCAAGGTTGCGCTCGAAGAACTCAACGACGGACAGATTTTGGAAGTACACTTGAACGCTGGTGAACCGATTCAGAATGTGCCGCGCAGTCTCAAGGACGAAGGACATAAAATTTTGAGCGTGGAAGATTTGGGCGACGGAACTTTTACTTTGCTCGTATTGAAGGGCGGATTATCATGAAGTTTGCCACAGAGTTGTTGTATTCCAGAGTCTGCGACAATGTGACGGGTTCGACGACATTGCCAATATATCAAACTGCCGCCTACAGTCAAGCCACAGCTGAGGATATGGAAAAAATATTTGCCGGACGCAAGGCGGGCTTCGCCTACACGCGAATCAGCAATCCGACGACGGCAATTTTTGAGCGACGACTTGCCGACCTTGAGCGTGGAGCGGGAGCAGTTGCTTTTTCATCGGGCATGGCGGCGATTTCAGCGGCTATTTTGAATATCGTTGAATCGGGCGACGAAATTATTTCAAGCGGCGGACTTTTTGGCGGAACGAGCGATTTTTTCCGCGAACTCAAAAGCTTTGGCGTCAAAGTTCGTTACGTAAAAGAAAATCGCGTTGAAAAATTCGCCGAACTGATTACGGACAAGACAAAACTGATTTACGTAGAGACTATCGGCAATCCGAAACTCGACGTGACTGACATTTGCGCACTTGCCGAGCTTGCACACGAAAATAACTTGCCGCTGATTGTCGACAGCACGGTCACGACGCCTTATCTTGTGCAACCGCTCGATTTTGGGGCGGACGTTGTGATTCATTCGACCTCAAAGATGATTAACGGCGGCGGAAATTCAATCGGCGGCGTTGTAATTGTCGGGAAAAAGTTTCGTTGGAATTCAAAGAAGTTTTCAAAGCTTGAGGAGTTCAAGCATTTAGGCACGATGAGTTATTTGGCTCGACTTCGAGCGAAGATGTTGACTGATTTTGGAGGTTGTCCTTCGCCGCTTAATATTTTTTTGACAAATGTCGGACTAGATACACTTGCGCTGAGAATGGAGCGAGCTTGCGACAATGCTTTGGCACTCGCTAAATATCTGGAAAGTAAAAAAGCCGAAGTCAATTATCCCGGCTTGAAAAATAATATTTATCACGACCTCGCCGAAACTCAATTCAAAAATCGTTTCGGAACCATGCTGACGTTGAAATTTGGAACTAAGGAGCGGGCTTTTCGGTTTATTAACTCGTTGAGCTATACGTTAAAGGCGTCAAATATAGGTGATGTCCGAACATTGACGATTCATCCGGCTTCGACGATTTATAAAAATGCGCCGGAAGGAGAAAAGTTATGCGCCGGAGTCACAGACGACTTGATTCGGATAAATGTCGGCATTGAAGATATTTCAGATTTGATTGGCGACTTTGAGGGCGCATTACAAAAAATTTGATTTTACAGCTCACGAATAATTTTCTTACGAATGATTTCATCTTTGTCGAATTCACTCATCATCTCCCAATCCTTTTCTATTTCGAGGAAGTTACCGTCCAAACGAGCAACCAGTTGCACTGCTTGAGGCTCAAATAATATCGCGTCGGCGATTATTGTTGCCATTGAGTTATTCGACAAATTATCGGAGTTGGTAACGCGATAACGAGTACCGACTTTATCACGAGCAACGCGGACTTCCAAAGCGTTCAACTGTTCTTTAACGTGATTGATACGCGGAATGAGTTCTTTTTCGTGAGTTTCGATTTGCTCCAGCCGGCGAACAAATTTATAATTTTTGCGAAGGATTCCGGCGGCTATCTCTTCTATCTTTCTCTGCGATTCATGTTCCTGACAAAGCGAATCCAGCTCATTTTGTTTCTTTTGTAAGGCAAGCTTAATCTGGTAGAGGCGTTCCTTTTCCAGTTCCAGCATTGTACGCTGTTTCGTCAGATAATACTGAGTTTGCAAGAAAGTCGAGCGCGGCAAAACCTTCCAATCTTCACTCTGGAATTTCTTTTCCTCCTTGTTATAAGCAAGAAACTTTTGGGCGAGCGTCTGCTCGGCTTTTTTATATCTCCTGATTTCTTCGCGCAGTCGCTTATAGTCTCCGTGTACGAAAATATTTTTCGCCATAGCCATAGCTCGTTGTGGCGAAATAATTTGATGACGAATAGCAAATTTGTCGGCAAGGGTATTTTCGTATTCTTTTTTCAGTCTGTGATACTGCCGACGAATCAGGTCATACACTTCGCGGGTCTTAAAGCTTGTTTGCGGTTCTTCCATTGTTTGAGTGAATAGCGCATTCCTAAGGTCAGCGACGGCTTTGTCCAATTCGTCACTCGCCTTTTTCAACCATTTTAGCGCGTACGCATTCGATTGTAATATTTGGTGAGTAACAAGCTGAATATTCTTCCTGCACTCTGGCGAATCAAGTTTACTTGCTATTTCTTCCACTGATTTTTTCATTGCCAATGACGACGTAAACAGCGTAAAAATTTTAGCCTTAACACCGTCCACAAGGTCATTGTAAGCTCGCAACTCTTTTGATTGCTTTTCGTCGGGCTTTTTGAGCCTCGTCAAAAACTCTTCCAAATGTTTTTTCTGCGCCAGTAGCTCAAAATAATTTAGCCAGATTTGTCGCTCGGCTTTGGTCATGTATTCAAGTTTGGCTTGAAGTTCCGCGTCGTGTTGAGAAATAATAAAACGTTTCCATCTGTTGACTTCAGCAACTGCTTTCAGCATTCTTCTTTTCTTCGCCAAAAGATACTCGGAGACAAATTTCTGGGTCTTATACTCTTTCGAGTCCATAAGAGATTTGGCGGCGGCGGAAGATAATTGAACAGCGTCCTTTATCTCTAATTCGTCGGCTCCCTTTGTCATTGCGTCTAGCTTCATTACCATATCAAAGTGTTGCTTACGCAAGGCGCGAAACTGTTTGAGCCGTTCTAATCTCGGCTCGTCGTCCTCTTGGTTTCCTACTATTCCGATATATTTTTCTGGTATACGACTAAAAAGTCTGGCAAGAAAAGAATCTCCATTTTGCTCTGCTTCTTCCTTTTGTGCCTGTAAGGAACGATGATCCACGCGAATGGAATAACCGTTTTGCTCCAACACTTCATTTTGAATCCGTGCGAAGTCAGCCCGCATTTCTCTCACGTATTGATGATTGCACCATTTACGGGCTTTCGGTGCTCCTCGCCTCCACTTTTCTTCAAAGGAAGGTTCGGAACCGTCTTTTTTCTTTCTCGCCGGATACAGAAAAAAAGCTTTAGCAGAACGTTCCTTCTTTTTTTCCACGTCGTCTATAAGGCGTTCGGAAAACATAATGTGAACGTGCGGATGATGTTGTCCGTCTGACATTACTCCGATTTTGTTGTGTATCGCGTACGCGTAATAATGGTTGCTCAAATGTTTTGCAATGAAAGCGTCAATAATCTGGCGATACTGCTCCACCGTTTTTAATTCATTCGGCAACGCAAATTCAATTTCAACGTAACGCCGATGACCGACTCCTTCATACTTATCTGCCGCTTGAAAAAATTTTTTAGGGTCGTCATGCGCCCATTTCGGTAAATGATGAGCCTGAAAGATACAGCCGCCGCGATTTTCATATGCTTTTTCCCGATTTATGTATTCGACATGAGAAACGGCAGATTCTTGCGCTTCTCTTATATTCTCCAAAATTTTGTTGGCGGTAAGTATTGCAAGATTTCTTCGTTCAGCAGAGAAATCCCAAAGGACGAGACTATAACTTTCTTTTGCCCATTCCTCTAAGTCTTTAATTTCCGAATCCGTCAAAGCCAAATCGTTTTGAGAAGGTTCTGGAAGACGTTTAATATCGCAGATAGAACGAAGTTGAGCCACTCCTGCTTTCGTCGCTTCTTCCAATGTTTTCGCTTGAGCCGGAGAAATGTGCGGCGGGTATTTTGGGCGTTTGGTAATGATTCTTCCGCCCTTTGCTACGAAACTTTTTCTTTCGTTTTCTCGGTCAACCTTTTTCTGCTCAAAAGCTCTTTGCATAAGTTTATCTTGGAAAGTGATAGGGAGATTATCTTGAAGAGCGACTTCCAACACTGTTCTATGGAATTCAGGCGAGCCGTTTATAACCAATGGTTGGTGTCCCATTGTTTCAACAGCGAGCATCAGCGCAATGGAAATAGTCGTATGGGAAAAATTTTCCGTCACTTCAATTCCGCGTTCAGAATTTTTGATAGAGCCGAAATCGTCAGTTTTGTAAAGGAGTGCATTAAGTCCGTTTAGTGCGTTTGGCGTCTGTGCTGTAGTGATGAAGTTGCCGACGAATTTATTGGATTGTTTCCAATGCTCCTCGTGCGCGAAAGTCCCTTCGCGGTTGATATATTCGACATGTTTGACAGCAGAAATTTTGGTACCGTTGGGTTTCTTATCCGACTTGATACGGAAATGATACATCGCCATGAAAACTTTTCCCCTTTCTCCAGCCAACCGCAGGTTCAAGGAACGCAGTGACTGGCAGATTTTTTTCGTGGATTTATCGCGTCGTGACGCGGCATTTTTGGCATTTCACGCAGTGAAATGCATAAGTGAACATCTTCGACTAAATTATTTTTAGCCTATGATACCACATTCTACAAAAACCGCGTGCACTCGTTTTGTACAATTTTTTGGGCATTCCGTGACTTTCTCTTTTCTTTGTGTTATATTCTCTGCCGTAATAAAAAAACTCCAAGCCTTCAAACTGTAAAGGAAGAAAGTCTTATGAAAGTTAGAACCGATTTCATTACCAACTCCAGTAGCAGTAGTTTTATTGTCGCTCGTAAAAATGAACTGTCTGACAAACAGAAAGCGGCTATTATCCAATTCGTTGAAGAAAATTTTTTCGGCGAAAAAATTCTTTCCCCTGAAAGTACCGAAGAAGAAATTACAACGGTTATTGAAAATGAATCTTTGGAGTACGACGAAAAATCTATCCGCAAGGCTTTAAAGCAAGGACAAAGTATCTATTTGGGATATGTTGCGTACGATGATGGTGAATACAGAATGTCGGATTTATTCCAAGATTTCTGGAAAGCATTTTCAAAAGCCGACAATAAAACTTCACTCAAATTAACACTGAGCTTGACGATTAACTTTAGGAGGAACTCTTTATGAAAGTTAGGGCAGACTTCGTTACCAACTCCAGTAGTAGCAGTTTTATTCTTGCTCGCAAGGGTGAATTGACTGACAAACAAAAAGACGCTATTGTTAAATTCGTTGAAGAAGTATTTCTCGGTGAAAAAATTCTTTCGCCCAACAGCACTGAAGAAGAAATTCAAGAAGCTATTGAGGAAACCTATTTGATGGACGAGAACGAAAAGAGTGTTCGTGACGCGCTTGCTAGCGGTGCTGATATTTATACTGGCAACGTTGATTTTGAGGAATCCGGCTATCATCTTGCCGCGATGTATCAAAAACTTTGGGAAATTTTATCGGAAACAAACAACGAGAACTTTGTTGAAATCGAAACTTCCCTTGATTATTGAGCTATGAGAATACGACAGGACAAAAATTTTCTTTCTTTCTTCGACGAAAGCACTGGTAACTATATTCGCACCGGAATTATCAAAGACGGCAAAGATACCGGCGAAGACCCGTTCATGGCTTCATTCCCTGAACTTCTCGACGTTGGCATCATGGGACACTGTGCTCACGGCAAAAGCGGACTTTGTATTAAATCGGGCGTCGAATGTTATCAAGACGGTTTGCACTCTAATGCTCCCAATATGACTGTTGAAGATTTTTCAAAAATCGCCGCGCAGTGCAAGGGAAAAACTTTTCAATTCGCTCTGGGCGGTTGCGGCGACCCTGACCAACACAAATATTTTCGGGACATTCTTGAAATTTGCCGAGCAAATAAAATTGTCCCCAACTTCACTACTTCCGGTTGGGGATTAACTAAAAACTTAGCTCAGCTCTGCAAAAAATATTGCGGAGCTGTGGCGGTAAGCTGGTATCGGAGCAAATATACTCTGCAAGCCATTGATATTTTGCTTCAAGCCGGCGTGAAAACAAATATTCATTACGTCCTACAAAGTGATACTATTATTGAGGCTCTCACTCGCCTGAAAGAAAAAACTTTTCCTACAGGAATAAACGCCATAGTTTTTCTTCTTCACAAACCTGTTGGATTAGGCTCAGTGAAAAAAATAATTCAACGCGACAACAAAAATTTTCAAGAGTTTATACAATACGTTGGCTCCGAAAATTTGCATTACAAAATTGGTTTTGACTCCTGCACAATTCCTGCTCTTTTACAAAATCCTAGTAATATGGCGTTAGAAAGTTTGGATACCTGCGAAGCAGCAAGGTGGTCGGCATATGTCACTCCGGATTTGAAACTCTTGCCATGCAGTTTCGACAATCAAAATCAAAAATGGGCAGTCGATTTGCACGAACACACTATACAAGAAGCATGGAGCAGCACAATATTTGAAGATTTTCGCAGTAACTTTCTCAAGGCTTGTCACGATTGTGAAAAAAGGAAATTATGTTTAGGCGGCTGTCCGATTCTTCCTCAAATTGTTTTGTGTCCTCGCAAATGAATAATGATTGGAGGGATTTGGTGGATAAATTTTTAGACGAACGCAATGCTACTTACGACCATTTGGCTAAACGTCTCTTAGCTCGCAAATCTATTCTCGCTTACATTTTGAAATATGCGGTTTCTGAATTTGTCGATTGCTCTTTAGATGACATCGCTAAAAAATATATTGAAGGTGACCCTTTATTACATATCAATACTTTTCCTCTCGATGACACTCTCGACATCAAAGGTAAACATACCGAATCTAACAGTCCGCTTGAAGGGCTTGTTACTTTCGATATTATTTTCGATGCTATTGCTCCTTCTTCCGGCGAACCTATTAAGCTCATTATCAACATTGAGCCTCAAAAAACTACTACTTCCATTGATTACAAACTTATGAAACGGGCAGTATATTATGTTGCTCGCCTTATCTCTTCCCAGAAGGAAAAAGAATTTCATGGCGACGATTATAATGGGCTTAAAAAGGTCTATTCCATTTGGATTACTATGGACGTTCAAAATTATCGCGCCAATTCTATCCAAGAATACTCCCTTACTGAAAAAATTCTTCACGGGACTTTTCACGATGAATTGCAGAATTACGACTTGCTCAAAATTATCATTTTAAACTTGGGAACGAAAAAAACTTCGCATAAACTTCTCGACTTATTACACTTGATTTTCATGGATTTGCGTTTGTCCGACGAAAAGGAAAAAATTTTACATGACGAATATGATATTACCCTTACTCGTGATATGCGAAAGGAGTTGACTCAAATGGGTGGACTTATGGAACCTTTGCTCAAAGTTGCTGTTGAACAAACTAGAGAAACCACTGCCGCTGAAACCGAAAAGAAATCTAAACTCGAAGATATTCGCAACGCTATGCAAAGTTGGGGTTTAACTGCGGCAGACGCTATGGCTGGACTTAAAATTTCTCCTGAACTTCAAAAAGAATTATTGCCTTTAATTTAGCAGTATGTTATTTTCTTCAACTACATTTGTGCCAATAATGGGCACAGATGCATTCTTAATTTCACAAGACACAGAATTTCTTAGCCAAAAAAGGAATATTTTCTACCACGCCGAATTAACCGATAAACAAATTTGAATTCTTTGGAGGACAGATTATAGAACGAGCGACCCTATAAACGCGGAAAGCTCCGCAGTGCTGACTACACTACAGAGCTTTTTCTGGTGAATGTTATCGTCACTCGCCAGAAAGTCCGAAGACTCCCCGCGCCGCCCAGACTTGAACCTTTACTTTCAAATTTGGAATTTCATTTTATAACACGGCGGCATTTCTTGCAAGGGCTTTTTGTGTTTTCGCCATAGGCGACGTGTAACTGTTACAGAAGACGGCATTCACCAGTGTGAGTGTCGTCTTTTCTTTTCCCCTCCTATACGAGGTGAATTTTATGAATCAAAAAGAATTTCCCGAAGCCATTGAAATGGAGAAACAACTTCTTTCCGCCATGTTCATGAAGGAAGGGCAAGTAGTGCCCGAAGTCTGCGCCATTATTGACGCCGACGACCTTTATCGCGTAGAGCACAGGCTCGTTTTCCAAGCCATTTTGCGCCTTTACGCTAAAAGACTTCCGATTGATTATCTCGCCGTTGAGGAAGAACTTCGCAAGACTGGTGATTTTGGCAAGATTGACCATCGCTATTTGCTCAGTCTTATCGACGCCACTTTCACCACTGCCCGCGCCGAGTACCACGCTAACATCATCAAAGAAAAAGCTAATCTGCGCAAGCTTATCGAACTTAGTGACGTGCTCCAAGACGAGGCTGAGCGCGGCGAAAAATCCTTTGCTGAAATTATTGCCTATGCTGAAAGTCAGCTTTCTAGCTGGAATCGCTCTACTTTGCCTTCCAAATCCTTGCAAATCAACTCTTATTTCGCTAACCATCTCAAATCCGACATCGACAACCTTAAAAACTACGCCAATCGACTCACTGGTTTCAAAAACATTGACGATCAGCAATTTTTCAGTCCAGGGCTTTATGTAATCGGCGCGACGCCCGCCGCTGGCAAAACTACCTTTTGTTGGCAACTGCTTGAGCAACTCGCTCAAAACGAGGAATCGTGCGTTTACTGTTCGTACGAAATGAGTGGACTTGAGCTTTTCACTAAAACTGCCGCTCGCCGCCTTTTCCTTCGCGATAAGCAAACCACTCTAACAGCCGCCGACATTCGTCGCGGCTCGCGGTCAGCTCAACTAGATTGCGTCATTAACGACGTTGCCAATCAGCAAATGAACCTGCAAGTTTTGGAACTTCAGGACGAATCCATTGATGAATTGCTTATGCGTCTCAAGCCTCTTTGCTTCGACAAACAAAACGCTCCTGTTATTTGCCTTGACTATCTTCAAATTGTTCCTTCCAGCAAGGAATCAACAAAACTCGGCGTCGATGACTCTGTTCGCAAACTAAAAAAATTTCAGCGCGACACCAACACTACTTTCATCGTCATAAGCAGTTTCAATCGGGCAAATTACATGCAGTCGGTTTCCTTCGAAAGTTTCAAGGAGAGCGGCAACATCGAATATACCGCCGATGTCGTTTGGGCTTTACAACTCTTCGTCTTGAATTCTATCAGTCCGAGCAATATCGCCGACTCGCGCAAAAAAATCGACGCGGCGAAAAAGCAACAGCCGCGCCAGATTCAGCTCAAGTGCCTCAAAAATCGGCAAGGCACCAATTACGACTGTTATTTCAATTACTTTTCGGCTCACGATTTCTTCGAGCCTTGTAATAAATTCGCTGAAAATAATCGTGCTTCTTTCGAACGTAAACAGTGATTGGAGGTTTTCAATATGAACCAGAATCTTACCATTCCCGTAACTTCTTTATTTCCTACTTTTTCGGATGTCCTTTTGGCAGAAAATCCTCTCGCCATTATCAAGAAGATTACCGGCGGAATTCGTCCTTCCAGAACTCGCGTTGAAATCAACGACAAATTGGCTAAAGTAATTTTCAAGCTCTCTGACGAGGGTACCAGCGACCTTCTCAGCGGCGACACCTTCTGTATCGTCGAAAAACGTAGCAAAAAATTCGGCGAAATAACCACTGCCTACAAGATTCTCAACGCCGCAGGTTATCAAGTTCTTCGTCCTTTTATCATGTTTGACCGCTTCGTTCTCGCCGTCTGTATTTCAGAATGGATAAAAGGGAATCGGTACACGACCGTCGCTATCATTTATCGCGCCTTGACGGGAAAAATTGGCAGGAGCGACGCTAAACCCAGTGTTACTCAGCGCAAAGCCATTATCGAGAGTTTGGAAATTCTTATGAGTCGCATTGTTGACTACGGCGCAGAAGAGATTTGCCAAATCATGGGTTACAACAACGGCAATCCTTTTGTGGGCAAAGCTCCTTTGTTGCCCGCCGCTTACATTAACTTTTCGGCAGATAGCGGTGATAACGATACTCTGATTTTTTTCACTGACGAGCCGCCTCTTTTGAAAATGGCTCAAATCAAAAAACAACTCGTATCTTACGATGCCATTCTTCTCGACATGACAGGGCAGAATACTCCCATGAACATCGCCAGCAAAAACTATACGATGCTTCGCATTCAAGAAATTATTCTTCACAAGCAACTGACGTCTACTATTACTTTCTACGACGTTTTTAAAAAACTTCGTATCGAAAACGCTCATGTTGAAATCAAACGTCGCATCCGTGAATACATGATAGCTTTTTTTGAGCACTTGAAGAGCAAAAATGTCGTTAAGTCTTTTGAGGTCGTCAAACACGGCAACACCTTCTACGGTATCAAATTTCCTCGCCCCAAAAAATCCTAGCCATATCTCTTGTTTATTAAATTTTCGATAATTATAACCAATATCCGACCATGGGCGGAATTGTGATAAACCATGGGTGGAATTGTGATTGACCATGGGCGGAATTGTGATTGGTGAAAGCTTGAAAAAGGGCAATTTTGTCTAGTGTAGCCTTGCTTTATCGGCACCTCGCAAAAACCCTTAGATATGTAAATATCGTAGCCCAGCCCTGTAAATATCGTAGCCCAGCCCTTGACGCCTAGAGCCGCACGGACGCCTTGCCGTTCCGACGCGGTGTCTCGCGCTAGCCGCCCAGCCCTTGACGCCTAGAGCCGCACGGACGCCTTGCCGTTCCGACGCGGTGTCTATGCTAGCCGCCTAATTACGCGGAATCGACTAAGGCTTGCGCGTCCTGCGCTTCGCCAAGTCGATTTAGCCGCGCTGGGGTCATACAGACCCCCGTCCCCTTGTGCGTCGCAAAAAAAATTCAATCGCCGCCAAAAAACGCGGCGTCGATTGGCATTCCATGCAAAATTTTTTTTGCCGACGGATCCTTTTGTCTAGACCGGACGTTTTCGCTTCGATTGAGCCATCTCGCTGAGTCGAGTTCTCAAAGGGAAAATTAAAATCAACGAAAAAGCTGAAAAAAGCGAAGCTCCAAGTCGGGGGGAGCCGCACGCTTTTTGCGGC
>CAJOHG010000043.1 GCA_905234395.1 uncultured Selenomonadaceae bacterium
CGATTGTCAAACGCTATCTTATCGGCAAAAATTACGGCGTCGCGGTCGTTGCGGAAGGCGTCATTCAAAAAATCGCGGAAGAAGACTTCCAAGAACTCGGCAACGTCGTCCTTGATGAGCACGGGCACATTCGCTATGCTGAACTCGACTTCGGCGAAATTCTCAAGCAAAAAGTTTTGGCTGAACTCAAACGCATCGGCATCAAAATTTCTATCGTCGACAAGGAAATCGGCTACGAACTGCGCTGCACGGCTCCCATCGCTTATGACATCGATTATGCACGGAATTTGGGCTATGAGGCTATGCAATTCCTTATGCGCGGCGAAAGTGGTGCGCTCATCACGATTCAGGACAATAAAGCTGTTCCGCTCCGCTTTGAAGACATTCGCGATCCCGAAACCGGCAAAACTTACGTCCGCAAAGTCAACATCAACTCTGTACACTATCGCATTGCTCGCGGCTTTATGACACGTCTTGAACGCGGCGATTTGGACGACGCAGGTGTTGCCAACGCCTTCCGCATGTCGCCCGAAGACTTCAAGAGCCGTTATCTCTATCTCTTCGACGACGAGCCGACGCTTGACAATCATTGAGCTTTAATCACGATAAAAATTTATCCCTCGACAAAATGTTGAGGGATTTTTTTTAGAAAATCTGCGCGGACAATCGACACGTTAAAAAATTTATCGGGAGATGATTTTATGGCTTATATTGAAAACATTATCGACAAAAAATTAATCAGAGGCACGAGCTCCAGAGATTCCATTGTCAACGGTAAATACTGGAATAACAGCGGCACTGCGTCAACAATCCTAAGCGGCGACGGCAACGATATAATAGAAAATTGGGGCTTTGATGTCAGCATAAACGGCGGGAAAGGCAACGATTACATTTACAATAATGCATTCATTGTCGGTGCTTCAGTAGAATATGCTTCCAACGTTTCGATTGAAGGCGGCAAAGGAAATGATACTCTTCATAATGTCGGAGCCGGCATAGTCTACATTTACAATAACGGCGACGGCAATGACCTTATTCGTGCCTTCAACGAAAGTGACACGCTTTTAATTGCAAGCGGCACGTGGTCGACGAAAAAGAGCGGCTCTGATGTCGTTGTGACGGTCGGCAAAGGCAAGATAACGTTGGAAGGCGCAAAAACTTTGTCTCAAGTCAATATCGTTTCGTCGAAGAAAGATATTCATCCCGTCACTTTCATAAACAACTATAAAGCCGACACTTTAATCACGGGCACGAGTTATAAAGATTCCATTTATAACGATAAAGCTTCGTCTGTTACGATAAACGCGGGCGCGGACAACGATACCATCGAAAACAGCGGCGGCTCTGACGTGAGCATAGACGGCGGCGCAGGCAATGATCGCATTTTTAATAATATCAAGAATGTCACAATCAGCGGCGGCAAAGGTAACGATTACATTTTAAATTACAACGGAAACACCGGCGACATCGGCGGTCTTGGAGCAAATGTCAGCATTAACGGCGGCGCAGGCAACGATTCTATCATAAACTATGGCAGATATGTCACAATCATGAGAGGCTCCGGCAATGATACCATTGAAAACGGCGGAAACAATGTCACAATCGCGGGCGGCAAAGGCAACGACTTAATCAGCTTGGATTCTTTCTATAACGGTTACAGCGGCGTAAAAAATAATGTCATTCTCTACAGCGCGGGCGACGGCAACGATTCAATTCTTAACTTCAACGCAGATTCGACATTGTCAATTTCGGGCGGCTCCTACTCAACGCAGGCGAGCGGATTGGATGTCATTGTCACTGTCGGCGACGGAAAAATTTCTTTAATGGGCGCGGCGAGGTTGTCGGCTGTTCACATCAACAAAGACATGCTTTTGACTGACAAAACTAAATCAACCGTTAAGGTTGGCTCGTCGATTAAAACAGTTGACGCCTCTGCGCGGACAAAAGCGATAAAAATTACAGGAAACGCCAAAGCAAATTCAATCGTCGGCGGCACGAAGAACGATTCACTTTACGGCGGCAACGGAAACGATACGATTCGCGGCAACGCTGGCAACGATAAACTTTACGGGCAAGCAGGCAATGATAAACTCTACGGCGGTGCAGGTAAAGATTCGCTCATTGGCGGCAAAGGCAACGATTCACTTTGGGGCAATTCCGGCGCGGATACGTTTATCTACGGCACAGGTGACGGCAAAGACGTTATTTACGGCTTTGAAAACGACGACTTGCTACAAATCACCGGGACATTCTCCGCGTCTTACAGCAAATCCAAATCGGAAGTCTATTTCAAAGTCGGCTCAACTTCCAAAGCTGTCACTCTGAAAAATTTCACGGCGACGAGCTTCAACGTCAACGGCGACACTTATCAAATCAGCGGCTCCAAGTTCAAGAAACAATAGACAGTTCGTCAAAAAAATTTTTCCCGCGACAAAAACGTCGTGGGATTTTTTGTTGGAAAAATTTTTCACGGCAAGGAATTGACAAAAAAAAAAAAAAACTATCATAATAGCCATGAAGACAATCAAAAATTTTTAAGGAGATGATTTCATGGCTGAATTTCACAACGAGGACGACGGCAAGCTTATCACGGGAACAAAGGCTAATGATGAGATTGAGAACTCCGGCGACAGAGTTACAATCGACGCGGGCACGGGCGATGACAACATTGATAATTCCGGCGAAAACGTTTCAATCAGCGGCGGTGCAGGTGATGATACCGTTGCAAATGGCTATGACGAAGGAGGCTCCAACGTCACAATCAACGGCGGCGACGGCAAAGATTCTGTCTACAATTCCGGCTCGAACGTTTCAATCAACGGCGACGCAGGCAATGATGACATTCACAGCGACGGCTCCGAAGTTACAATCGACGGTGGTGCGGGCGACGACAAAATTTCCAACAGCTATTACGAAGAATCAGATTATAGTGGCTCAAAAGTCTCAATTAATGGCGGTGACGGCAACGATACAATCGAAAACTTCGGCGGCTCTGACGTGACAATCAACGGCGGTGCAGGCGACGACACCATTAGCAGCAATGGACTTGCCGCTTTAATTAACGGCGATGAAGGCAACGATTCCATTAACACTTCCAACGACAGCGTCACGGTTGACGGCGGACTTGGCGACGATTACATTCTCAACACAGGCACATACGTTTCAATAAGCGGCAACGACGGCGACGACGAAATTATCAACAGGAGCAAATACGTTACAATCCTTGCGGGCGCAGGAAACGATTACATTGATAACTATTACGACGGCAATTACTCTAAAGACGATGTTTCGATTGACGGCGGCGACGGTAATAATGAAATTAAAAACAGCGGTAAAGACATAACGATCACTGCCGGCGAAGGCGACGACTCAATCGAAAGCTCCGGCGATTATGTTTCAATCGAAGGCGGCAACGGCAAAAATTTCATCAACGTCACGCGCGGCAACGGCGTATTCGTTAATGTCGGTGACGACAACGACACAGTTGTCAATAGCGGTAGTTACGAGCCGACAAACACGACGATAAACACGGGCGCGGGCAATGATTCAGTTTACAACACCGGCGCAAGCGTCACGATTGACACGGGTCTTGGCGACGATACCATTTCAAATCCCGGCGGGTATGTCGGCGAATATGTTTCTATCAACGCAGGCGAAGGCAACGATTTCATTTCCAATGGCGGCTATCATGTCACAGTTAATGCCGGTGCGGGCAACGATACCATTCATAACGGAGCAAATGAATACCAATCCGCTGCTTCAATCGATGCCGGAGAAGGTAACGACTCCATTAAAAACGAAGGCAACAACATTTCGATCACGGCGGGCTTAGGTGACGATACTGTTTCCAATTCCGGCGACAACGTCATAATCAACGCGGTTGACGGCACAAACACCATCAGCAATGAAAACAGCTCCTACGCTTCAATCACGGCGGGCGAGGGCAACGATTCAATTTCCAACGACAAAAGCAACTACGCTTCGATAAATGCGGGCGCAGGTGATGATACCATTTTCAATCGTGACGGCTCCGGCAACTCAATCGACGGCGGCGCAGGAAATGATTCAATTTACAATCGCGACGGCTCCAGCATGTTAATCGACGGCGGCGATGGCAACGATACCATTTACAGCTCCGGCAAAGATGTTTCAATCGTCGGCGGTGCAGGTGATGATTCTATTGACACTTCCGGCGAAGGCGTTATAGTTGACGGCGGCGACGGCAAAGACACTGTCTCAACATCTGCAACCGAAGTGACAATCAGTGGCGGTGCAGGAGACGATTCCATTTACAGCAACAAAATCAGCAAGAACATTTCAATCAGCGCGGACGACGGCAACGATTACATCAAGAACGAAGGCGACGTTGTCACAATCGACGCGGGCGCAGGTGACGATACGATTTATAACGCTTACGGCGATTATTATCACGGCTCGGACGCTTTAATCAATGCTGGCGACGGCAACGACTCAATTAAGAACGAAGGCTCCAACATCACGATTAACGCAGGCGCAGGCGTCAACACCATTGACAATGAAGGCTCGGACGTGGTGATTAACGGCGGTGACGGCAACGACATCATTAACAACGCAGGCTCGAACATTTCAATTAACGCGGGCAAAGGCGATGATATAATCAGTCTCGGTGCCAACGCCAACAACATACAGATTGATTACAAATACGGCGAAGGCAACGATGTCATTTACGGCTTGAGCGAAACGGCAACGCTTTCAATCGGCGACGGCAAAGGAACTTACTCGACTGTTGAGAGCGAACTTGAAGGCGTCATTCTCACGGTCGGCAGTGAAAGAGTTAGCTTAATCGGCTCGAAGAATTTGGCTGACTACAACATTGAAGGAACATTTGTTGAAAATCCGAACGCGACGTTGAAGACCGTCACTGACTCCGCAGAATCCTCCGTGACAATCAGCTCCGTTGTTAAAGTCGTTAATGCCTCTTCGCGCACGACCGATGTACAAATCACCGGCAACACGTTGGCAAATACAATAACCGGCGGCGCAGGTAATGATTCACTTTACGGCGGCTCCGGCAACGACTCAATCCTCGGCGGCAACGGTGCTGATAAACTTTACGGTCAAAGCGGCAACGACACTTTAAACGGCGGCAACGGAGCTGACACGTTGATTGGCGGCGCAGGCAATGATAAACTCTTCGGCGGTGTTGACAACGATTCACTTAGCGGCGGAAGTGGTGCTGACACTTTGAGCGGCGATGCAGGTGATGATATTCTGCGCGGCGGTGACGGAAACGACTCACTTGTCGGCGGTGACGGTGCTGACACTTTGAGCGGCGGTGACGATAACGACAAATTGCTCGGCGGCNNCTTAGCGGCGGCGATGGTTTGGACACGTTAAGCGGTGATGCAGGCAATGATATTCTGCTCGGCGGTGCAGGTAATGATTCACTTAGCGGCGGAGACAGTGCTGACACTTTGAACGGCGGTGCTGATAATGACAAATTGCTCGGCGGCAACGGAAACGATTCGCTTAGCGGCGGCGATGGTTTGGACACGTTAAGCGGTGATGCAGGCAATGATATTCTGCTCGGCGGTGCGGGCAACGATTCACTTTCCGGCGGCGATGGTGCTGACACTTTGATTGGCGGCGCAGGTAATGACACGTTCACGGGCGGCAAGGGCAACGATTTGTTCATTTACTCGGCAGGCAAAGATGTTATCGCTGACTTCGCGGCGGGCGACAAAATTTCTATCGGCGCGGATATTTCAAAGACAACTCTAAGCGGCTCGAATGTCGTCTTCACGATTGGCAAAGGCACTCTCACGGTTAAAGACGGCAAGGATAAATCTTTGAGACTCATCAACGCTAAGGGCACGGAATATACAACGGTCGTAAGTGCTGTGACGAGTTTAACCTTGACGAATTCCTCAAAGGCGGCTGTGACGATTGCAGGCGGAATAAAAACTGCAACTGCCTCCTCACGCACGAAGGCTATTAAAATCACGGGCAACGCTCTTGACAACACGATAAGCGGCGGCACGAAGAACGATTCAATTTACGGCGGCGAAGGAAACGATTCACTGGTCGGCAATGCGGGCAATGACAAACTCTACGGTCAAGACGGCAACGACACGCTCGACGGCGGTGAAGGCAAAGACACCTTGAGCGGCGGCGCGGGCGATGATAAATTGTTCGGCGACAGCGGCAACGATTCACTAAGTGGCGGTGACGGCAATGACAAATTACTCGGCGGCAGTGGAAACGACTCACTCAACGGCGGCGATGGCAAAGACACCTTGAACGGCGGCAGCGGCAATGACAAAATCTATGGCGGTGCAGGTAACGACCTCATTTACGGCGGCGAAGGCAACGACTCTCTCTGGGGCGATGCAGGAAAGGATACGTTTATCTATCTCAACGGCGACGGCAATGATACTGTCTACGGTTTTGCCAACGATGATCTGCTCCAAATCATGGACAGCTTCAGCTACACCTACAGCAAAAAGAATAAGGCAGTCACGTTCACGGTTGATGACGGCTCAATCACGCTGAAAGACTTCACGGCGACGACCTTCCATGTAAACGACGACACTTACAAAATCAGCGGCGGCAAGTTCAAGAAACAATAACCGGTTCGGACAAAAAATTTTATCCCTCGACAAAAACGTTGAGGGATTTTTTGTTGCAAAAATTTTTCACGACAGGGCATTGACAAAAAAAAAACACAACTATTTTAATTGCCGTAGAATGTTTCACAAAAAATTTTACAGGGAGAGGATTCTATGGTGATAGAAAACAACAAAAATAATACAGTTATCAGCGGGACAACGGGCGACGATGGCATTACCAACCACGGCTCCAACGTCACGATAATTTGCGGCAAAGGCGATGATTTCGTTGAAAACTTTTACTTATCATGGTTCATGGACGAATCGATTAGCGGCGTGACGATAAGCGGCGGCGAAGGCGACGATTTCATTCGAAATGGCGGCGGAGGACTTAGCATTGTTGGCGGAACAAAGGTTTCAATCAGCGGCGGCAAGGGCGACGATAACATTCAAAGTGCTTTCGAAAACGACAGCGACTTGCTTACAATCAATGCAGGTACGGGCAACGATACCATTTTCATAAGATACGGAAGACAGTTGATTCAATATGCAAACGGCGACGGCAACGATTCAGTCGTCGGCTTCAATGTCAATTCCACTTTGAAAATCGGCAACGGCACGGGCACTTATTCCACGGTCAAAAGCGGCTCCGATTTGATTGTCAACGTCGGCGACGGAAATATAAGTTTAATCGGCGCGGCGAGCTTGTCAAAGATCAACATTGAAGGAATAAAAAAACCCAGAACAGTTTCTACAATCTTGACATTGACAGATTCCGGCAAGTCGACGATTACTGCCGACTCTGCAATTAAATTTATCGACGCCCTTGCCAGAACCAAAGCGATTCAAATCACGGGCAACAAACTCGCCAATACAATCCAAGGCGGCAGCGGCAAAGATTCACTCTATGGCGGTGCAGGTAATGATTCACTGGTAGGCGGCAAGGGCAACGATAAACTTTTCGGCGGTGACGGCAAAGATATTCTTTCGGGCGGATCAGGTCACGACACTTTGAGCGGCGGCGCGGGCGATGATAAATTGTTCGGCGACAGCGGCAACGATTCACTAAGTGGCGGTGACGGCAAAGACACGCTCGACGGCGGCACGGGTAATGATAAATTACTTGGCGGCAAAGGCAACGATTCGCTCGCAGGCGGTGACGGCAAAGACACGCTCGACGGCGGCACGGGTAATGACAAACTTATCGGCGGCAGTGGTAATGATTCACTCGTGGGCGGCGACGGTGCTGACACATTAAGCGGCGGTTCAGACGATGATTATCTTTTCGGCGGTGCAGGAAATGATTCACTCACGGGCGGCGATGACAACGACACACTAAACGGCGGTGCAGGAAATGATACTCTGCGCGGCGGAGACGGTGACGATATTTTGACCGGCGGCAAAGGAAACGATTCACTTTGGGGCAATGACGGCGCAGACACGTTTATCTATGCAAACGGCGACGGCAAAGATGTCATTTACGGCTTCGACAACGACGACTTACTTAAGATAACGGGAACTTTCAGTGCGTCTTACAGCGAATCTAAAAAGGAAGTTTATTTCAAAGTCGGTTCAACCGCCAAAGCTGTCACGTTGCACGATTTCACGGCGTCAACCTTCCATGTCAACGACGACACATATAAAATCAGCGGCGGCAAATTCCAAAAACAATAACATGTGCAGAAAAAATTTTCCCTCGACAAAAACGTTGAGGGATTTTTTAGTTTCCGTGAACACGATAACATTGTGCGTTGACAGCGGCGCGAAAAGATTATAAAATTTTTCACGCTACAGAAAGGAGCGGTTCACATGAAAGATTTGCCGCGTTTTATAAAACTCGGAAATGAACGCATCAACATCGACGAGATTGTCAGCTACGGCATCGCCACCGATTGGGACGACGACGAGGAAGAAGAATATCGCTACATTTACATCGAGACGAAAACCGGCGACGAACTTTTTGAATACATTGAGGGCGACGACGAAGTTGACTTTGACCTTGACGCGAAACTTGCCGAACTTGACGCGCTGTTGCTGCTTAAATGATTTGCCGCGTTGACTTTCAAGGCAGGTAAGTATACAATCACTGTAAAAATTTTTGGGAGGTACCGTTAATGTCATTGATTGAAGAAATTCTTCAGACCAACGAAAAATTCTGCGCCAATCTGCCGGAAGAGTACAAAGCTTACGAACACGAAGATCATCACGACAGCAAACTGCCGAAGAAACATTTGGCAATCGTCACGTGCATGGACACCCGCCTTGTCAATTTCTTGGAGCCGTGCCTCGGAATCAAACGCGGCGACGCCAAAATCATTAAAACCGTAGGCAACTGCTTAAACGGCGTGTTCGATACCACGGTGCGCAGTCTGCTCGTTTGCATTTATGAACTTGGCGTTCAAGAAGTTGCGATTATCGGTCATCACGAATGCGGCATGGCGAAAACAACTTCAAAGAGCTTGACAAAGGGCATGTTGGATCGCGGCATTGCTCCCGACGCAATTAAAATGGTCGAGAAAGAGCTTGTCGAGTGGACGGACAGCTTCCAAAAGCCTGAAGAAAACGTCATGAAGGTCGTCGCGCAACTTCGCGAGAATCCGCTCATCCCGAAAGATGTTAAAATTCACGGGCTGATGTTCCATCCCAGGAGCGGCAAACTCGAATTGCTCGACGAACAAGCTTAATCATTCACGAAAATTTTCCGGGCGTTGACCAAAACGGTTGACGCCTTTTTGATTGACGCGGCGAAATTTTTTGATAGAATGACTCGCAAGATTTATTGAAGGAAGTTTTAGCTTGAATATCTTTCTGCTTTTGACGACGGCACTTTTGATAATCATCGTGCTGTTGCGATTCAAAATTCCAATCGGCGCGTGCATGTTGGCGAGCGGAATTTTTATCTGGGCTTTGCGTTCGGCAAGCCCAATTTCTTTAGCGCAAGCGTTCTACGAAACGTTCACCTTGTCGCGCACCTACGACATAATTTTTGCGTTGTATTTCGTAATGTGTCTTGAAATTGAACTGCGATTGAGCGGCGCACTTACCGACATGGTTAAAGCTCTGCGGCGAACATTCTCCGACGTGAAAATTTTATTGGCGGCAATGCCCGCATTCTTGGGTTTATTGCCGAGCGTCGGCGGCGCAAGATTTTCGGCACCGATTGTCAAGGAATTGAGCGCGGGAATAAATTTGTCGCCCGAACACAAAGCGGCAATCAATTTCTGGTTCCGGCACCTGTTCGAGTTCTCAAGCCCGATAATTCCCGGCATGATTATGGCGTGTTCAATCGCGGGCGTGACGTTCGGCGAATTCATCAGCCATCTATGTTGGGTGACGGTTGCGGCAATCGTCGTCGGTTGGTTAGTATTGATTCGCCCGATAAAAATTCCGCGTGAAAAAATTTCGGTCGAATCGAAATTCGTCACGAGCGCAACGGCTTATTGTTGGCATTGACACCTGTCGCGGCAGTTTTTATGGTTGTCGTCTTCGGCGGACTGAATGCCTCAACCGCAACCGGCTTAATCGTCGCATTATGGGTAATCGTTTTGGCAATGGTCAAGCGTCCCGTCGGCGTGAAAGAAATTTTTCTCGGCGCATTCGATTGGAAAATGTCACTCAACATTTGCTGTATCCTCTACTTCATTCAACTGTTGAGCGTCACGGAAGTTTTGGGCGAAATTGTCGCGGCATTTCAAGCGTCTCCGTTGCCGGTGCCGGTGATTATCGCGTGCGTGTCATTTATCATCGGAATTCTCACGGGCATGAGTCAAGGTCACGTGGCGATTGTAATGCCAATCGTTGCGGCAATGGGCACGAGCGATTTAAATTTGGCGGGCATAGCAATGGCATTCGGCGTCGCGGGACAAATGCTCACTCCGACTCACGTCTGCCTAATCGTGACAATTGACTATTTCAAAGCTGATTTGCTCGGCACATTAAAACCTGTGCTTATCGGCGAAATTATCCTGCTGACGATTTTCAGCGTTTACACGTGGCTGACGTGGTAATTTACATTTGCAATGCACGATGAATTTTAACGATAAATTTAAGTAAGAGTTTTCACGCGGCGAAATTCTGTTGAAAAAGATTTTGCGCCTTGATATAATTCAAAAAAATATTTGTCACAGAAAGGAGCGTGTCAATAATGAGTATCAGAAAATTTTTCCGCTCAATAATTCATTCTGCTGTGCAGCGCGGTCAAGTCATGGTCTTATATGCTTTTCTTATCCCGCTCCTATTCCTATTCGTCGGCGTCGGCATGGATTTAGGTTGGTACTATCTCAACGTGTCACGTCTCCAAAATGCGGCGGACGCGGCGGCTTTGGCGGGCGCAATTAAACTCACTAAAGCAGAAAATGCCGTTCTCGGAGAATATTATTATGCGTTGGTTGACGGCAAACCTTCAGACTTCGAAGTCAAAGACTATCACGCTTACATTTTGGACGAGAGCGGCGGTTATGTTCAAAAAGAAGTCGGCAAAACCGGTGCCGAAAAAGAAGCCAGACTTTATGCCAATCAAAATTTGGTGGATCTCGGATTGGAACACTCCAACATTGAAGAAAGAACTAAAGTTTTTAATGAATGGATCACCGTTGGAAAACTCAGTGACGTTTCTTTTGAGGCGGTGCTCTATTCCAAAGAAGCAGACTATCAGTTGGAAAGGATGAGTAAAAAAAGCGCGAACGGTATCAAATATTACACCGTCACGTTACAAGAAAAAATTAGTCATTTGTTCCTTGGCGGATTTGATCCTATGGACGCCACAGTCGTTGCTTATGTCAGATTGAGACCGCGCGAAAACGACTTGAACACCGCCGTCAGCAAACTCAAAGATGAACACACTATCGAAAACTGGCAATATCAGGATAAATTTCATAACTACCAGGAAAACTGGAATCACTATCGTCAAAGCGTGTCGGGCTCAGACGGACAAAAAAACATCGTCTACAAAACCGGCGACGACGTTAGGACGGAAACAGTAAACGTTGAAATTGCGATAGGTGCCTCTTCAAACAACACCAAAACCTCTGCCGGTCAAAAAACTTCCGCGAACGGTAACAACTATTACAGCGAACTGGAAGTTGATTCATTGAATATCGACTTCAACCAAGATTTTAATGTCAGTTCAGCTGTCACCAAAGACTGGGATATTCGTTCGCCGCTCACTGTGGACGGTGCAAAGGTAACGTTCAGAGGCAAGAGCGGTTGGGACGAAACTCACGGCTACGATTTGAGAATACAGGGCTTAATCAATTTCAATGACGCTTGGCGAAACCGCAACCTTCTTGACACTGATCCAAGTAATAATTTGGAGCCGGATCCTCTGTGGGCTCGCATAGAAAGTGATCCCATGTGGTCAAAAGACGTACGTTGGGGCAACCAGACTTCTTTAAACTCCGTCCACCAGATGATTATCACCATCAACAGAGACAATACGGAAGCCGTTACGAAAGATGAATATGGCAACGACAATTTGGATAGCGATGGAAATGTTCGCAAGGTTTACAAATATCGCCCGCTGTTTATCGTCTATATGGGTCCCGAATCCAACGAAGAAAACTCTACCGTCAGACAGTCTCAACCCGTCATTCTCAATTTGAACGCCGACTTCAACGGCATTTTGTACGCGCCGAACAGTCCCGTCATCATCAACGGCAACGGTCACAAGTTCAAGGGCTTTGTTATCGCCAAGGAATATCGTTTCCTTAAAACCGCCGCAGATTATCCTGCTACGGAAGGCTATATCACGGTTACGGACAGCTATACACCTTCGCACACGATTTTTGTTAAGGAAAAAGACACCATCACCCAAAGCGACCTAAATGCTTTAATCACGACGAACGAATACACATCCACCGTAGATGAAGGCGGCAGCCCTTCCCTGTATGAAAAAATCGAAGCTCCGAAATATTTTATCATTGATGCGCATTACGTTAAGGGCGTGAGCGGCTACACCGAAAACAGTTACGTCACTGCCTTAAAGAAATACAAAAAAATCGCCGACGCGGATATTGTCCAAATTAAAATTCAGCACGGCGACAACGTAATTCGCTCTTACAGTGTCGCAAAGACCGACCTTTTGGACACCAATCCCGAACCGAATGCAACTCTTCAAAATGCCAAATATGCCGCAGTTGACGATAACGGCGTGACAAAATACATTCTGAAAACCAATCTGCCGTTCGTAAGAGTTTACAGAAATTCCGATGGAAATCGTTATCCTTACGTTCCCGTCTGCGACCTCAAAGTCAAGACGACTACCACCACCGAAAGTGATTATGCCGGTGTCACTTTGGCGGACGATGACCACAATGCCTATACAGGCGGCACATTGACCGATGCTCAATATAAAATCGATGACGCTATAGATATGTGGAAAGTCACGAGAACGCCCATGCAAAATATTTATCAAAAACTGTATGAAAGCAACGTCGGCTCCGCTATCGTCAGCAAAGTTGTTGATGAGAACGGCTCAAAATATTTTATGATTCCTTCCGAAATGAACAACGATGCTCAACTTGTCGCCGAGTATCGCAAAGTCACTTATAACGGCGAAACTCTTTACATCAAAGAAGCGACTACGGAAGAATACAACGAGAACGGCGCAACTTACTACATGCAACTTACTCAATCAGCCGATACAACTTTCAATCCGCCGATAATCGTCGACAACAAAGGCGACCTTCAGACGAAGACGCTCACGCCTGCGAAAGTATTTACTCTCAAAACCGAATCCGAAAATGTCGCGCTCAAAAAGAGAATGGAAAGTATCTTCGGCTTGGCATCCGAGGCAGACTTGAAGAAGTATTGGAATGAGTACACGCGCTATCCAAACGGCACTGCAGACACTCCAAACGAAGATACACAGCCCAGGGAAATTCCAAATGATCGCGGCTTAGTCAACGGATCCGGTAAATACGTTGGACAAAGTGCCGTCCATAAAGACGAAGACTACAGGATACCGGTTTTGGAGCGCGTCTATAAAAAATCAACCTTCAATCTAAGCGACGATTCTTATTACAGCTACTTCAATGTTCCCGAATTGGCGCGCGTCAATTATACTTATCTGAACGTGGACGAGCTGAACGGCGACCCTGAATATAATCTCGTGGAAGATATGTTCTTCACTACAGAACGTGCAAGTTGGATTGACTAAAAAAAATTTTTTCGGCACTCGTCGCAGGAAAATTCTTGCGGCGAATTTTTTTGCTCATTGGCAACATGAAGGCAACATGAATATTGACTGAAAGAAAATGTTTTGTTACAATCACTCGAAAGAATTCTCTCGTCAGTTTCATTGAAGAGGTGAAAAATCTTGGCGAAGGTATTTCAAGCAACGCATGTCGGCAAAGTGCGCTACAACAACGAAGATTCGCTTATCGTGATAGAGCCGGAAACATTCGTGGTGGCGGACGGTATGGGCGGAGCCTCGGCGGGCGAAGTGGCAAGTCAAATGCTCGTTGAAGTCGTGAAAATTGTTTTGGAAAATGTTCCTGCACCGTGGGACGAAAAACTTTTGGCGCGGGCAATTCTCGTGGCGAATGAAAAAATTTTGGAGACGGCTCATCAACACGACGAATATCACGGCATGGGAACGACGGCAACGATTTTATCATTGGACGGAGACAAAGCTCACTTCGCGCACGTCGGAGACAGTAGACTTTATCTTTTGCGCGAAAATCAACTTAAGCAGATGACCGAAGATCATTCCTACGTTGAAACTCTCGTTCGGCGCGGAGAACTCACGGCTCAAGAAGCTCGCGTGCACCCGATGAAAAATGTTTTGACGCAGGCGGTTGGCGCGGTCAAAGAACTTCAAGTTGACGCGGGCAATTTTCCCGTTCAAAGCGGCGACAAATTTTTGTTGTGCACCGACGGCTTGACGAACATGGTTGACGACGAAACTATCACCAAAATTTTGCAAACCGAATCAAATCCCGCCGACGCACTTATCGAGGCAGCTCTCAACGCCGGCGGCAAGGATAATGTCAGCGTTATCGTCGCAGGAGTTGATTGACCATGTGCCGCGAAATTTTTTACAGCGCGTTGAATTTTTATCATGCATTGCGTGGCGCGATTGATTGTGCCTTCCGCATTGCTCACGACGCATTAATTTAAGGGGCGAAGGAAATGATTCAGCGAGTCTTGAGCGGGCGATATGAGCTCGAAGAGAAAATCGGCAGCGGCGGCATGGCTGAAGTCTATAAAGCCCACGACAGACTTTTGGCTCGTCCCGTCGCAATAAAAATTCTCCACGCGGCTTATCGTTCCGACGTGGAATTTATCGAACGTTTTCACCGCGAGGCGAAATCGGCGGCAAGATTGTCGCACCCGAACATTGTCAGCATTTACGACGTCGGAGTTGCGGGCGATGATCATTATATCGTTATGGAGTATGTGCAAAGCTCGACGCTCAAGAAAAAAATTCAGGACGAGGGTCCGCTTGATTTGTTGACTGCCACGCGCATTGCCAAGGACATTGCAAACGGTTTGACGCACGCGCACGCAAATAACATCGTCCACTGCGACATTAAACCGCACAACATTTTGATGACGCCCGACGGTCGCGCGAAGATAACCGACTTTGGAATTGCCCGCGCGGTCACGGAATCGACGTTGACTTATGGCGGCAGCGTTATCGGCTCCGTGCATTATTTTTCGCCGGAACAAGCTCGCGGCGGCGCGATAACTCCGAAGTCCGACGTTTATTCGTTGGGAATTGTGCTTTACGAAATGTTGACGAATCGTTTGCCGTTCACGGGCGACAATCCCGTTTCAATCGCGATGAAACACGTCGAGGAAGAGCCAATTTCTCCGAGCCGTTATCGTCCACAAATTCCGCCGATGCTTGAGGCAATCGTCTGCCGAGCAATGAGCAAGAGTCCCGAAATTCGCCCGTCAAGTTTCGAGATTGTGCAGGAGCTGTCGAACGTCGAATCGGCATTGAGCGTGACGATTAAAACTGATCCCGATGCCACGAAAATTTTGCCGCGAACAGACATTCCGCCGCGCAGAATAATTCGTCAAGGATTGGGCACCGGCTCAACGCAAATTCAAGTTGAAGAGCCGCCGCAAGAAGTCGTCGTGACGGAGCAAAAGCCGTTCTACAAATCGAAAGTTTTCATGATGATGATGGTCTTCGTGCTGATAATCGGCTTCGGCGTCGGAATTTTTGCGGCGTTCGGAAAAGTTTTGGGCAACGAAGAAACCGTTACCGTTCCCGAAGTCAAAGGCAAGCAGTTGGCATTGGCGCGACAAATTCTTGAGGATAATCGTTTGCGCGTCAACATTGCCGAAACTTATGATGCGAACGTTCCCGCCGGTCAAGTCGTCTCGCAAGACCCGGAAGTTGGCAAAACCGTCAAGAGTGACAGACTTGTTACAATTTATGTCAGCAAAGGCGGTGAATCAATCGATATGCCCGACTTGGCAGGCTTGGCGAAATCTGCGGCGATTGAACGTTTGCAAAAGCTCGGCTTGAATCTCGGCAGCGTTTATGAAAAAGATTCGTCGAGTGAACCGGGAACAGTTCTTTCGCACGACCCGACGACAGGCACGAAAATTACTCGCGGGCAAGTGATTGATTTGGTTGTCTCGCGCGGCGAACCTGCCGAACCTTCTGAACCGAAAGTTGAGGAAGTTCACGTTACTCACAAGGTTACTCGCGTGCCGGACGTTGAAAATGCAAGTTTATCTGTCGCTGAAGACGGCATCGAAGGTCGCGGCTTAAAAGTCGGCTCCGTCACTTACCAAGACAGCACGCAGGCGGAAGGCACCGTTATCAGTCAATATCCGTCGCCTGATTCTGAAGTTGATTTGGGATCGAGTGTCGATTTGGTTATCGCACGCCGCGCAGAGCCGCAATCGGAGTCGGAGAATGAACCGACTTATCATGAGCCGGAGCCGCAACGTTCCGACGAGCCGATTAGTCAGCCGACAACGTCGCCGGACACTTCGACGCATGAAGATGTTCCGAGCCGTGACGGTGAAACGTCAAAAGGGAGATAACATGCGAGAAATTGGACGCGTCATAAAATTTTACAACAGCTTTTTCTTCGTGAAGGTCGGCGACGAATTAATTCCCTGCAAACTGCGCGGACTTCTCAAGCGTGATAAAAAAATCGGCAGTGCGGTAAATGTCGGGGACTTCGTGGAAATTTCGAGACTAAAAGACAGCAGCGGCGTGATTGAAAATGTTCAGTCGCGCCGAAATTTTTTGATACGCCCGCCTGTCGCAAATGTTGACCGAGTGATTTTAACGTTCGCCGTCGACGCGCCGAAACTTCATCCGCTGCTTTTGAATCGTTTCATCGTTTTGGCGGAGAAATCGGCGTTGAACGAGATAATAATCTGCGTGAACAAAATCGATTTGGCGGCGGCGGAAAATTTTTTGGCGGAATACGAATCGCTCTACAAAGTCTTGCGAGTTTCAGCATTAACGGGCGCGGGAATCGACGAGTTGCGAAAAATTTTATCGTCGGGCGTGACAGTTTTCGCCGGGCCGAGCGGCGTCGGTAAGTCGTCACTTCTAAACGCTGTCGATAAAAATTTGCGGCTCAAAGTCGGCAAAGTCAGCGAAAAAATTTTACGCGGCAAACACACGACACGAGTTGCGGAGCTGTTGGAATTCGGCGACGGTTTTTTAGTCGACACGCCCGGATTCAGCGCGGTTGATTTGTCGGAGGCGGGCATTGACAAAAATAATCTGCGTCACTGCTTTAAAGAGTTCGGCGAATTCGCGGGCGCGTGCAAATTTCTCAACGTGTGCAGTCACAGTCACGAACCGAATTGCGGCGTTAAATCTGCGGTCGAACGCGGAGAACTTTTGCCCGAACGTTATGCGGCTTATCTGACTTTGCTTGCGGAAGTCGGCGGCAAGTCGTGATATTGCAAAAAAAATCCCCAACGTGTTGTCGGGGAAATTTTTTTTTAAGCCGTCAAGTTCATTGCGTGATGCCGGGACGCGTCATTTTTTCGGGCGACATGTAAATTTTCAGTTGTTCCTCGGTGAGCAAACCTTTTTCCAAAATAATTTCGCGAATCGGGCGACGAGTGTTGTAAGCTTCCTTCGCGAGCATGGAGCATTGTTCGTAACCGAGATGCGGCAACAGAGCTGTCACGACGCCGACGGAGCTGTCTAACCATTGCTGACACTGTTCGCGATTCGGCTCAAGACCCGTCAAAAGTTTGTCGACGAACGTGCGCGAGGCATTGGCAAGATAATTCATCGACGAGCACAGATTGTAAGCCATAATCGGTTCCATGACGTTCAATTCAAATTGTCCGTTCTCAACGCCGAGCGTAACCGCCAAATCGTTGCCGATAACTTGATAGCACGCCTGATCCATGACTTCAGCGATAACGGGATTGACTTTTCCGGGCATAATCGACGAGCCGGGTTGACGTTTGGGCAGGAACAATTCATTCAAGCCGCAACGAGGGCCGGACGCCATTAAACGGAAGTCATTTGCCATTTTTATGAGCACGAGCGCGGTATTTTTCAGAGCACTTGACACATCAACAAAACCGTCCGTGTTATTCGTGGCGTCGATGATATTTGTTGACGTTTCAAAGTTTTCGCCGGTAATTTCGCGCAATTTGCGTGCGACGATTTTAATATAACGCGGTTCAGCGTTGAGACCTGTGCCGACTGCGGTGCCGCCCATGTTGATGAGCCTGATGCTGTCAATCGCCCATTCAATGCGCCTAATCGAACGACGAACTGCCGACGCATACGAGCCCATTTCTTGACCGAGCGTTATCGGAACGGCGTCTTGCAAATGCGTGCGTCCCATTTTGAGAATGTCTTTGTACTCTTCGGCTTTCTGCTCAAGAGCGGTCGCAAGATAATCGAGCGCGTCGGTGACGTTGTGGCTTTTGTACGTCAAGCAAACTTTAATCGCTGTCGGCAAGCTGTCGTTGGTCGATTGCGCCATATTCGCATGATTATTCGGGCTGATGATGTCGTAGCGTCCTTTTGCCTCGCCGATAATCTCAAGTGCGCGGTTGCAAAGGACTTCGTTCATGTTCATGTTGATTGAAGTGCCTGCGCCGCCTTGAATCGGGTCAACGGGAAATTGATCGATAAATTCGCCGTCGATAATCTCTTCAGCCGCCTGAACAATCGCATTGCCGATTTTTTTATCGAGACGACCTGTTTCCATGTTCGCTTGAGCCGCCGCCTTCTTAACTTTGGCGAGAGATTTGATAAAATCCTCGTCAAGCCTGCGCCCGGTGATTGTGAAGTTCTCGATAGCCCGCATTGTTTGCACGCCGTAATAAGCCTCGTCGGGAACTTCAATTTCTCCCAAAAAATCGTGTTCTTTCCTCATGATTGAGACCTCCTGTTTTAGCTTTAAGCTTTGAGCTTTGAGTTTTTTCCTTAAAGCTTACAGCTCTAAGCTCTAAGCTTTAGTACTGTTTGAACATCCGCTGAACTTCATAGCGGTCATTTGTCTTTGTAAGCGCGAGTTGCAAAAGAATTCGAGCTTTCTGCGGAGTCAAGTTGTCGCCATCAACAAAATTTTTATTCGCAACGATTGAGCCGCCGCAACGTGACGATCTCACGACGGCGATATTTTCAGCCGCACGAATCAAAATTTCTTCGACGTTCGCATTGATTGAGCCGTTGCCCATTCCCGCGCAGATGATTCCTTTGACGCCCGCATTAATCGCCGCCGCGACAAAAAGTCCGTCGTCGCAAGCGTGACCGTAAATAATTTTGACATAGGGCAGAGCCTTCAAGCCGTTGACGCTGAATTCAGAGTTGCCGGTGTGTTTGCGTGTCGACGTGCGATAAAATTCCGGGACGCCGTTGTTGACGCAGCCGAGCAATCCAAATTCGCGACTGTTGAACGCGGCAACGTTGAGCGTGTGAATTTTGGTGACTTCGCGGGCGGCGTGAATTTCGTCGTTCATAACAACCAAAACGCCTTTGCCGACGGAATTTTGATTTGCGGCGACTTTTACGGCGTTTAACAAATTCATCGCGCCATCAGCACTGATTGCGGTCGCGGGACGCATTGCACCTGTTAAAATGACGGGCTTATCGCTCTTGACGGTCAAGTTCAGGAAATAAGCAGTCTCTTCGAGCGTGTCGGTGCCGTGAGTGATGACAATGCCGTCAACGTCCGCGAGCAATTCGTTGATTCGATTCGCGAGCTTGAGCCAAATTTTTTCGGTGATGTCTTTGCTGTCGATGTTGCAAATTTGTTCGCCGCCGACGTTGGCAAAATTTTTTATTTCGGGCACGGCGTCAATCAATTTGTCAATGCCGAGTGTTCCCGCCGCGTAATTCGTCGTGTCAGTCGCAGAATTTGCAACGCCCGCGATTGTTCCGCCTGTCGCCAAAATTTTTACGTTACGTTTCAAAATTTTTCACCTGCAAAAAGTTTTTCACTGCGTCATTTCAGATACACTTTGCCTGCGCCGAATGCTTTGCCGACTTCTTCGCCGACCGTGAAATATTTGCTGCCAAACGAATCGTAAATCACCATGCCGAGCCGTTCAATCGCGACTTTGCCTTTGTCGTTCAAAATATCTTCATCCGCCGCAATGTTCACGATCCGCGCGATTATTCCCGAAAAATTCTGCGTCTTGACGAATTCAATCAGCTCGCATTCAATGACAAGCTTGCTTCCGACGATTATCGGCGCGTCAATTCGACTGCTTTTAACCGCCTTCAAGCCTGCGCGGGCGAATTTGTCGGGAACTTGATAGCCGCTCATCATGCCGAAATAATCAGCCGCTTTCATAAGCTCACGAGTTGCCGGTGTCAATGTAAATGCACCGCGTCGTTCAATGTTCGCATGAGTTTTCTTGCCTTCGCCTATGCAAATGACCAAATCGCCTGCATTAGTCCGCGTGCACTCGTGCAGATTCATCACGTTGACGGTGCCGTCGTCGTTATACGTCGCGACAATCAGAACCGCCATTGGATAGCCGTAATTAAATGCTCGTGCTCCCAAATCTTTCATTGTGCTTTTTCTCCCGAAAAAATTTTTCCGCTGCGTGCCGAATCCGTCAACATCAGTGTATCGAAAAGTTTATCGATTTCCGCGTCGTCGAAGAGTTTCAGCTCTTTAACGACTTGCTTGACGGTTTTATTTGCACTGACCGCGATTGTTCCGCCTGTCGCCAAAATTTTTATCTTCATGCTCTTTCGCCCGAAAAAATTTTTCCGCTGCGTGTCGAATCCGTCAACATCAGTGTATCGAAAAGTTTATCGATTTCCGCGTCGTCGAAGAGTTTCAGCTCTTTAACGACCTGCTTAACGGTTTTATTTTCGGCGACGGCTTTTTGAGCGATTTCCGTGCCCTTGACGTAACCGAGAATTGCCGACACGACAGTTGCATTTGCCATCGTTGATTCGGCGTCCGCGCGAAGTTTTTCGACGTTGGCTTTAATGCCGTCAATGCAAAGGTCAGCGAATTTAATCATGCCGCCCGTCAAAATTTTGAATTGCTCCGTGAGATTTTTGATGATGACGGGTTCCCAGACGTTCAAATCGAGTTCGCCGCCTTCAACCGCCATCGTAATTGCCACGTCGTCGCCGCAAACTTGATAGCAAATCTGATTTATAAGTTCGGGCATAACGGGATTGACTTTGCCGGGCATAATCGAACTTCCGGGCTGAACTGCGGGCAAGAAAATTTCCTGCAAGCCGCAACGAGAACCCGAAGACATCATGCGCAAATCAGTCGCGATTTTGCCGAGACCTGTCGCCAAACTTTTAAGGTACGCGGAAATTCTGATGTAGTCGTCGCCGTTCTGGAAGCCGTCGAAAAGATTTTCGCGTTGCTTAACGTCAATGCCCGTGACTTCGCGGAGCTGAACGAAAACTTCCGATTGATAGCCGTCAAATGTGCTCAAGCCCGTGCCAGTCGCGGTGCCGCCGAGTGTCAATTCAAGCGGTTTGCCGAAAAATAATTCGTCGAGCAAATTTATATGACGGCGCAAAAAACTTTCGTAGCCGCTGAATTCTTGACCGAGCGTTATCGGAACGGCATCCTGCAGACACGTGCGAGAAGTCTTCACGACGGTTTTAAATTCGTCAACCTTGCGAGCCATTGCTTCCGTTAAATGTTCGAGCGATTTTTTCAAGTCGACAGCATAACGGTAGCAAGTGATTTCAATCGCGGTCGGGATAACGTCGTTTGTCGATTGCCCGCGATTGACGTGCGTATTCGGATGAACAGCGTCGTAGCCTTTGCGTCCCGTGAGAATCTCGTTGGCGCGTTTGGCAATGACTTCGTTGACGTTCATATTCGTTGAAGTCGAGCCGCCGCCTTGAAACACGTCGACAGGAAAATTTCCGCGCATCTTGCCAGAAATAATTTCGTCAGCCGCCGCGCAGATTGCATTGCAAATTTTTTCGTCAAGCGCACCGATTTTGAAGTTGGCAATAGCCGCCGCCTTTTTGACTTCGGCAACAGCTTTGATGAATTCGGGCAAGTCGTCGCAAGTCGTGCCGCTTATCGCAAAATTATTTCGTGCGCGTTCCGTTTGAATGCCGTAGTAAACATCTTCGCGAACGTCAAGCTCTCCGAGACAATCTTTTTCTTTGAACATGTCAATCACCGATTAGAGAATCATATTCGCGAACGCCATGCCGATGCCGACGCTGACAATACACGTTATCAAGCCGGGAATTTGGAAGCTGTGGTTGAAAACGAACTTGCCGATTTGCGTCGTGCCCGTTCTGTCGAAGGCGATACCTGCGAGAACAGTCGCATAGATCGGAACGAGGAAATAACCGTTGACTGCCGGGAACATACCGATCATTGCCGGCGGCGTAATTCCCAACGTGATGCCTAACGGAGCAAGTGCGCCGATTGTTCCCGCTTGACTTAAGATAACCGCGCTCAACAGGAACAGGATTATCGCGAAGACCCACGGATAAGCCGCAATCATATCAGCCGCGCCGGATTTTATGTAGTCGATGTTGTTGCGTGTCAAAGTGTCGCCCGCCCACGTCAAGCCGAAAATGCAATAGACGCCCATCAAGCCGTTGCGGAAAACGGACTGTTCGATAATCGACGAGACCTTGACGCCGCACGCGATAATCATCACGCCCGCCATAGCCATCATAACCATTTCAATGCACATGGTCATTGTAAAGCTAACCATTTTGTCGCCCAACATTGCCGAAGGACGCAGTTCAGGGAAAATGCCGAAGATAACGACGATAACCGTTGCAAGCAGATAAATCCAAACGGCGCGTTTGGTTGCGGCGGAAAATTCTCTTGCCTCGGCAATTTGAGCTTTCTCGTTAATCGGAGCGGATTCGCCACGTGCAACACGGTCAAGATATTCTTGGTCGACGTTCAAATCTTTGCCCATGCGTGCCGCGTAAAGTGAACCGCAAATGACGCCGATTAATGTTGACGGAATGCAGACCATAAGAATATCAATCAACGTGACGCCTTGCGGAGACAACAGCCCGACGAGTGCGACGGTTGCGGCAGAAATCGGACAGGCAGTTATTGCTTGTTGAGAGGCGATAACCGACATTGAAATTGGTCGTTCAGGTCGAACGCCTGCCTCGCGTGCAACTTCAGCGATAACCGGCAAGATACCGAACGAAATATTGCCCGTGCCGCACATGAATGTAAAGACCCAAGAAATAATCGGAGCATAATAGCTGATGCGATTCGGATTTCTGCGCAAGAGACCGACCGCGATTTGAATCAGGTAGTCCATGCCGCCCGAAGCTTGAAGTGTTGCCGCAATAACGACGACCGTCATGATGATCATGATGACATCGATTGCGGGATTGCCCGGCGCGAGTCCGAAGCCGAAAACTAAAATTGCAATGGCGACACCGCTTGACATTCCCAAGAAGATGCCGCCGTATCGTGCGCCGATGACGAGCATTGCCAGCACGACCAAAAGTTCAGCCCAAAACATAAAATCAACTCCTTTGTGAAACAAATTTTTATCGACGCCACTATAGCCCGTTTATCAGAAAATTTCAAGTGTATACAAAAAACATATCGCACTTGCAACGCACAAACGCTTTGATTTATAATGGCGCAAAATTTTATGGAGGCTATATCATGAAGAAATATTTTCTGTATCAAGTCGACGCGTTCACGAAAAAAATTTTCACGGGCAATCCTGCGGGCGTCGTGTCAAATGCCGACGGCTTGAGCGATTCGGACATGCAGAAAATTGCGCGTGAGTTGAACAACTCCGAGACGGCTTTTATTTTCAGCGGCGATGATGACTGCGATGTTCACGTCCGATTTTTCACGCCGACGAGCGAAGTTCCGATTTGCGGGCACGCGACCATTGCCGCGCACTACGTCAGAGCAAAGAAACTCAACTTGCCGAATCAAACTGTTGTCCGTCAAAAGACCGGCGCAGGAATTTTGCCCGTGACGATTCTCAACAACGGCAACGATTATCAAGTTGTCATGGAGCAGGGAAAAATTTCCGTTGAAAAAATTTCCGCCGCCGCTCACGAAAAAATTTTAGCCGCACTCGGACTTTCGATTGACGACAGAAATAAAAATTGTCCCGCCGCCATTGCCTCGACAGGACATTCAAAAGTTATGATCGGCATTGACGATTTGGAAAAACTTCACGCGCTTGAGCCGAATCTTCAAGCACTTGCCGAAATCAGCCGCGAGATAAATTGCAACGGCTACTACGTCTTTGTTTTGACGCCCGACGAAAATTTTTTGGTGCACGGCAGAATGTTCGCGCCGGCGATTGGAATTGCTGAAGATCCCGTCACCGGCAATGCAAATGGTTCTTTGGGCGCGTATCTTTGTCATTTCGGACTGATTGACACTCGCGGCGACAAAGTCACTTTCCACGCGGTGCAAGGCGAAAAAATTCAGCGGCGCGGAACGATGCGCGTTGAAGTTTCTCTGCACGACAATCAGCCGATGAAAGTTAAAATTTTCGGCGAGGCGGTCATTACCTTCAAGACGGCGATTGAGGTTTGACATCATGAAATTCTTTGAACTTTTGGACGAACTCGGCATTAAATTTCGGTTGCCGGAACATGCGGCGGTTTACACGGTCGTTGACGGGCAAGCTCGCAAGATTGAGGTTTGACATCATGAAACTCTTTGAACTTTTGGACGAACTCGGCATTAAATTTCGGTTGTTGGAACATGCGGCGGTTTACACGGTCGAGGAGTCGCGGCAGTTGAGAATCTTTGAACAGCTTGACGGACAGGCTTGCAAAAATCTTTTCCTGCGAAATAAACGCGGCGATTATTTTTTATTGACATTGCCCGCCGATAAACGCGCCGATTTAAAACTTGTCGCAAAACTTTTGAACTTGCCGCGATTGTCCTTTGCTTCGGAAGAAGAGCTTGAAAAAATTTTGGGCTTGCATACGGGAGCAGTGACGCCGCTCGGAATAATCAACGACGCAGAAAAAAAGCCCGGCTCATAATCGACGCCGAACTTCGCGACAAAAAACTTTTATTGCACCCGAACATAAACACGGCGACAATTTCTTTGACGTTCACAGATTTGTTGAAAATCATTCAGCATACGGGACACGAATATTCGCTTGTAACTCTGTGATTTTTTATGATTCTGCGGGATCGTCAAAGCCGATAATCCACGTGGCGATAAATCCGACGACGTAAGCCGTTATCAGTCCGACAAAGTAAATCGGGATATTGTCCGTAGTGGCGGCAAGCGGTAAACCCGAAATTCCCAACGTCGACGCACCGACCATAAATGTTGCCTCGACAGCACCGCCGAACGCTCCGCCTATGCACGCCGCGATAAAAGGTTTGAACAGCGGAAAAGTCACGCCGTAAATCAAAGGCTCACCAACGCCCATGATTCCGACCGGCAACGCAGAGGCTATCGTTTTCTTGAGAAATTTATTTTTCGTCTTGAAGTAGACCGCGATTGACGCACCGACTTGACCTGCGCCCGCCATTGCCAAAATCGGCAAGAGAATCGTCACGCCGAATTGAGAGATTAAGTCGACGTGAATCGGAGTCATTGTCTGATGAATGCCGAGCATTACCAACGGGAGCCATACGCCCGCCAAAATGAATCCGACGATTGCGCCGCCCGATTGAATTGCCGTGGTTGCCGCCTTGCCGATTACATCCGACACTGCGCCGCCGATTGGTTGCAACAGGAAAATTGCAGCCGTGCCCGCGATTAAAATTGTCATCAACGGTGTCAAGAACAGGTCGAACATTTCGGGAATAATCTTGTGCAATTTTTTTTCAAGCCACGCCGCGAATCCCGCAACGATTATCACGGAGATAATTCCGCCGCGTCCCGGAACAAATGGCGTTCCGAAAATGTTCACGTCGGCAAGACCGGGATGCGTCATCAATGCCGCGAGTACGCCTCCGAGAATTGGTGCACCGCCGAAAATTTTTGACGCGTTCACGCCGACGAAAAGATTCATGCCCCAAAAGACTGCGTTGCCCGCAATCATCAGCAGTTGAATCAACGGCTCTTCGGCAAGCGCAGGAGAAATTTTTATTGCCATGCTGACGAGACCTGTTATCAAGCCGCACGCGATAAAGCCTGGTATCAGCGGCGCGAAAATGCTCGAAATTTTTTTGAAGAACAATTTAACGGGCGTGGCATTTCGTGCGCGAATTTTGTCGTGCAAAGCTTTGGCGTCACCGATTTTCACTTCGCCGACTTTAACGGTGTTTGTCGCCTCCAAAATTTGATTAACGGCAGTCGTGACGCTTGTTGCACGTCCGGCACCGAGAATCACTTGAACTTCGTCGCCGTCCACGTTGACGCCCAAAACTCCGTCGATTTTTTTCAACGCCTCAATCATGTAGTCGTTTCTTTCAATCAGCAGCAGTCGCAGGCGCGTCATACAATTTGTTGCTTGAATCACGTTGGAATAGAGGACGTTGCCGGTGCCGCCGACCGTGTTCAAAATATTTTTGGCGAGTTCGTCAATATTAATCGCAATCGTCTCCAATCAATAGAGCGGATAAAAATAACCGTGACCAATTTCAGAAGGATAGTAAGAGCCGGGCGTTTCGCCGTAAGTCACGCAGAAACGATAATAACCCGTCGGACCGCCTTTGGCAATGTTGTCGTCAATCTGCGGATCGAAAACGTATTCGACGCCGTTAAGTTTGATAACGCACCAAATGTGACCCGTATAACCGCCGGACGCGCGAGCCGTCTGCCCGTAAACCGTGTAGCAATTCAAGCCGATACCACGCATCAACGCGGCAAATGCACATGAATAATCGTCGCAAGCTCCGACGTGACCCGTTAACATTCCGTAAGCGCGAGCAGTGCCGTTTGCTTCGGGAAAGTTGAGTCGCGTGACGTTGTTGCCGTATCTGCAGTTGTCGATAAGATAATCGTAGCACGCCAAAACTTTTTGATAATTGGTCATGCCGTCGTGAGTTATCTGCGCGAGCGTCGATTGAACAATTTCGTCGCAATAGTCCGCGCCGCTTGAGGACGGCCAAAGTACGGTGTTGTTCAGCAGATATTCCGCGTTTGATGCCTCAACCGAGCCGCTCAACAAAATTAAAATCGCCGCGCACGTTGCCAAAAAATTCCTCATTCCTAATTCCTCATTCCTAATTATTTGCAAGCCATTCGCTCCACGTCAAACCGATTTGTTCGGCGCGAGTGCCTTGAATAAAGTCGTAGAACAGCCGAATTTTTTTCGCGCGGTCACGAGTATTTTTTCCGTCCCAATCGTTGCCTTCGAGTTCAAGCAAAAGATTTGTACCGCCCAAAAGATATTGTCGTTTGCAAATTTCCTCAAGCGACACGTCGGGATTCTTCATGATGTCATACATTACAAGGAAAGAAGTCGTGCGCCCGTGACCGGCTTGGCAATGGAAATGCAACCACGCGTTATCGGGCAACGTCGCGACAAAAATTATAAACTCGTCGACAAGTTCGGGCGCGGGAAATTGTCCGTCCGTCGCCGCAAATCGCACGTAATGCATACCGGCTTGTTCAGAGGCTTCGCGTTCAGTCAACGTGAAATGCGGAATAATCGTCACGGGCTTTAACGTTTTCTTATCGGCATTGCCCAGCGGCACGAAAGTCGTTTCGACGTTTCGCAGACTGTTCAGCCGTTCAGCTTCAATCGCCTCAACCTCGGAAGTGCTTTTGCCGAAATTGTCGATGTTGTGTTTGATGTGCCAACTTACGGGCAACGAATTCACAAAGCCGTGAGTCTCCTGCCGCAAGTCAACCATGAAAATTTCTGCGTCGGGTTCGCGCTCGTGAATCTTTTCGGAAATTGTGGACAGCGCGGCTTGCGAAGGTTGATTGCTCGCCGAAATGTGCAAGTCGTCCAAGCCTTGACGTGTGGGAGGTTTTCCGCGAAAGATATTGTGCCACGGATCGTTCATCCAACGAAAATTCGCAGGCAAGTCGGCGGAAGCAGTCCCGTCCAATCGCCACGTGCCCGAAGTTTTTTTGGCGTCTACAGCTGAAAAAATCGTCGCGCTCAAAATAAAAATCAGTGCGCCGATAAAAATTTTCTTCGCCATAAAATTTCACTCCTCTACAATTTGCTTGCCTGTCTTGATTCGGTCAAAGAGTGAATTTTTCCTGCAAAGCCGCGCAGGATTATCTTTCCGGCAACAGAATCAATCATGCGGAGGCGTTCGACATGTTCAAAGAAAAAAAATCCGCACTCATGAAGGCGACGGATTTGCTTGCCAATCAGGAACAGAGCTCGACGGTTTTGCGGCGAAAATTGCTTGCTCGAAAGTATGATGCCGCTGAAGTTGATGACGCGCTGGAAAAACTCAAGAAATATAATTATCTTGACGACGCGGAGGCTTGTCGGCGGCAATTTGAAAATTTTTACGCGGACGGCAGATTGAGCGTTCGGCAGATTGTTGCGAAGTTGATTCAACGCGGTTTCGACAAAAATTTTATTGAGCAACTCATTCCCG
>CAJOHG010000044.1 GCA_905234395.1 uncultured Selenomonadaceae bacterium
CATGCAAAAAGGAACGTCAACTTTTCAACCGTGCCCCAGAACAGAGATTTTATCTCGACCTTCGCGACTTGACTGCGCACATAAAAATTTTCGTCCAATGCGTCCGCCGTGAAGTCCCGCCAATGTTTGAATAAAAAATCCGCGCTCATTCGACTGCGCGATAAACTTTCGCCGTAAACCCATTCCTCGTTGTAAAAGTCGATTTGCAACTGCGGCTTGCCGTCCAAAAGTGACGTGTTCAACAGCGAAATGCTCATGTACGCGCACAAAAAATTTTCTCGCCGCTGAACTTCGCACGCTTGAGAAATTGCCTTGCGCCACTCGTCCAAACAAAATTTCCGAATCGCGGGCAAGTCTCGGCTCAAATGTCGCTCCGTCTGCTTGAGAAATTCCAGCTCCAACGGTTTGTATCGCCGCGTCAAATATTCGTCAAAACTTTGAATCAATTCCATTTCACTCACCGACAATGATGTTGTTGCCGCCCATGTCAATTTGATTCGACAAAATTTTTACGTGCGACTGTCCGCTTTGAACGGCAATTTCCTGTTGCGCGACCATCTGAATTTTTCCTTTCGCCTCGAACGAAACCCGCGTGAATTTGAATGTCTTTGGCGGAAACGATGTTTATCCCGCTGTCCTTGTCCAGCTGAATGAACGTCTTCTGATGTTCCGCGATAATTTCAACGCCCTTATCCGTCAACAAAATTTCGCGTCCGCCCGGTGCTTTGAAACTTTTATTCTTCGGCTCCTGCAATGGCGCGGTGTTAATCGAACTTGCGGCAAAAGCTTCGCTCGTGTCGGTTGACGGAAATAAAATCCGAACATAATCGTCGACTTCGGGCATAACGTACCAGCCGGAGCCGTCGGCACTTGAATAAACAGTCGCGAACGGAAACCACGTTGTCGAGCTTGAATCGTATTCTTTGTCCACGTCAATCAAATGCGCTTGAATTTTGTCCTTCTCAACTTTTTTGACCTGCGCGCGAAAAATTCTGCCGTAAATATTTTTTTGCGTCTCAATCGGCACGAAAAACGCGCTCTTGCCGACAAGTTCATAGTCGCTCATCAAGACGCCCTCAAAAAATTTCGCGTGAACTTTTCGGACGCGATACTCCTTCTTGTCGAGATTGACGGTGTCGGCGAGCGTGAGATATTGATAAAAGCCGCTGACCTTCACGAATGAAAAATCCTCGTTGATGAGTTTGACGCCTTCCGCGACAAGTGCGGCGTTCGCATTGATGTATTGAAACGTCGCGTCGTCGAAATTGTAAACGACCTGCGCCTCGTCAAGTTCAATCGTTTGCTTCGGTTCGGGCAGACCGATTATCACCAACGGTTTTTCGGCGGTGATGTCCGTGAATGTCGACGCGCTGAATTGACTGGCAAGCCGCTTGATGAATTCCCACGACGTTTCATTGAGCCGCACGATTATTTTTTCTATTGCCTTGTCGGTAACTTTCAGCTGAACTTTTCCGCCGCTGTCCTTGACTGCCGTTGTTAAGACTTCCTCAAATTTCGCGTCGAGTTTTTGGAATGAGCAAGTCTCACGTTTCCAATCCAACATGCAAGCCGCGTCGAATAAGTCAATCGTCATCAAGTTCGCGCCGATTCGCGTTTCCAACGTCAATTTCGCAATGTAGCCTTGGAACAGCACAACATCCTTTGTACCGGCTTTCGCACTGATTTTGATTTTGTCGGCGTTCGCTTGCTGTAAAAATTTTTTGCCCTTGTCCGCGTCAACGAACATTGTCAATCTTGCCCGCGCGTATTCGTCGACCGCGTGAGTTATTTCAACTTGCAACAGCTCCAGGAATTCCGCGCCCTCAACTTTCACGCTCTGAAAAAGTATCGCGTTATCTTTGTCTGCCATTGAGATTTTCTTCCCTTTCAAAAGTCACGTGATTCAAACAGTCGTAGCCGTAGCGCGTCAAAGTTTTGTCGTCGGCTTTGAGAATCAACCGATTTTGCGCGTCGTATGTATAATTGACCGTCGCAACTTGTCCCGTCGCACTCTGGATGCTCTGCAAATCCCGCCACTCGCGCCGCTCAATGCAGTTGTCGTTCAAATCGTATTTCCACCGCGTAAGCTTGAATCGCTCTCCGATTTTTTTTCGCGCCTCAATCAATCTGTCCGCCGTGTCGAAAATTTCAACATCAGAATGCGCGGGAATTTTCTCGACTTGAATCAGCGGCTCAAAAATATTTTTCCGCTCGGCAATGATTTCGTTCATCATCGTGTGCGCAAAATGAAATTCGCCAACTGCTGTGTGCAACGTCAGCAATCGATAAATCCTGTCGTAAAAAAAGCTGAACTTGTAACCGCAAGGAGTCATCATCAGCGCGGGCGAAGGTGCCTCGTCGTCGTAAGCGTAGCGCGTGATTTGCCCGTTGATGTCGTATTTCAAAACTCGTCCGGCAACGTCGTATTCCCAAGTTTCGCGCCGCCAATCTTTCACGTTCAAACGAACTCGCCGCTCAATCAGCAGATTTTTTTTCGAGTAAGCGTAAATCTCCTCGCGACCGTTGCTCTCCGTCAGCCGAATCAAATTGCCGCACGCATCATAATCAAATTTCTTTATCAGACCGTCGGGATAAATTTCGCGCGTCAAACGACCGCCGCTATATCGCCAAAAGTATTCCTCGCCGTTGCGTCCCAATTTGTAATTCAATCTGCCGTCCGCGTCGTAAAGAAAATTTTCCGTCGTGCCGTCCGCATAAGTGATTGATTCAATCTGCTTGCGTCGATTCCACTTGTAGATGACTTCATATTGACCGCTCTCAAATGTCCGCCGATTTTTGTCGTCATAAAAAAAAATTCGCGTGCCCGTCACGTCCGAAAACTTTATCAAGCGATCAAGCTCGTCGTATTCGTTTTGAAAGATAATTTTTCCGTCGCGACCCGTGCACGTCGTCAAATGTTTCTTGTCGGCAAAGTCATACTTCACGCGCGAACCGTCAGGATAAATCACGCCAATTAAAAAATTTCCGTCGTATTTGTAGCGCGTCAATCGTCCGATTCCGTCGCGAACAACTGCCAAATTTTTGCCCGCGTATGTAAAAAAAATCTCGCGCAGAGTTTTAAGCGTGATTTTCGGCGGACGTCCGTCAATGTTGAATTGCCAACTGTTCTTGCTCGAAGTGTATTCACGGCTCACGATAAAATTTTTCAGTATGTCGGCTTGAGCGTAGTCGATAACCTTGAGCGTGAAATTTCCCGTCGCATAATCAATCGTCCATTCGTGCCGCGCCAATTCGGGCAAATTTTTTCCCAGCTCCATGAATTTTTCCCTTCTTCAGCGTGAAATGTCTTTGGTGTCGGGTGTCGCCGTAATTTGTTCTTTGACGCGCGAACGATCTTCCCTGCCGTGTTCAACGTTGATTTCGTCCGAACGATTATTCGGACTGCCGCCCTCAAATTTGCTCAGCGAACCTGTACCGCCGCCTGCCATCGGAGTATAGCCGACTTGCATCAGCGCACGAGTTTTCACATTCAAATTGCTGCCTTTCATCTCAATCGAACTGTCTTTGACTTGAACAATCGCGCTCTTTTGACCGTCAAGCTTGAGAGTTCCGCCGGAACCGCCGTCGGATTCATTTTCCTGCGACTCTTTCGATTGACGACCCGTCAACTTGTCGAGCTCTTTGGCGAGATCTGAAAGTTCAACGTCTTCTTTTTTGGAGCCCGCATTTTTGATTTCCGAAGCGTCTTTGCCGACCGTCGAGCCCGCAGGATTGAATTGAACTGTTGCCGGTTGACCGAGTCCCGACAAATATTGCGTGTAGCCCGTCGCGTGCGTCGTCGCCATCTTTGTCTGATTGTCAGGCATCAAGCCCTGCGCCGATTGAATTATCAAATCGCCCTTGCACGAAAAAATTATGTCCTTCGGCGTGTCGAATTTGACGGCGTCTTCTTCAACGACGGTAGTTTTTTCGGCGGCGGCAAATGAAAATTTTTTATCATCGGCAAGAAACGAGGAGTCCTTTGTTTTGAACGAGCGATTCTTTGCGTCGTCGGAAACGTCTTTTGTGCGGAGACTGCCCATCGCCGCTTGCCGCAACCTGTCGACGTAAACAAAAACTTTGTCGTTCTCGTCGGGCATGGTGTAAAGATAATTGCTAACGTGCGATTCGTAGGGAATTTCAAGCGCGGTCGATTTGTCCTGCTCGTCGTCGCAGTCGAATTGAACTTTGACATTCGTATCCTTCGATTCAAGAACTTTGCCCGTCAGATAAAAAAATTTGTCGAAATGCTTGCAAACGTCCCAGGCATCCGCGCGACAACCTTCCTCGTGCCGCAACTTGATTTCGTTGTACAAAACATTTTCATGAACGTAAATTCGCCGCGCAATGACTGCTTGTTTTGCGTTCTCGTAATTGACACTGCAGCCGACGCTGATTTTGGTTTCAAGCGTCCGCAAATTCGTTTCGGCAAAATAACACGTCCGCGCGCCCGAATATGTGTTGCTCTCCAGTCGCTTGCAAAAATCAATCGGAACGTTGCGGCGCAAAAGCTCAATCGAATCATCGGCGGAAAAATCTTCAAACGACTTGAAGCCGACGCTCACCTGCAATTTGTTCAGCCGCGAATTCACAAACAAAATCTGCCCGTGACTTTCGGCAAGCTCCTTGAGAAATTCCCAATCGCTCAAATTTTCACAGTAAATCATTTCCGCGACGACTTCATCTTTCCAACAAATCAAATCGGCTCCGTTGCAATTTTTCTTGACGGCATCGAGTATCTCCGAAAATTTTTTCTTCGCCGATTGAAAAGTCATGCTCCGCCGCGCAGATTCAAGCTGACACGATAAACTTTGCGCCGTCACATACAAAAGCCGATTGTCGATCCGAGTTTCAAACCGACATTGACAGATAATCCCGCAGAAAATGATATCCTTGTCCGCTTTGACGGTCACGACGGTTTTGTTCCAACTCAAAATTTTTTTCGCGTCGAGGTCGTCCTTAACAATGAAAGTCAATCGACAAACGCCGTGAGCGTGAGCACGTTCGACGACTTCAATATTCAGCAGCTCTTGGTAGTCGACGCCTTCAACTTTCAAATCACCGAGCGTCATTGAAATTTAATCGTCCCTCCGAGTGTGCACGTCAAAAAGCTGTCTTTCGTCAACGCCGGTGCGCCTCCGACAAAATAATGCATGTCGCAACTTTTCCACGCCATAATTATTGCCGGAACGCATGGCGCAGGCCCGGCAGGCGTCGGCGGAATCATTTTGCACGTCCCGAACGTCAAAACGTTTTTAAGCGGCACATAGTCAGTTGCGTTGAGCAGCGGCAGATGCGTCTTGCATGAGATCACGCCGTGGCTTATCGGGCATTGAATCGGTATCGGAACCGGTGCCGTCGCTCCGCTGCATTTTATCATTGCCATTGCCGTCATATATTCTTTGCTCATTTCGATGACTCCTAACTTCATTCTGCGTCCGCAAGACATCTTCGTCCCAAAAAATTTTTCTGTCGACGCGCATGTTCAAATCGCCTCGGTCGGTTTCAAACTTTTATAAATCAAAATCAGTTCGGCGGACTCATCGAAAGTCATGACGTTAATCGAATCGCCCAAAATCAATTCGACACTCTGACCTTTTGCAATCAAATTACTGCGCTCAAGAATCGTGCAATCTGAATCATTTCTGACAGAAATACCCAATTCAGTTGCCGCGAGAACAATTCCGCTCGTGTCCGCGAAATATTCTTCGACGCCGCAACCTTTCAAAATATCGGCAAGAGAAATTTTCTCGACATTCATTTGGAAGAGATTGCATTCCAAAGGCGCGACATTCTCTCCGCCGGGAATTTTGGTAACGTAAATCAGCAACTTGCCTTTGAATGAAAAGCTTTGACGGTCTTTTGATTTGGCAAAAAATTTATCGACGGGCGGCAGATTTTTTTTCACGACATCGAAATCTGAAACGACATCATCAGCGAAACGACGTTTGCTCAATCGCCACGACAAAAATACAATCACACCAATGGCGGCAAGTGCGACAATCCACGCCGCACGGTTGGTTTGCGACAGAACGATAAAAGCGGTGTCGTTGCCGTCAAAGATTATCCCGACATCCTCGAAGCAAACTTTTTGCAGTGCAACATTCTTCACATCATCGGCAAGCGCAACTTTAATCACGCCGTCAGCGATTGTCCCGTCAACTTTTGCGTCGTCAATTTTCACGCCGATTGACTTGCCCGCAAAAATTTCGTTGCTCAAAATTTTTTCGTCACCGTCATTATAAAGCGGCGTTATCATCAGAAAATTTCCGTCCGACAAGGAAGAATCGATTTTGGTTTCCAAATGCCCTTTGACGGTCGGTACAACGTCCAATGTCAATCCGGTGCCTTCGGGATAATTCAGCGCAAGTTCAAATTTGCTTTTGGGATAAGGCGCACCCTCGAAGGTCTTCACAAAACTTTCGTTGACGATTTTTTTCGCGGACATTTCTTTGAGTTCGGCACTGCCCGCATTCGACGAGAGCAGTAAAATTTTCAAGCGGTCGGCGAGCACGGGAACTTCACATTGCACATCGCCCGCCGTCAGATTTTTAATCGGCAACTCAATGTGCGGTGCGTGAAAGTCATTGTGGACAATGGTGCGCACAGTCGTCATCAAGTCGCGGTAGTGCGTCGGAATTTCGCGAGCGTAAGTGCCGTAGCTGTGATAATTCGGCGGATTCTCGTCGTAGCGTAAACTCAAAATATAAACGGGAATTCCCAGCCACTTCGCCTGCTCCAAACCCGCACGAAAATTTTCCACCGAACGCAAATTTTGCTCCGAACTGTCCAAAAGATTTTCGCCGTCGGTGAAAAGAATGATGTATCGCTCCGTGTGAAATTTGTTCGACAACATATCAATCGCCGATAAAAGTGCCGAACCTGCATTGCTCTGCCCGGAATAATTAACATTGAAATGCGCAGGACTGTTACCGATTTTCGACAGCGGTCTGATAACGTCAATGTTTTCTTTAAAGGCAATGATGCCGACTTCGTCTTCCTCCGACAAATTTTCAATGCTCCACACGACACTTTGAACAACGATGCGATTTGGATCCGATTTTGCCATTGATGCTCCGCCGTTAATCATGAAAACGAATTCTCTGCATTCGCCCTTCGACATTAAAAGAAACCACGTCATCATCAGCACGACAAACAAAAATTTTCGTAGAACATTTCCATTTAAAATACGCATCACTCCCAACAAGTACGCTGTCCTTATGTTAACAAAAAAATTTTGATTGTCAATTTTCTTATTTTCGCCGCTGTCTTGTTTCGGGCGATGAATTTATAACCCATTATAACAAATTTTATATGTATACTTGAATACAATGATTGGCATGATTGACTTGCTTTTTTGTTATAGTTATAATCGCGCCATCAGCTGATAGTTATTATCGCAAGGAAGTGGTTTTCATGAACACAGGTGACACAGCTTGGGTTTTAATCAGCGCGGCGTTGGTTTTCATCATGACGCCCGCAGTTGCTCTCTTTTATGGCGGCATGGTTCGCAGCAAAAATGTTCTCTCGACGATAATGCAGGCAATGTTTATTCTCGGTATGGTCAGCGTCGAATTTATCCTAATCGGTTATACAATGGCTTTCGGCTCGGACGTGAGCGGCTTTATCGGCGATTTGTCGAAGGTCGGACTTATCGGCGTCGGCTACAACTTACTTGACGGCGGAACGATTCCCGAATTGGCTTTTGTCGCATTTCAATGCATGTTCGCGGCATTGACACCGGCTCTAATCACGGGCGCATTTGCCGAACGCATGAAATTTAAAGGCTTCGTGTTGCTGATGTTGCTTTGGGCAATTTTCATTTACAATCCAATGGCGCATTGGGTTTGGGGCGGCGGCTTTTTGGCACAACTCGGAGCGTTGGATTTCGCAGGCGGTCTCGTCATTCACATCTTGAGCGGCGTGAGTGGTTTGACAATCTGTATCCTGCTCGGAAAACGTCACGGCTACGGCAAGCGCGCGATGGTTCCGCACAACATTCCAATGACCGTTCTCGGCGCGGCAGGTCTTTGGGTCGGCTGGCTATTTTTCAACAGCGGCTCGGCTCTCGGTGCCAATGAACTCGCGGCTAATGCTTTCGTCGTCAGTCAACTTGCGGCGGCGTCAGGTTTAATCGGCTGGACACTGATTGAATGGATTCGTCACGGCAAACCAACTGTTATCGGCGCGGTTTCAGGTTGCGTCGCGGGACTTGTCGCCATCACTCCTGCTGCCGGTTACGTCACGATTCTGCCAAGCGTCGCGATCGGTTTGGTCGGCGGTATCGTCTGCTACTTCGCGGTCGCTGTCGTCAAAACGAAATTCGGTTATGATGATTCGCTTGACGCTTTCGGCGTTCACGGTGTCGGTGGAATGTGGGGAGCAGTTGCAACGGGTCTTTGGGCGACAACGACTGTTAATCCCGACGGCGCGAACGGTCTTTTCTACGGCGAAACTGATTTGTTCGTTGCGCAGATTCTTTCAATCGGCGTCGCGATAATTTTTGCGGTAGTCGGCTCGGCACTGCTTTACAAAGTTGTTGATTCGATTGTCGGCATTCGCGCGGATGAGGCTGAAGAAATCACGGGACTTGATTTGGTCGAACACGGCGAACGCGGCTACAATACCGGCGTTTTCTCCGGCACGTCAAATATTTTCGGCGGCTCCGAAGAATTCAGCTTGACGTTGTTCCCAAGCGTGAAAAGTTCGCAAAGTTGAGGTGAGCTTATGGACAGGAAAATTACAAAAATCGACATCGTGACACGCCCTTCAAAACTTGAGGAGCTGAAAGACGCTCTGAATTCAATCGGCGTGCTCGGCATGACGGTTTCTCAAGTGCTCGGTTGCGGACTTCAAGGCGGGCACAAAGAATTTTTTCGCGGGCACGAGTACGAAGTTAATCTTGTTCCGAAAATCAAAGTCGAAACGGTCGTTTGCGAAGTTCCCGTTGAAAAAGTTCTCGAAGTCGCGCAGAAAGTTTTGCGCACGGGCAAATTCGGCGACGGAAAAATTTTCGTCTACGAACTTAGCGACGCTGTAAGAATTCGCACGGGTCATCGCGGTGCAGAAGCGATTATGGACATTCCCGGCGAAAAGCATAACTAGGAGGCATTGAACATGAAAAATTTGCTGTACACCATCAAGGCGAACACGCCCAAGGAAGAAATTATCAATCAGTTGCGCGAACATCCCGAAATAAAATTCGTGTCGCTCGTAGGAATTGATTTGGCGGGAAATGATACGGACGAAAAAATTCCGATGCGCTTGTTCTTGAAAGACATTGACGAGTTTTACGCGGGAACGGCTGTCCAAACGGACGGCTCAAGCGTCGTGCTGCCCGGCATCGCCACGTTGAACAATGCGAAAGTCGATATGCCCGTTGATCCTTCCGTCAACTGGTTTGTCGATTACAATTACGAATATTTCGACGACGAAACAAATAAACCTGTCGGCACCTTGCGAATTCCGAGCTTTCTGATTCACGAAGGCAAGCGCGTCGACTCCCGCGCAGTTTTGACGGACACATTAACCTTTGTAAAAAAAGAACTCGTCGATCTCTTCAACAAACAGGGCGCGATTGACGGTCTCGACGTGAACGGCAACGACATCACCGACATCGTTTTCACTTCGGCGACGGAACTTGAATTTTGGGTAAAAACTCCGCTTGAAGAAGCCGCAATCGAAGAAATGAGCGCGTCGCAAGTCATGCAGGAGCAATATTGGGAACGGACTCATGGAGCTGTTCGTTGCGCGTTGGAAAAATGCGTTGTGGCTCTCGACGACTACGGCTTGCAAGTTGAGATGGGTCACAAAGAAGTTGGCGGGCTTAAAGCTCAAATTGACGAATCGGGACATTTAACGCACGTCTGCGAACAGCTCGAAATCGATTGGCGATTTGCAGATGCCGTTCAAGCCGCCGATAATGAAATGTTTGTTCGCACGATTGTTAAAGAAATTTTCCGCGCCGAAGGGCTCGAAGTCAGTTTCAAGGCGAAACCAATGATCGGACTTGCCGGCAACGGTGAACACACGCACATCGGACTTGCCGCCAAAACTTCAGACGGAAAAATTCATAACCTTTTCGCCGCGAAGAATCCGCACGAAGATTTTATGAGCGTCGTCGGCTATGGCGCGATTATGGGCTTGCTGAAAAATTACGAGGTCATCAATCCGTTTGTCAGCGCAACAAACGATTCGCTCAACAGATTAAAGCCGGGCTTTGAAGCTCCCGTTTGTATCGTCACGTCGTTGGGTCATACGCCGAAAATTCCGAGCCGCAACAGAACAATCCTTGCCGGACTGATTCGCGACTTGAAAAATCCAATGGCGACACGTTTTGAACTTCGCGCTTGCAATCCGTACACGAATACTTATCTGGTGCTCGCGGCGTCTTATTCGGCGATTCTTGACGGTATCAGAGCGACGATTGATCGTTCGGCGATTGACTTGCTTACCGAATTGAGCAAGAAGCCCGGTCAAGACGGTTTCTATCTTGAAAAAAATCGTGCTTATCGTTCGGAGGAAGACGTTTTCGAGGACTTCACTCAAGCTGAACGCGATGCAATGTTTGGAGCACCGCCCGCGACCGTTTGGGAGAACATGCAAGCTTTTGAGAAATATCCCGCAAAAGTCAAGGTCATCACTGCCGGCGGAGCACTTCGCACGCAGATTATCAAGTCGTTCAAAGCAGGTGCATTGCTCCGTTGGAAGACCGAAATCATCGCGAGAATTCTTCCCGAAATGCGCAACATTGTCCGCAAGGCTCAAATCATCGAGAGCAATTCACGCACCGACCAGGATTCTTACAACTGGAACAAGCTCAAAGACGTGCGCGATTATCTTGCCAAAGATTCAATCGATAAGAAGTCGTTGTTCACGCGACTGACCAACGCGCTAAATACCGGCGACTTTGAGACCGCGTCGAAGTTGCAAGTTGAAATGTACGACAAAATCGAAGAGCTCAAGCACCTCAACGACGAATACATCAAGAACAATATCTGAAAATTTTTCGGGGGCAGTGAGCGGCGGTTCGCTGTCCCTTTTGATTGGAGTGATTGAAGTGTGCAGAATCGGCGCAGTTAAAAGCAAAAAATTCGTCTATCCTTCGACGGCGTTGCGATTGATGTTGCCGCAGCAGGAAGGACACGACAATTCGGGCTTTGCCATGGTCATGCAGGATTTGGGCGGAGTGTTCGCGCTTTACAAAGATAAACCGCTGCTTTCAATGGCTTGCACGAAACAAGGAGCGCGTCTCGTCGAAGATTACATGTCCGCAAAAAATTTCGTCAAGATGGCGGAGTGGTTGCCCGTGCCGAATAAGAAAAAGGATTTGGACATTCAGACGATGCCCTATTACATTTTCCGCAACTACGACTATCCCGAGCATTACGACGACGCGGAGAGCCGTGAGAACTTGCTTTTGGACACGCGGCTTGCGTTGAGAAAAATTTTGACGGAGTCGAATCAAGGTTACGTTTATTCTTTTTGGCCCGACGTGTTGACGCTCAAGGAAATTGGAGATCCGCGCGACATTGCGACTTATTTCCGGCTTTGGGACGACAACGGAACTTTGCTCGCAAAAAATATTATCGTGCAGTGTCGTCAGAACACGAATTACAAAATCGTTCGATACGCCGCGCATCCATTCTTCCTGCAAGGTTACACTCTCTGCGCGAACGGCGAAAACACTTTCTACACGAAGAACAAGGAGTTTCAGAAAAATTTACATCGCGGCTACATCGGCTTTGAATCTGATTCGCAAAATTTTTTGTACACGCTGCATTACGTCCTGCACGAGCTGAAATGGTCGATACCGTATTATAAGCACGTCATAACGCCGTTGCCGTTCGCGGAAATTGCCGAGCGTCCCGACAGAGAAATTTTGCTTTCGATTCGTCAATCGTTGGCGCACCTTGAAATTAACGGCCCGAACACGATAATTGCAGGCTTGCCCGATGGTCGCATGATGACTTGCTGCGATTCAAAAAAGTTGCGTCCCGTTGTCGTCGGCGGCGATGAAACTACAATCGCCATTTCGTCCGAAGTCTGCGGCATCAACGAGATTTTGCCCGACAGAAATTTTGAGCGCGACATTTATCCGAATGAACGCGAAGTCGTCGTGATTGATAACGATTTGGAGGTGACGAGATGGAAACAGTGAAAGTTCAAGACATTGCCGCGAATGATTTGCCGTGGCAGATTGAGTATCACGCCGAGCGTTGTACAATGTGCGGCAGTTGCGTCGCGTCGTGCACGTTCAAAGCCATCAAGGTTGAAGTTCAGCGCAAGTCAATGACAATTTCGCAAGCCAATCAGCCGGAGCCCGTCCACGTTCAGCAAGCAATTCCCGTCATCAAACAGGTTGCCGACATCAACAACGCCTGTCGCGGCTGCGGAATGTGCGAGCGAGTTTGTCCGAACAACGCGATTCGTGCCGTGAGAAATCTCGACAATCGTCGCAACTTGCTGTTCAATCGTCCGATTAAGCGCGGCGGTCGCACAAATTTAAATGCGCAACGAACTCTTGATAAAATTATCGTCGGAAGAATTTCTCAAATGACTGACCCGTCGCTTGATTCGATTCGTCACACGTTTGATATTCGGTCGCCGCTCGGCAGAGTTCTTTCCGCAAAAGAATTACCGTTCCGCATGGAAAACGGCAAACTCGTCGCGACAAAATCAACTCCGCCGGTGCGTTGGATTTACCCGCTGATTTTCTCGGATATGTCAATCGGCGCATTGTCAACGCGAGCCTGGGAAGCAGTCGCAATGGCGGCGGCTTATCTCAACGAACATTGCGGCTTGCCCGTGCGAATGAGTTCAGGCGAAGGCGGAATGCCCGTCCCGTTAATGGAATCGGATTATCTGAAATATTTCATCATACAAATCGCGTCGGGACATTTCGGCTGGAACAGAATAATCAAAGCGATGCCGCGCATGAAAGTTGATCCTGCGGGCGTGCTGATAAAAATCGGTCAAGGAGCAAAACCCGGCGACGGAGGTTTATTGCAGGCGGAAAAAGTCGCACCGCATATTCAAGCATTGCGCGGCGTGCCGAAAGCAACATTGGCATCACCGCCGAATCATCAAGGGCTTTACTCAATCGAAGAATCGGTTCAGAAAATGCATTTGTCATTGAACGCGGCGTTCGGATTCCGAGTTCCCGTTGCGATAAAATGTGCGGCGTCATCAACATCGGTGTCTGTTTATAACAATTTGTTGCGAGACCCGTACAAAATTTGCGGCGGATTTTTCATTGACGGCATACAAGGCGGCACGGGCGCGGCTAATGAAATTTCGCTCGACCACACGGGACATCCCGTCGTTTCAAAAATTCGAGACTGCTATCTTGCGGCGGTTGATCAAGGTGCTCAAGGTCAAATTCCGCTTTACGGCGGCGGCGGTATCGGCTTGACGGGCAACGCGGCGGCTGATGCGTTCAAAATGATTTGTCTCGGTGCGAACGGTGTTTTCTGCGGAAAAATTTTGATTCAGCTGCTCGGTTGCGTCGGCAATGAAAACGGTCGCTGCAACGCCTGCAATACCGGCAAATGTCCAACCGGAATTTGCACGCAGAATCCGCGGCTGGTTAAACGACTCGACGTTGACAAAGGCGCGCAGAGAATCGTTGACTACGTGCTTGCCTTCGACGCCGAACTTAGAAAATTGATGGCTCCGATTGGCAACAGCTCCTTGCCCGTCGGCAGAAGTGACGCGCTTGTTTCCACCGACAAAGCCATTGCCGATAAGCTCGGAATTCAATATGTTTGCTGAGGAGTGATTCGCATGAGCGACTTGAAAATCAGAAATGCGACCGTTGACGACGCGGCGGCTTTGCTGAAAATTTATGCTCATTACGTTGAAAACACTGCGATAACTTTTGAGTGGACGACACCGACGCTTGAGGAATTTCAATCCAGAATTGCTGCGACGCTTGAAAATTTTCCGTACATTGTCGCCGAACTTGACGGCAAAGTTATCGGCTACGCTTATGCGGGAAAATTCGTCGGACGCGAGGCTTACAAAATTTCCGCCGAGTTGACGATTTATCTTGATAAAAATTGTCGCGGGCAAGGCATCGGGCGAAAACTTTACACCGAACTTGAACGCCGCTTGAAAGATTCGGGCGTCAAAAATCTTTACGCCTGCATTGGCTATCCCGAAATCGAGGACGAATTTTTGACTTTGGCGAGCGTCAAATTTCATGAGCGGCTTGGCTTTAAAATTTGCGGCAAATTCACGGAGTGCGGTTGCAAATTCAATCGCCGCTACTCAATGGTTTGGATGGAAAAAATTTTGAGGACGTGACAACATGTTGAAGATAGACACGATTAGAAATCACGAGCGCATGTCGACGCAAGACCTTTTGCTGACGATTGAAGCGGCTGTTAAATCGGGCGAAACTGATTTTAACATTGCGGCGAGCGGTCAACACGATATTGGCGGGCCTTTGTGGCATCCCGAAGGTCGGACGCTGAAATTTCACGTCACGAACGCCGGGCAACGTGTCGGCTCCATGTGCTTGCCGAACACTGAAATTATCGTTGAAGGCTCGACTTCCGCTGATGTCGGTTGGTTGAATGCAGGCGGCTTAATCACGGTCAAAGGCGATGCTGGCGATACGGCGGGACATTGCTCAAGCGGCGGAAAAATTTATATCGGCGGACGCGCGGGCACTCGAACAGGTTCGCTTATGAAACATGATCCGCTTTATGAGGAGCCGGAACTCTGGGTGCTCAAAAATGTCGGGAGTTTTTCGTTTGAGTTCATGGGCGGCGGTCGTGCTGTGGTTTGCGGCGTTGACTGCGAAAATTTTTCTTCCGTGCTCGGCGAAAGACCTTGCGTAGGAATGGTCGGCGGTGTCGTTTATGTTCGCGGCGAAATTTCGACTTATCCCGACGATATTCGTTGCCTGCCGCTTGACGCTGAAGACATTGCATTTCTTAAAGGCGGCATGAATCATTTTCTCAACGCGATTGAAAAATCTGAACTCATTGCAGAACTTTCCGATTGGCGCGAATGGAAAAAACTTCGTCCGTTGACTTTTGAGGAGCGGTCTCCGAAAGAATTGCCTGACCTTGCCGCATTTCGTAAGCGCGAGTGGATTAAAGGCGGACTTTTCACTGACATTGCGCCCGATGATTTTGTCGTGCTCAATACGGTCAATCGCGGACAATATCGCTTGCGGGTGCCGACGTGGGCTAATGCGAAATTTTTTGCGCCTTGTCAATTTCACTGTCCGACGGGCATTCCGACTCAAAAACGTTTGAATCTTCTGCGGCAAGGCAAAATCGAAGACGCATTGAAACTCGTGTTGAAGTACACGCCGTTTCCCGCATCTGTCTGCGGAACGCTCTGCCCGAATCCTTGCATGGAAGGTTGCACGCGTTCAACGATTGACGAGGCGATTAAAATTGGTGCGCTCGGACTTGAATCGGCTCGCGTTGAAATTTCTCCGCCCGAAAATTTGACGGGCAAACGTGTCGGGATAATCGGCGGCGGTGTCGCAGGTTTGACGGCGGCTTGGCAGTTGCGGTTGCTCGGTCATGATGTCACGGTTTACGACGACGCCAAACAAATCGGCGGCAAACTCGCGCAGGTCATTCCGCATTCCAGATTGCCTCAAGAAATTTTACACGCCGAATTGAATCGCATTGAAAAAATCGGCGTGAAGTTCGTGACCGGTTGCAAAGTCGACGCCGAGAAGTTCAGCGAAATTTGCGACTCAAGCGACGCGGTTTTGGTTGCGACAGGCGGTCACAAGGCTCGATATTTCAACTGGGAAGGCGCGGAACTTTTGACGCACGGCATTGAATTTCTTAAGGCGATTAATCGCGGCGAAAATCCTCACGTCGGCAAAAATGTTGTCGTCATCGGCGGCGGCAATTCGGGCATGGATGTTGCGACTTCGGCTTATGAACAGGGTGCGGAAAATGTTATCGTCGTTGACGTGATGAAACCTGCCGCGTTCGATAAAGAAATTCATCGTCTTGAAAATTTCGGCGGCAAGATAATTTATCCTTTCATGACGAAAAAAATTTCCGGCGAAGGAATTTACTCCGACGACGGAAAATTTATAGCGGCGGATCAAGTTATCGTGTCAATCGGCGAAGCTCCCGTGCTCAACTTTCTGCCCGAAGTAAAAAAGTTTCGCGATTGGCTCGTGCCCGACGCCGATAAAAAAATTTTGCCGAAAGTTTTCGCGGCAGGTGATGTAATTAAGCCCGGCAGATTGACCGATGCGATAGGCGATGCGCGATTGACTGCGATTGCGATTGATCAATTCCTGCGCGGCGAAAAAATTTCTCTGCCCGTCAAAAAAAATCGCGTGCCCGATGAAAATCTTTCCAAAAAATATTTCGAGAAATGTCATCATTGCGAGCTGCCCGACCCAATGCATGAACATTTGCGTTGCGTGAGTTGCGGCACTTGTCGAGATTGCAAAATGTGTTTGAACTCCTGCCCGGAAAAAGCTGTCACGCGAATTGCTCATGACGACGGCTCTTGGGAATATGTTTCCGACGATTCAAAATGCATCGGTTGCGGAATTTGCGCGGGAGTTTGTCCGTGCGGCGTATGGAATATTTCTGATAATCAAATCGAATTGCTTCACTGATGCTAATTATTTTTTATCGCAAGATTAACCGACACCATGAAAACTATCGATAAAATCACCGGCAAAATCGCTTGCATGAGTTCCCGCCAATATTCCGCAGCGCGTATTCGGCAAAATGTTGACACTCCCCACGGCTAAAGCCGGAGGAATTCTTGCTTCAAAGAGATTGCGCTTACGCGTCTTACTTTCTCTCCACAAGCGTAACTTCCCGTGTGTCCCACGGTAGCTTTTTTCAAAATGCTAATGGCGGCGTTTTTATCGCGGTCGTGAGGCGCACCGCATTTTGGGCAAATCCACTCACGTATACTCAAATCCCTAACAAGCGGATTTTGAAAGCCACATGCCGAGCACGTCTGACTTGACGGGTAATTCGCCCCAAGAAGCGTCGGATATTGCTCGTGCCAAATGGTGATTCTTGAGCATTCCTTGTATATTTAGCGATTCAACTGCTATCGTTTGGTTTTCGCGACAAAATTGAGTCGTCAATTTGTGAAGGAAGTCAAGCCGCGTTTGGGCTATTCGTTCATGAATTCGGGTCAGGAAAATCCGTTGTTTATGGCGGTTGCGGCTGTCGAGTTTACGCCTTGACAAACATCTTTGAGCACGCGCCAGTTTCCTGCTCAAACCGCGCAAGATTTTCGGATTTGCAATGATTTTGCCTTGAGAGGTAATGCAGAATTCCTTTAAGTCTACGTCAAGCCCGACGGAACTACATGCATTAACTTTCAGATGGTTTGCAAGGTCGTCCTCAACGTACAGCGACACGAAATATTTGCCCGACGCCGTCCGCGTCACTGTGGCGTTTAATATTCGCCCGCTGAATTCTTTCGACTGAACAAAAGGAATTGCTCCAACTTTTGGCAAACGCAACTTTTTGCCTTCAACTCCGATTGACTTGCTTGTTGTTCGGTAACTTAGTCGATGATGACGCTTGGATTTAAATTTCGTATAGCCTCTGTCGCGCTTAAAAAAATTTTGATAGGCGGCGTCTAAATCTCGCAGCGACTGTTGCAAGGCTATGCTGTCTGCTTCCTTTAGCCACAAGTGTTCAGCGTCGGATTTTAATTGCGTCAACAACGCACTTGTATCACTGTAAGCTACAGATTTTTTCTCATCTACGGATATTGAGGAAGTGACTAAAGACAAAACATGAACAACCTGTAGTACAAGTGAAAATTTTGCGCCTTATATCCCCAGGGGTCTTACGGCACGTTTGATAAATCGGTCTCGTCGCCGTTTTCAATCGCCTGCTGCAGTGCGCCGCTTGACCCAAAATTAAACACGAGTTTGACGCCGGAATTTTCCGCCTCGTAAATCGCCGCAAGTTTTTTCAGCGCGTCGGTTAAACTTGCCGCTGCCGCAATCCGTCATCATCACATACATCATTGACATCACCGCTAAAAATTTTTCATCACGAATCCCTCCAAAAAATTTAAGACTGCTCACGTTGAAAAGGACAGCCTTCAAAATTCTACGCCAAAAACATAATCGCAAGCACCATGCTAAGACGCGGCTAAACATCATGGCAAAAATTTTAGACGTTTTCGCTCGGAGAATCTTTATTGCCAAAATTTTATCCCGGCAGATTTTTTGAATGCAAAAGATTTCGGGCGCAACGATAAACACGCCGAGTTTAAACATTACGTTATCGTTGAAAAATCCGACAAGCTTGTCATTCCGAACGGCACGAAAAACAAATGGAACCTTCGCGAAGAAATTTTGCCGAAGCTCTCCATTCTGCGCGAACGTGATGATGTCGTCGAATTGATGTTGCCTTACTTCGGAAATAATCGCGGCGATAACTCGATGATTGGTCGCGCCGTGCCCGTCAAAAAAATCAAGACTTCTCGCGGCGTGAAATTCGTTACCACCGTTTACGATTTGACGCTTGCAAATTACGGTATCGATACCGGTATCGGCGGCGAATGCGCAAATTCTTACGATGACGACACGCCTTACACTCCGCGCCGGCAAGAAAAATTTACGGGCGTCAATGCCGATATGGTCATTCACACTGCTCGCAAATTCGCCGACAACGCTTTGAAAACTCACGAGCGCATAATGGTTACGGCGGAATCAAGGTATCACACCGATATGATTTATCGCACGATTTTGAATTTGCTGATGATGTGCGGTGCAAAGGTCGTAAAGGCGATGGTTAGCAAGGCGGCGCAAAACTTCAGAACTCAACATAGTTTTTCTATTTCGCAACGGATCAATGGCGCAATGAAGATATTGACACGGTTCCGCTTGTCTCGCCCGCCAAAGCGTTATCGTCATCCGGGCGACTACAACATTTTGGCGACGCGACTCGGTTGGTTGCTCGCTTATCCCTCCTTCAAAAAGAGCGGACAGAAAATTTTCGACAAAGCTAAAGCGGCAGGTTTCGACGCCGGGCTTGACGTGAAAAATTTATTGCGCTCCGACATTCACGACGACGAACTTGCCGCAAAAATTCACGAGACGATCTATCACAAGCCGCGCGAACATTTTTTTGGCGACGCGACTAAATTT
>CAJOHG010000045.1 GCA_905234395.1 uncultured Selenomonadaceae bacterium
CGATTGACGAAACTCTTTGCCGCAAAAATTTTTCATACGCCGCCGCACGAAAAAATAATTTGCCGTGTTGCAAAGTCGATTGGAATCAAGTACAGACGCATTTGCTTTATCGCGACGTGGAACGCTTCACGAAAAAAACTGCGCCCGACCAAATTAAGCCGACGCACCTTCTGAACACCGCCGATAAGATAAAATTTTTCTTGTCAAATACATAAAAAGGAGGCTTTACCATGAAGATTTTCAAATTCTTGTTGCTCCTGCCGATAATCGCGCTGCTTGTCGGTTGCGGCGGCAAAACTGCCGATAACACCAATCCAACGCGTTTCGGCACCGGCGGCACCGGCGGCATGTATTATCATTACGGCACGGAGCTTGCGAAACTGATTCAGTCTGACGGCAAAGGCTACAAACTCGACGTGAAAAATACTGCAGGTGCTGCCGCCAATTTGCGTCTCCTGCGCGAAAAGTTCCTTGATATTGCAATCGTTCAAAGTGACACGCTCTCAAATGCTGTCAACGGCACGGGAATTTTCACGGAAATCGGACCCGGCATCGGTTATGCGGCTGTCGCAGGACTTTACACCGAGGCTTGTCAAATCGTCGTGTCCGCAAATTCCGAAATTAAAACCGTCAACGATCTTGTCGGCAAAAAAGTTTCCGTCGGCGAAAAAGAATCGGGCGTCATTCAAAATGCCGAACAAATTCTTATGGCGCACGGACTGACTTTTGAAATGATTGAGCCCAGCTACTTATCGTTCGCTGATTCTGCCAAAGCGTTGGAATCCGGCAAAATTGACGCGTTCTTTGTCACGGCCGGCGCACCTACCGGCGCAATAAACGATCTCGCCATGCACAAGGAAATTCGTCTGCTGTCAATCGCTCCCGACATTCAAAACAACATGATGAAACTTTACAAGGGCTACACGCGCTGCACAATTCCCGCCAACACTTATCAAGGGCAAACGGAAGAAATTTCGACAATCGGCGTTAAAGCTGTCCTCGTCGCAAGCACTGATTTAAGCAATGAAACAATCTCTTATCTTACAGAATTCATCACGAAAAATGCCGTGAAACTTCCGCACAACAACACCAACAACGAATTCACGACTTCTTACGCCGTCGAAGACATTCCCGCCACTTTCCATGCAGGCGCGGCGAAATTTTATGAAACTCAAGGCGTCAAGGTCAACGTCTACAGCGGCGCGGCAAGTGAAACCGTCAAAGCAAGCCAAGATTGAAAGGAGACCGCCATGTATACACTTGAATTCAACATGTACCAGACACTCGCTGTGGCGGTCGTCATGCTCTACGTCGGCACGCTCTTAAAACGGCGCATCGAATTTTTGGAAACGTTCTGCATTCCGTCACCTGTCGTCGGCGGTTTATTGTTCGCAATCGTCAGCTGCATTCTCTACACGTCGGGCATTATCGGCTTTTCATTCGACGAGACGCTTAAAAATGTTTGCATGGTCGCATTCTTCACGTCGGTCGGCTTTCAAGCAAACGTCAAGATTCTCAAAAGCGGCGGCGTCGCACTGCTGATATTTTTAGGTTGCGTTATCGCGCTGATTCTGTGTCAAAACTTTTTGGCGGTCGCGCTAAGCGGTATGCTAAACATCAGCCCGTTTATCGGACTTTGCACCGGCTCAATTTCAATGGTCGGCGGTCACGGCACGGCGGGAGCATTCGGCCCGGTTCTTGAAGATTTGGGACTTGTCGGAGCAACGACACTTTGCACGGCGGCGGCAACGTTCGGACTTGTTTCCGGCTCGTTGATGGGTGGTCCTTTAGGTCGTCGATTGATTCTCGGCAAAGATTTATTGAAGACCGCGATTAAAGCTGATGAGACGCCGCTTGTTGAAGAAGAAAAGAAACATGAACGCTCCGTCAGCATGTACGCGCCCGCAGCTTATCAACTCGCAATCGCAATGGGCGTCGGCACCGTCGTTTCAATGTTGCTCTCGAAAACGGGCATGACTTTTCCTGTGTACATCGGCGCAATGATTGTCGCGGCGATTATGCGCAACTGGAGCGAATTCACGGGACAATTCACGGTGCACATCGGCGAAATAAACGACATCGGCGGCATTTGCTTATCGGTCTTCCTCGGCATCGCAATGATAACTTTGAAACTTTGGCAGCTGGCTGAACTTGCCGGGCCGCTCGTCGTGCTGTTGCTCGGTCAAACGTTGTTAATGTTTATCTTCGCCTACTTTATAATTTTCACGGTGCTCGGTCGCGATTACGACGCGGCAATTTTATCGGCGGGCAGCTGCGGATTCGGCATGGGCGCAACTCCAAACGCTATGGCTAACATGCAGGTTTTGACAAGCAAATTCGCGCCGTCGGTCAAAGCTTACATTCTCGTGCCGATTGTCGGTTCAATGTTCGCGGACTTCATCAACAGCTTGACGATTACATTTTTCATCAACTTCATTTGAGCCGATGAAAGGAAATTACTGATGGAAGATTTTATCGGCGAGATATTGGCAATTTTATCGGCGGGCAGTTGCGGATTCGGCATGGGCGCAACTCCAAACGCTATGGCTAACATGCAGGTTTTGACAAGCAAATTCGCGCCGTCGGTCAAAGCTTATATCCTCGTTCCGATTGTCGGTTCAATGTTCGCGGACTTCATCAACAGCTTGACGATAACATTTTTCATCAACTTCATTTAAGCCGTTGAAAGGAATTTATCGATGGAAGATTTTATCGGCGAGGTATTGGCAATTTTTCAAGCGTTGTCGGATTTTGTTTGGGAATTCCCGACGAATTTTGCCTGGTACAGTGAACTTCCAATCATAGGCAAGCTTCCGCTCGTGATTCTCCTGCTCGTCGGGACGGGCATATATTTTTCCTTATCTCTGCGTTTCGTCCAAATTCGATATTTCCGCTCCGGGCTTAAAACGTTGATTCACAGCCGCAATGCGAAAAAAGGTATCAGTCCGTTGGCGTCGTTTATGCTCTCAACAGCGATGCGCGTCGGTCCCGGCAACATTTTGGGCGTGACGGGTGCGGTATCAACAGGCGGTCCCGGTGCTCTGTTCTGGATGTGGCTTTCGGCATTTTTCGGCATGGCTACGGCTTTTGTAGAGTCGACGTTGTCACAGATATATAAAAATCGGCAAGGCGACGCATACTTTGGCGGAATGCCAACCTACGGAAGAAAACTTCTCGGCGGTGTATCGTGGATAGGTGCGGCTTTGAGTTTTCTCTATATCCTGTACGCGATTCTCTGTATTCCCGCGCAAGGTTTCAATGCCGTTTCAGCAATGGTCAGCGTCTCGGAAAATGTATTTGGACTTTCGGCGGGCTCGGACAGCATTTTGATTTGGATATTTTTCGCGGTGTTGCTGATAATTGCGACGTTCTCGGTCTTCGGCGGGCTTGCGCGTATCATACGAATCACGGATGTATTGGTGCCGTTCATGGCGGTTATCTATGTTGTGGCAGTTCTCGCAATGGTGTTGTTGAATCTCGACCGCTTGCCGTGGTTTTTTTACGCAGTAGTAACAGAGGCTTTCAATCCCGAACCGATATTCGGCGGCGCACTCGGAATAGCTTTGTCGCAGGGCATCAAGCGCGGTTTGATGAGCAACGAGGCAGGACAAGGAACATTGACCATGCCCGCAGCAGTGTCCGACGCGAATCATCCATGCGAACAAGGTGCTCTTCAAGCGATCGGCGTTTTTTGGACACGATAGTAATTTGTACACTTACAGGTTTCGTTGTCATCATGGGACGACTTTGGACGACTTCGCAAGCAGAAAGTTGGTTTCAACTTGGACGGCTTGAAAAATTTCTCGCGTCTTGCGGCGAACTTTTGGGCAGCGGCGCAGAAAACATTGTACTGCCGACAATCAGCGTCTGCTTTGGCGTCTTTGCATTCACTACGCTTTTGGGCTTTCTGTCGTTCTCCGAAATTTGTGCAAGAGAAATTTCAGACAGCAATCGATTTATCACAGTCGTTCGCTTTGCTAATCTGTCCGTTCTCGCTTTCGGAATGGCAACCGCCGGCGCAGGATTTGACCTTAGCGCGCTGTGGAATCTAAGCGACTTTGCCAATATCGTTATGGTGTGCGTGAATCTGCCGCTGCTGTACGTCGGCTTTGGAAAGGTGCGGAAGGCGTTTAATCATTTCGAATGCGGAAAAGATAAATTCAACTCTGCAACCTTCGGCGAATTCTTGCCGGTCTGGGACGAAAAAAATAATCCCGTCCGCTGATTCTATCAAAACACTTTTGAGGTTTAATAGCTCATAACGGTAAGGAAGTCTTACAAATTGTTTGACAGAGGCATGAGTAACGAACAGTTCAATTCGCATTTGGAGACGTTGGCGAAGTTAATCGAGAAAACGGCGACTTCGGTCGAAGAGGCGGCTCAAATCGTTCGCGATGCAAAAATCGATACCACTTAGGAACAACTCGCTGAACTCGCCGAACCGCTCGTCATATTTAAAAGCCCGCTCCACTTCGGAACGGGCTGAATTTTTTTATTGTCAAGCTTTGCCGTTTATCGTTATAACGATTCAAAGCAGATTCTTGCTGTAGAATTCGCTGACCTGATGATAATCATGGATGGTATTTTCGCCGCGCTCAAGAGCAATTAAGCCCGTGCGTATGATTTCGCAAATGCCGTAGGGTGCAAGCAGTCGGGTGAAGGCAGTAACTTTCTCATCGTTGCCGGTGATCTCAAAAATCAAAGTGGTTGGTTGCACGTCAACAACATGTGCACGGAAGAGCTCCGCCATTTTCAGCACGTCGAGGCGATTGTTGTCATCGGCAGAAACTTTAATCATTGTCATTCCTCGCGTGACAGCCGTCGCCGAATCAAGACGTTGCACCGCTTGCACGACGGGCATTTTTTCCAACTGTTTGATGACCTGGTCGATAAAATTTCCGTCGCCGTGAACGACAACCGTTATCCGTGAAAATTCGGGCGATTCGGTTATTCCGACCGACAAGCTGTCGATATTGAATTCCCGGCGACTGAACATGCTCGCCACGCGAACTAAGACGCCCGGTTGATTTTCGACGTAAACCGATAAAACGTGCTTCATTGCGCTAAAGCTCCTCCCAAAATTTTTTGCGTCGAATATTATCACGACTTGCCGGAAGTTTCAACCGTCAAAGATTGTCAAACGTTTCGGACAAAATAACGCCCCTTGACTTTTTGTTGAATAGGGATTATTATATCGCTTGCATTCGGCGGGATACGCCGAGCAACGTTGAAATTCCTATAGGAGGCAGATATTTATGATAAAGCCACTTGGAGACAGAGTTGTCGTTGAAGTTGCCGAAGTCGAACTCAAGACTAAGAGCGGCATCATCATGCCCGAAACGTCCAAAGAAAAGCCGCAAAAGGGCAAAGTCGTTGCAGTCGGCAGCGGCAAGCTCCTCGATAACGGTACGCGTGCAATCATGGAAGTCAAAGCAGGCGACGAAGTCCTCTTCAACAAATATGCGGGCAGCGAAGTCAAGGTGGACGACAAAGAATATCTCGTGATTCGCGAGAGTGACATTTTGGCAATTCTTTGATTGAGCTTTGAGCTTTTAGCTTTAAGCTTTGAGGAATTGCCCTTAAAGCTTAAAGCTCACACCTTAAAGCTTACAACGGAGGTAATTATTTTATGGCAAAAGAAATTTTGTTCGACGAAGATGCTCGTCGTGCTCTCAGTCGCGGTGTTGACGCGCTTGCTAATGCAGTCAAAGTTACGCTCGGTCCCAAAGGTCGCAACGTCGTTCTCGAAAAGAAATTCGGCGCACCGACAATCACCAATGACGGCGTGACAATCGCCCGCGACATTGAGCTTGAGGATCACTTTGAGAACATGGGCGCACAGCTCGTTAAAGAAGTCGCGACAAAGACCAATGACGTTGCCGGCGACGGAACCACAACCGCAACTTTGCTTGCACAGGCTATCGTTCGCGAAGGCTTGAAAAACGTCGTGGCGGGCGCAAATCCCATGATCATCAAAAAGGGCATCGAATCTGCCGTTGCCAAACTCGTCGACGAAATTAAAACTCGCGCTCAAAAAGTCGAGGGCAAAGAGGCTATCGCTCAAGTCGCGTCCATTTCTTCCAGCGACACGGAAATCGGTCAACTTATCGCCGATGCAATGGAAAAAGTCGGCAATGACGGCGTTATCACCGTTGAAGAGTCCAAGACCATGACGACAAATCTTAAAGTCGTTGAGGGTATGCAATTCGATCGCGGTTACATTTCGCCGTACATGGTCACTGATACGGACAAAATGGAAGCCGTTCTCGACGACCCGTACATTCTCATCACCGACAGAAAAATTTCGTCGATTCAAGATATTTTGCCCGTCCTTGAGCAAGTCGTTAAGCAGGGCAAACCGCTCGTCATCATTGCTGAAGACGTTGACGGCGAAGCGTTGGCGACAATCGTTGTCAACAAACTGCGCGGCACGTTCAAAGCTCTTGCGGTCAAAGCTCCCGGATTCGGCGACAGACGTAAAGCCATGCTCGAAGACATTGCGATTCTCACGGGCGGCACGGTCATCAGCGAAGAACTCGGACGCAAACTCGAAAGCGTCACCTTTGCAGATCTCGGACATGCGCGCCAAATTCGTGCGACCAAAGAGGAAACCACTATCGTTGAAGGCAACGGCGACAAAGACGAGATTCAAGCTCGCGTCGCGCAGATTCGCAATCAAATCGCTGAAACCAAGAGCGACTTCGACAAAGAGAAACTTCAAGAACGTCTCGCAAAATTGGCGGGCGGCGTAGCGGTCATTGAAATCGGCGCGGCTACCGAAGTTGAAATGAAAGAAAAGAAATTGCGCATTGAAGACGCTCTCAACGCGACTCGTGCGGCTGTCGAAGAAGGTATCGTCGCAGGCGGCGGCACCACGTTTATCGACATTCTTCCCGCGCTTGACGACGTTCAGGCGGAAGGCGATGCCAAAGTCGGTGTCGAGATTGTCAAACGCGCCATTGAAGAACCTGTTCGCCAAATCGCCAACAATGCCGGTCAAGAAGGCTCCGTCGTTGCTGAAGCCGTCAAGAAGTCCGATAAGGGCATCGGATTCAACGCGCTGACCAATGAATACGTCGACATGATTAAAGCCGGTATCGTTGATCCTGCTAAAGTCGTTCGTTCGGCTCTGCAAAACGCGGCGTCAATCGCGGCAATGATTCTCACGACTGAAACTCTCGTCGCCGATAAACCCGAACCGACTCCGCCGGCACCTGCAGGCATGGGCGGTATGGGCGGCATGGGCGGCATGATGTAAGCTGTTCCGGCTGACATAACAAAAAAAATTAAAGCCTTTCTCGTCAAGACGACGCGAGAGGCTTTTTGCTTGTCGGATAATTTATTCTTCGGCACTTTCAAGCGGCGCAACGTCAATCAATTCGTCAATCCACTCGGTAATTTTATGTAAGCTGTTCCGTCTGACATAACCAAAAAAAATTAAAGCCTTTCTCGTCAAGACGACGTGAGAGGCTTTTTGCTTGTCGGATGATTTATTCTTCGGCACTTTCGAGCGGCGCAACGTCAATCAATTCGTCAATCCACTCGGTAATTTCTTCGGGCGATTTGTTGCAGACGTAGACAAGTTCGCTGATTAAAATTTGTCGTGAAAGATCGAGCAATCTGCGTTCGCCGCTGGAAATTTTTTTCTTATTATTTTGGCGCGACAAATTTCTTGCAACCGCCGCCGCGTCGAAGATATTGCCGGTTTTGAGCCGTTCAAGATTCGTGTGGAAACGTTTATTCCAACTGCCGGGAATTTGTTCGGTTTCCGCCGTCAAAATTTCTACAACTTCATCGACCTGCGCGGGAGTGATAAGTTCACGTAAGCCGGCTTCTTCCACCTTGTCAACCGGCAGCATAAGTTTCATGTTGCCCATAGGAAGGCGAAAAATATAGTAAGAGTTGACGACGCCGCCGACCTCGTTTTCCTCAACGCCCGTGATTTCTCCGGCACCGTGCATCGGATAAACAACCTTATCGCCGATATTCAACTTATGCCACCTCCTGCAATTTCTTCTTGCACAGTTTATCAAAATCGGCGCGGCTTGTAAAGAAACGGTGTGCTTGAAAATTGACGGACTGATTAAACGCCTTATCGGAACTTCCACAAAAAAATATTCCCGGTGAAAAATTTTCGTCGGGAAATTTTTTTTGCCGTCAATGAAAAAAGAGCTTGACAAACGGCTTTAGGGGGGGGGGTAAAATAAGCGAACAAGTATTGCTTGCAGAGGAGGACAACATGAAACTTTCACGCTACAATTTTTTGCGACAGTATGACGACGCCACGATTTTTTTCAACGCGACGACTTGTGCGCTTGCCGTTGTCGACGAAAATTTTTTGCGTGTCCTCGACGACGTGAAAAATAATTCTTACGACGAGAAAAACTGCGACGCGCAACTGATTGCCGATATGAAAAATTCGGGTTGTCTCGTTGAAGATGACGTTGACGAGTTGGAGCGGCTGGAGTTTTATCGCAACCTTTCCAAGTATGACATGACGAATTTTGGCTTGACGATTGCGCCGACGCTTGATTGCAATTTCCGTTGCAAGTATTGTTTTGAGACGCATCCTAAAGGTCAAATGAATTCTGAAACTCAAGCGGCGTTGGTGAATTTTGTCGAACAACATCTTGAGCGGGCGAAAAATTTTTCCGTGACGTGGTACGGCGGCGAACCGCTCCTTGCCAAAGAAATTATTTGGTCGCTGTCGGAAAAGTTTCTTGCTCTGTGCAAAAAGTTCAATGTCAATTACGATGCCTTTATCATCACGAACGCGAGCCTGCTTGACGATTCGGACGTTGAAAACTTCAAGCGATACAAGATTCACGGCGCGCAAATCACGATTGACGGCATCAAGGAAATTCACGACAGTCGACGCCGCAACGTCACGGGCGAGAGTACTTTTGACAAGCTGATTGACCGCGTTAATCTCCTGCTCAACGAAAATTTATCCGTGATTGTCAGAATCAACATTGACAAGGAAAATATTGCCCGCGTCGATGAATTGCTTGACGTGCTTGCCGAGCGAATCGATAAGCACGCGGACTTGAAGATTGATTTCGGGCAAGTGTCGCCGTTTACGGATATTTGCAAGTCGATTGAGAGCGACTGCTACAACAACGAGCAATTTGCCGACATAATGATTCCGCTCTACAGCAAAGTTTTGGCGCGAGGTTTTACTGTGAACAAGATGGCAGCTTATCCTGTGCCACGCGTGAATTTCTGTTGCGTCGATTATGTCAATTCGTTCGTCGTGGATAATCGCGGCGAGCTTTATCGCTGTTGGAACCACGTCGGCAATTTGAAATGTTCAAGCGGCAACGTTAACGACGGCGACAATCTCACGCTTGAGAAAAATTATTTGTCGTGGATTCAATGGAACCCTATTAAGCATATTAAGTGCCGCGAATGTAATTATTTGCCGATTTGCATGGGCGGCTGTCCCGATGCAATGCGAAATTCCAATGATAAGCAACCCGTTTGCGGTGCGGTCAAATATAACTTGGACAAAGTTTTGAATCACTATTATGAACAGCTGAAGGGAGCGATTTGATATGGGTTTATTTGGCAGTATTGTCGGCGGCGTCTTCAAGATTGAATTGTCAGTCAAGCATGGGGACAAGCGCAGGAAGCCGACAGAGTTCGCCGAAACTCGCGTGGCATGAGCGATCGCGATTTGTTCAATGGAGCTCAAGACAGAAACAATTCTTGGGCAACACGAGTGGGCTACGCAGAGGCTTTTAAAGAGAGGCACAGAAGATAGGAGTTGTCGCCATGAAATTTTTAGTCAGCCCGCGCAGATTGGATTTGTGCGGCAGTTGCAATGAATGTTTTCCGCATTGTTGGCGATTCGGCATTTGTGACAGCAAAAAGAGAGTGATTTAAATGCAAATCGAAGGTGAAGCCGTTTACACCGATGCGGCGGGCAAACGTCACTCCATTGAAGGCATTGCCGCTTTACCGGATAATATTTCTTTACAGAAATTAAAGATTTCGGGTTCGTTTTCATTTGACGAACTTTCTTGCGATAATCTCAAGCTTGAAGGCGAGTGCGTCGGCAAATCTATTGTTGGCAAAAAAATTTCCGTCGAAGGAACTTTTGAAGTTAATTCGGTGCAAGTCGAAACGTTCAAACTTAGCGGAAGTGCCGACATTGAAAAAATAGTTGCGAAAGAAATTCTTATGGAGTCGCGGGACGGTTCAATCGACGCGATTAAATGTGATAAGTTAAAAATTTTTCACGAAGATATTAATGAAGTCGGATCGGCGATTCTGTCAAAGATTTTCGGCGGTAGAATTTCGCACCATAATAATTCGCGTGTCCATATAAAAACTATTGACACGGAGACGATTCACTTGGAAAATTGCGCGGTTGAGATCATCAAATGTAAAAACGCTTTCATAGGTTCAAACTGCGCGGTAGAAAAATTGTTTGTCGCGGGCAAGTGCAAGATTGCCGATAATTCAACGGTCGGCGAGACGATTCGCACACAGTCCGAGCCATAAAAGTTTCTGAAGGAGAGATTCGTTATGAAATTCTTGATTGTTCCGAAGTTTGTTCTGAAGGTTTTTGCAGGTTGCACTTTTCAAAGCAGTTGCGCGAGAGATTGCACTCAATGCAGTAGCTTGGCGTCGCCTTGCCCGTTCAAATAATTAGGAGGGATTTATTGTGAGATTTTTAGTTGTTCCGAAATTTTCTTTGAGTGCTTCCTCCGGTTGCACTTTTCAAAGTAACTGCGGGAGAGATTGCAGCAAATGCGGCAGTTTAACCATTCCCATTCCGTTTAAGTAAAGAGGGTTTGACATGAAATTTCTTATTGCGCCGTTCACGATTGCCCGCTTAATGATTCAATGTGATAAATGCTTGCGTTGCGGCAAATTCGCGCACATCTGATATTTTATCACTTAAAAAATCCCTTCGCCAAAATTGACGGAGGGATTTTTTGTTGCGGAGAAAAAATTTTTACAAGACGCCGCACGCTGAAGCAACGATATAAGCCAACATGCCGCCTACGAGCGGACCTGCAACCGGTACCCAGGCATATCCCCAATCGGATTCGCCTTTGCCGGCAATGGGAAGAATCGCATGAGCAATGCGCGGACCGAGATCACGAGCAGGATTCATCGCGTAACCCGTCGGACCGCCGAGCGATAAACCTAATGCCCAAATCAGCACGCCGACGATATACGGACCATAGCCGGGCACGAGTGCGCCAATCGGTTTGCTGAAAATCATCCAGATAATGAACATCAAGAAGAACGTTGCGATAACCTCGCACAGGAAGTTTGCCATAGGACTGCGAATTGCGGGCCCGGTTGCGAAGACGCCGAGTTTCGTTGCAGGATCGGGCGTTTCTTCCCAATGCGGCAGGTAAGCGAGCCAAACGATTGTTGCACCGACGATTGCGCCGACGAGTTGTGCAGCCGATGTCGCCAAAAATTGCGGCATTGTGTAAATTCCCGCCATAGTCTTTGCGAGCGTGACAGCGGGATTCAAATCGCCTTGCGGTGCTCCGAGTGTTGTCGACGTGAAAACGCCGAGCGTGACTGCGAATCCCCAGCCGACAGCTATACAAATCCAGCCGCCGCCTTGACCTTTTGATTTCGTCAGCGACATATTTGCGCAGACGCCGGCACCGAAGACGATAAGTACCATGGTGCCCATGAATTCGCCAAACAGGTTATCCATGATAAAACCTTCTTTCTATTTATGAATGAATGCAATTCGGAGGACGAGAGACGAAAATTTCTCGCCCGCCGAAAATTTCAAGCCAAATAAATTTTAATCATCGTTGAGCCAATTCATCGCGTGTTTAACAGCCTTGCGCCAACCTTTGTAGAGAGCATCAGCCTCGTAACGTTTCATTTCGGGTTCAAAGCGCGTTTCGAGTTGCCACGCCGATTTAAGCTCTTCCTTGTTCTTCCAGACGCCGACAGCAAGTCCCGCAAGATAAGCCGCACCGAGAGCCGTTGTTTCGACGATTTGCGGACGATCAACAGGCACGCCGAGCAAGTCAGCCTGGAATTGCATCATGAGATTGTTGGCAGACGCACCGCCGTCAACTTTGAGCGCAGTTAACTTGTCGCCGCTGTCAGCTTCCATCGCCTCAAGCACGTCGCGCGTCTGATAAGCCAACGAATCCAACGTTGCGCGGACAATGTGAGCCTTCGTGGTGCCGCGTGTCAAGCCGATAATCATGCCGCGAGCGTTCATGTCCCAATAAGGCGCACCGAGTCCGACAAATGCGGGAACGAAATACACGCCGCCGGTATCCTTGACTTTTTTGGCGACCCATTCGGAATCGGGAGCACTGTCGACCATGCGCACGCCGTCACGGAGCCATTGAATTGCCGAGCCTGCGACGAAGATTGAGCCTTCGAGCGCGTATTCAACTTTGCCGTCAAGTCCCCAAGCAATTGTCGTGACGAGACCGTTTTTCGACTTGTGAATTTCGGTGCCGGTGTTCATCAGCATAAAGCAGCCCGTGCCGTAAGTGTTCTTCGCGGTGCCGGGTTCAAAGCAATTCTGTCCGAAGAGTGCCGACTGTTGATCGCCTGCCGCACCGCTGACGGGAATTGCCGCGCCGAGAATCAACGGAGAGCTTTCGCCGTAAACACAGCTTGACGGTTTGACTTCGGGAAGAATCGCCTTCGGAATGTCAAGGTAGCTCAAAAGTTGGTCGTCCCATTCAAGCGTGTTGATGTTGTAAATCAGCGTGCGGGATGCATTGGAATAATCGGTGACGTGAACTTTGCCGCCGGTGAGTTTCCAAATCAGCCAGGTATCAATCGTGCCGAATAAAAGTTCGCCTGCCTCTGCACGAGCGCGAGCACCTTCCACGTTGTCGAGAATCCATTTAATCTTCGTGCCGGAAAAGTACGCGTCAATTTGAAGTCCGGTCTTGTCTTGGAACTCTTCGGCGTGTTGAGCTTTGAGAGCCTCGGCGATTGGCGCGGTCTGACGTGACTGCCAAACGATTGCATTGTAAACGGGACGTCCGGTCTTCTTGTCCCAGATAACGGTTGTTTCGCGCTGATTGGTGATGCCGATAGCCGCAATGTCCGCCGCGTCGAGTCCCGAATTTTCGAGAGCTTCTTTCATGACGGCAACCATCGTGCTCCAAATTTCATCGGCGTCGTGTTCGACCCAGCCGGGTTTCGGGAAATGTTGAGTGAATTCGCGTTGAGACACGCCGACGATTTTCGAGTTCTTGTCGAAGATGATAGCGCGATTGCTCGTTGTGCCGGCGTCGAGAGCCATTACGTATTCTTTTGCCATTCAAACTCCTCCTTAATTTGTGATGCCGTTGTCGCGGAAAAAATTTTCACCTCCTGAATTTTATTTATAAGCGGCTGCCAAAATTTCAATCGGGTGGCAGGGCTTGATGTCTGTGCCGTGATGAATCTGCATGCGACAAGTACCGCAGTCGCTGATAACTTTGTCGAAGTCGCGCTGTTTTACGCGATTGAAAAGATTTTCGCCGATCTTCATGGAAATTTCGTATTTGTCTTTGCGAAAGCCGTAATTGCCGGAAATGCCGCAACAGCCCGCGTCAGCAGTCTGAACTTTCACGCCGCCGACTTCTTCCAAAATTTCAATGACGGGCAGTCCGATAGCTTGCGATTTCAAATGGCAGGGCACGTGATACAAAAGTTTTTGATTGAGCGGTTTCAAATTGTCGTTGAATTCGCCGCGCTCCTGCAATATCTCCAAAAATTCAAACGCGTCGTAAACATTCGTTGCCGCCTCGTGCATTTCATGTTCGCCGAAAAGTTCGTGATACTCTTCCTTCAACATGAGCGAACAACTCGTGCAAGGCGTGACGACGGGAATACTTTTGCTCTTCCAATATAAAATTCGCGCGACGTTGTTATCGGCGTGTTCGCGAGCCTCATCTAAAAATCCTGTGACGACCAGCGGAGATCCGCAACAATTAAACGCGGTGTCAATCAAAACCTCGTAGCCGTTCGCGTTCATGACTTTAACAAAAGCTTCGCCAACTTGCGGTTCGTTGTCGTTGATGTAGCAGCCCGTGAACATGACAACTTTTTTGCCGGATTGCGGTTGTTTAATGCGGTTGAATTTATCTTTGAACGATGTCGACGCGTAGGCAGGCATATTTCTTTCGCCGGCAAGACCGAGCGCGCTGAAAACTCCCAACGTCTTGCCAAGACCCATGCCGATATTCGAGAACGTCGCGCCGAACGGAATTTTGCGGATCAATTTAGCCATGCGTTCGCCGTGAGCCAACATATCTTCGTGGCGCAGGTGTGGATGATTTTTATAATACTCCGCGCGTTGCAACATGTTGAGCGTTGAAACTGCCACGCCCGACGGACAAGCTCTGTCGCAACTCTTGCAGTTGGAACAGTAATTCAAACTTTCTTCAACGTCTTCCTGCGAAAAATGCATTCTTCCATGCGCCGGGCCGACGAGTTTCGGTCCGCGATAATCTTTAATCGCCGCCATAACGGGACAATTCGCCATGCAGGACGTGCACGAAAGACAGCGGTCGCCCGTGAAAATTGCTTTAGTCGTGTCGCTCATGATCGCCCCTCCTCAAATTGTCGCGGCTTTGTAGGCAGAAGTGATTGCAATTCCGCCTGCAGAGCGTTCAAAAATTTTATCGCAACTGCCGAGATTCGCTCCGACGACGTGCAGATTGTCAAACAAAATTTTTCCGTCAGCGTCAATCGGATTCAAATTATCGTCAGTGAAAATTCCCGTCGTCGAAAAACCTTGCGGCTTGTCGTCGAAGAGATTGACGTTGCTCCAATTTTCGGCACCTTCCGGGAAAAATACGGGCAAGTCGAAAATCGGCTCCTTGGGATTGTCGAATTCGCGCATAAAAATTCCGCCGCTGTAAAAGCCGCCCGTCGCGAGGATAATTTTTTTTGCACGGAAAATTTTTTCGCGAACGGCATTTTCAACGACGACGCCCGAAATTTTTTTGCCGTCAACGATTCCGCGCACGACCTTTGAATTCTCGAAAAATTTCACGCCGGAACTTTGCAAATACTTCATGAACGCGCGTTGAAGTCGAATTCCGGGCGGCGACGGCGGTAAACAAGTCGTCTCGATGATTTCTGCGCGAATTTGCGTTTGCACGACCGAACGCGAGAAATTTCCCATAACGCCCAAAATCGGCGGAATGATAATTGCGTCGTCGACACCGGCATTTAACGCCTTGAGTTCGTTCGCAAGAATCTGTTCGTTGTCCGTCAAAAGTTGCGCGGCGTCCATGCAAGTGATGTCTCGTCCGCCGAGCAAATGCAAATCAATCTTTGCGGTTTGAAATTCTTTATCGGGAAAATATTTTTTGAGATTGTCGACGAGCATTTTCGGATAAAAATCTTTCAAGCCGTCAATGCCCGCGACGAAAATTTTTTTCTTGCCGGCGAGATGAGAGGCGTCCATAGATTCGGGAACGAGCGCGGAATATTTCAGCGTGCCGACAGCCGTAACAATCGGAATTTGCGCGTTGACACGACCGACGTAAGGCAGATTCGCCTGCGCGGCAATGTCGATGAAAAATTTCGCCGCCGTGTTGAGAACGTTCGCGCCGATTTTTTTGTAAGGATGATGATTCGGCAAATTTTTGACAGCGTCTTCGGGATTGTCGGCGTTGAAAAAATCAATCGCGCCGCTTGCAAGTGGCAATGAGCCGGAGCCGTAAGTCAACACGACAACATTTTTCTTGCGACTTGCCGCGACAGCCGCCGCCATAAGTCCCGCGAGTCCGCCGCCGATAACAATCACATCAGAAATTTTCATTTGGGCTCACCGCCTTTTACGTTCATCGACAGTTCGTAAATTGAGCGCGTCATTTCCGTTTCGCGCAACGTTCTGCCCAAAAGCACAGGTCGAATTCCTTTCCAACGTCCCTGCAAAAATTCACGCATACGAACCAGAGAATCTTTTGCGGTTGATTCGACGCCGATATCCGCGAAGACAGCCGCAGCTCTCAACGCGCAGAAATTTCCTTGACAAGTGCCCATGCCGATTCGTGTCCGCCGCCGCACGTCGTTGACGATAAAGCTTGTGTCGTCCTTGCAAATCTCTTCGACTTCCGCGCGAGTGACGTTTTCACATTCGCAGACGAGTTCGCGACTTTCGGGATCGCTTTCAAGCCGTGCAACGACTTTTTTAAATCTGTCGACGCCCAAACGAGTTGCCGCAAGATTCGTGCCGTATGACGGGAAAAATTTTTTCGCGCGAGCTTTATCTTCCTGCGACACTTCCTCAACGAGCGGTTCTTCAGCCGTGCGACAAGGAGTCTTGTTGCCGAGTTTGGCGCAGATTTGATTGCACATTTTTTCCGCCATCAATCGGAACGTCGTAAATTTGCCGCCGACAATCGTAAACAAACCTTTCAAGCCGTCTTGCTCATGATCGACAATCGCAAAGCCTCTGGACGCACTGCGACCGACTGCGCCGCCTTTGGGAATGTAAAGCGGTCTGGAACCTGCAAACGTCCGCAGAAT